>JAKONK010000243.1 GCA_022701985.1 Actinomycetales bacterium
TGCGCGTCGACCTCAACGCCGACCTCGGGGAGGGCTTCGGCCGGTGGTCGCTGACCGACGACGACGCCCTGCTCGACGTCGTCACCAGCGCGAACACCGCCTGCGGCTTCCACGCCGGTGACCCCGCCACGATGCTGGCCACCTGCACCGCGGCCGCCCGACGCGGCGTGGTCGTGGGAGCCCATCCGGCCTACCGCGACCTCGCCGGCTTCGGGCGCCGGCGCCTGGACGCCACCCGCGCCGAGCTGGTCGGTGACGTGCTCTACCAGCTGGGGGCCCTGGCGGGCCTCGCGCGCGCCTGCGGGACCGCTGTCCGCTACGTCAAGCCGCACGGGGCGCTGTACAACGCCGCCGCCGAGGGCGGGGAGCACGGCGAGGCGGTCGTCGAGGCGGTGCTGCGGTTCGACCCCTCGCTGCCGGTGGTGGGGCTGGCCGGGTCGGCGTTCCTGGACCTGGCCCGGGCGGCGGGCCTGCGGGCCGTGGCCGAGGGCTTCCCCGACCGCGCGCTGGCACCGGACGGTGCGCTGCTCGACCGCCGCCTGCCGGGGGCCGTCATCACTGATCCCGGTGAGGTGGCCGCCCGCGCCGTGGCGCTCGCCCGCGGTGAGACGGCGGCCGGCCCCGTGGAGTCGGTCTGCGTGCACGGCGACTCCCCCGGCGCCGTCCGCACGGCGCGGGCGGTGCGCGCGGCGCTGGAGGCGGCGGGCGTCGAGGTCAGCCCGTTCGTGGTGGGCGTCGCGAGCGCCGCCGGGTGAGGCTCCTGCCGGTCGGCTCGGCGGCGGTGCTCGTGGAGCTCGCCGACCTCGACGCCGTGCTGGCCCTGCGTGCTGCGCTGGCTCGCGAGCCGCTGCCCGGCGTCGTCGAGGTGGTGCCTGCCGCGCGCACCCTGCTGCTGCGCTGGGCCTCGGGCCGGGAGCTCCGCCGTGCCGGGCAGCTGGCCGGCGACCTGGCCCACGAGCTGGAGGGCCGTCTGGCCGCTGCCGCGGCTCGCGGGCACGAGCCGGGAGGCGCAGGCGGCGACGTCGTCGAGGTGCCGGTCCGGTACGACGGCGAGGACCTCGCCGAGGTCGCCCGCCTCACCGGTCTCGGCGAGGCCGGGGTCGTGCGCGCCCACACCGGCACCGACTGGTCCGTCGCGTTCACCGGGTTCGCACCGGGCTTCGCCTACCTGGCGGGGGGCGACCCGGCCCTGCGCGTGCCCCGGCGCCCCACGCCGCGCACCCGGGTGCCCGCCGGGGCGGTCGGCCTGGCCGGGGAGCTGAGCGGGGTGTACCCGCGGGCCAGCCCCGGCGGGTGGCAGCTGCTCGGCACGACGGACCTGCCGGTGTGGGACGTCGAGCGCGACCCGCCCGCCCTGCTGCGCCCCGGGGCGCGCGTGCGGTTCGTCGACGTCACGGGCTCTCCCCCGGCGCCGAGCAGCCGCACGGCCGCGGCGCCGCGCGAGGTCCGCTCCTCTGCAGGGGTCGTGCGCGGGCTGGAGGTGGTCGACCCCGGGCCCTCGACCCTGGTCCAGGACCTGGGCCGCCCGGGCCGCTCCGACCTCGGCGTCTCCGCCTCGGGGGCCCGCGACCGCGCAGCGCTGCGCCGCGCGAACCGGGCCGTGGGGAACGCCGCGGGAGCCCCCGCGCTGGAGGCGGCCGGCCGCCTCGTCGTGAGGGCCCGCGGACCGGTGGTGGTGGCCGTCACCGGCGCCGCCCGGTGCACCGCGCCGGGCCTGCCGCTGGCGCTCGACGACGGCGACGTGCTGGAGCTCCCCGGCGGAGCACCGTCGGTGCTGGCGGTGCGCGGCGGCCTCGACGTCCCGCTGGTGCTCGGCAGCGCCGCGCGCGACGTCCTGGCGGGCCTCGGGCCGGAGCCGCTGCTGGCCGGGGCCCTGCTCGGCCTCGGCCCCGGGGGCCGGTGGCTGGAGGGGTCCGTCGCCGTCCACGCCGATCACAGCGGCCACGCCGGGCCCGAGCCCGACCCGGAGCGGGTGCTCGACGTGGTGCTCGGTCCGCGCGACGACTGGTTCGAGCCCGCCTCCGTGCGCCTCCTGCTCGAGCAGGAGTGGCGGGTCACGGAGCGCACCGACCGCGTGGGCGCCCGGCTGGAGGGGGCGCTGCCCCTGCGGCGCGCCGACGGCGGGTCGGGCGAGCTGCCCAGCGAGGGGACGGTCCGCGGAGCGCTGCAGGTGCCGCCCGACGGCCAGCCGGTGCTGTTCGGACCCGACCACCCGGTCACGGGCGGCTACCCGGTGGTCGCCTGCGTGGCCGAGCACCACCTCGACGCCGCCGGGGCGTTCCCCGCGGGGACCGTGGTGCGCTTCCGCGCCGTCACCGCCGTCACCGGCATCACCGGCGTCACCGCCACCTGAGGGCTCAGCGGGGACGGACGCCCACAGCGCCGCGGACGTCGGCGACCAGCTGGACCAGCAGCGGGGTGCCGGTCTCGGCGGCGGCGAGGGGGTCCCCCGCGGCGAGCGCGGGGTCGGCGTCAGGGGTGCGCCACGGCAGCGCTCCCAGCTCGGTGGCCAGCAGCTCGGTGAGCACCCCGCCCTCCGGACCGGCCCCGCCGTTCAGGCGCAGCTCCCAGCCGGCGCCCCGCAGGCCGTCGAGCACGAGCGCCACCGCCTCGCCGGGCCAGGCGGGGTCGCTGGCGCCGCTGGTGGCCTGGGGGTCCAGGCACACCACCGGGCCGCTGGGCCCCGCCGCCGCGGCCGCGAGCACCGAGGGCGTCGCGCACACCCACACCACACCGCCCGCGGGGGCCGGGTGCCACCTCGGCGGGGTGCTCCGCAGCCCGTGGAGCGTCAGGACCACGGGGCGCGCCGGGCCCCCCGACGGCTGCAGGCCGGGAGCGTCGGGGTGGTCGAGCGGCAGCCCGAGGGCGAGGACGACGTCGACCAGCTCCAGGCCCGCGGCGTCCGCGGCAGCGCCGTCGAGCTCGCGCGCGGGAGCCCTGTGCCTCCGGGCGGGCGCCGGGACCGGAGGAGCCGGCGCCGCGGCGGGGACGCCCCGCGTCTCGGGCAGCACCACCACGGGCGCCACGGGCGCCACGGGGGCGGGGGCGGCGGCCACCGGCTCGGGCTCGGCTGCGGGCTCGGGCTCGGGCTCGGGCTCGGGCTCGGGCTCGGGCGGACACTCCAGCAGGCGCACGGCGGCGGCGAGCCCCTGGTCCCAGCCGACGACCTCCGCCAGCAGCTGCTCCAGGTCTGCCACGGGCACCGCCACCCGGGTGCCCCGCACCGCACCCGGGCCGAGCAGCCCCGCCGCGGCGGTGCGCTGGGTCGGGGTCGCGGTGAGGAGCTGCAGGACGCCGGAGACCTCGCCCGCGCCGTCGTCGTCCAGCCGGGCGAGCACCTGGTGGCGGACCCACGCGAGCGCGGGGTCGCCGAGCACCCGCAGCAGGGCGTCGCGGGTGGCGGGGCGGGCGGTGGCGCGAGCGGTGGCGCGGACGGCCGTGGACACGGGTCCATGGTCGCGCCCGAGGGGCCCCTCGCGCAGGCGTGTCGCGCGATCCGCGCGGGCCGGCGGCGGCCTGTCGGCGGCTCGTCGTCGGCGCGTCGCCGGCTCGGGTGGGGACTGTCGGTGGTCGGCGCCACGATGTCCCATGGCCTGCTTCCTCCCCCCGGTGATGCTCGAGCACCTCGTGCTGCGCGGCAGCGAGCCGCAGCGCGAGATGGCGCTGCGCACGCTGTCGCTGGACGCGTCGCTGCGGTCCTCCCGCGCCCAGAACGCGCTGCTGCGCCGCGGCCGGCCCCGCCCGCTGGTGGCCCACGCCCGGGCGGGGGCGCAGCCGTCGCGGACCATCTACGACTGCCGCGGCAGCGAGGACCTCTCCACCGCCGTGGTCGTGCGGTCCGAGGGTGCCCCACCGACCGGTGACGCGGCCGCCGACGAGGCGCACGACGGCCTCGGCGCCACCTTCGACCTGTTCCGCCAGGCCTACGGCCGCGACTCCATCGACGACGAGGGCCTGCCGCTGCGGGGCTTCGTGCACTACGGCGAGGGCTACGACAACGCCTTCTGGGACGGTCGCCAGATGGTCTTCGGCGACGGCGACGGCGAGGTGTTCGCGCGCTTCACCGTCGCCGTCGACATCATCGGCCACGAGCTGGCCCACGGGGTCACCGACGACGAGGCGCAGCTGGTCTACAGCCAGCAGTCCGGGGCGCTGAACGAGTCGGTGTCCGACGTCTTCGGGTCCCTGGTGAAGCAGTGGACGCTCGGGCAGGGCGCCGACGAGGCCGACTGGCTCATCGGCCAGGGGCTGCTGCTCGGCCACCCCGACATGGCGCTGCGCTCCATGGCCGCGCCGGGCACCGCCTACGACACCCCCGAGCTGGGCCGTGACAGCCAGCCTGCCCACATGGACGACTACCTCGTCACCACCGCCGACGACGGCGGCGTCCACACCAACTCGGGCATCCCGAACAAGGCGTTCCACCTGGCGGCGACCAGGATCGGCGGCCGGGCCTGGGAGGTGGCCGGTCGCGTCTGGTACGACGCGCTGCGCGACGCCGCGCTGCCGGCCACCGCCTCCTTCGCGCTGTTCGCGCAGACCACCCTGCGGGCCGCTGAGCGGCTCGGCCACGCCGACGGCTCCGAGGTGCACCGGGCCGTGCGGTCGGCCTGGTCGGAGGTCGGCGTCCTCCCCTGACCGGCCGCGTCGGTCCGACCGGCGCAGGCTCGTCTCGGAACCCGGCCTGGTGGCGCCAGGTGTCGGAACCCTGGCGCGTCGGGTCGCGACGGAGCGCTGCTTCCGACACGACGGGCCGGGGTTCCGACAGGTCGGGGCACATGGACAGGCCCGCCCCCGGGTAGCGGCGCGGTGCGTCCCGGCGTGCCCGGAGGTCGGCCTGTGGACAGCGCCAGCGGCGCACCGGCGATCTGCGCCACGGTGCCCGGGTGTCACGACCTCCAGGACCCCTGCCCGCGTCGCTGCGGCACAGGCCCTTCACCGTCGAGGAGGCGCTGCGCCTCGGCGCGAGCCCGCGCCGCCTCCGCGCCGCAGACCTGCGAACCCCCCACCGCGGGGTGCGCGTCAGCCGAGGCGTCGAGTGGACGCCGCTCGTCCAGCTCCAGTGCGCCCTGCTGGCCGCGCCGGCCGGAGCGCTCGGCACCGGACCCCACGCCGTCGTCGCGCTGGCGCTCCCCACCCCCTTCGGAGCGGCCGACCCGCTGTCGAGCGACCCGGTCGTCGCTGTGCCCCGGGGCGTCCGGCCGCGGCACCTGACCGGGTTCGGGGTCAGGGCTGACCGCTTGCACCCCGAGACGCGCGAGCACCGGGTGCGCGGCGTGCGGGTGCTGTCACCGGAGGACCTCTGGGCCCAGCGGTGCGGCGAGCTCGACGAGGAGAGCGCCGTGGCCCTGGGCGACGGCGTCCTGCGCCGGTCGCGGGACGACCGCGCGGCGATGCTCGCAGCGCTGGAGCGGCTGCCGCCGGAGCAGCAGGCCCTGGCCCGGCGGGTGCTCGACCAGGTGAGGTACGAGGTCTGCTCCCCCGTCGAGACGCGGCTGCGGCTCCTCCTGGTGCGAGCCGGTGTGCCGGAGCCCAGCCACTTCGCGGCCCCCGTGCCCCGGGAGGGCAGGGCCGAGGTGTGGCCGGACCTGCAGTGGGAGTCGGTGCGCGTTGCCGTGGAGGTGGACGGCCCCCACCACGCCGACGACGAGCAGCGCGAACGCGACCTCCGCCGCCGGCGGCGCACCGAGCACCACGGCTGGGTGCAGGTGGTGGTCTCCTCGCGTGAGGTGATGAGGCAGCCGGATGAGGTGGTCAGGTGGGTCAGCGACGAGCTGCGCCGAGCGGGCTTGCGCTGGTGACCCGTTGCGTCGGAACCCCGGCGCGACGCGTCGCAACACGAGGCCGGTTCCGACACCTCGGGTCGGTGTTGCGACACCTCTGGGCACTGGGTTGGCGCGTCGGTCGCGGTGGGCCAGCATGGACGGGTGCGGGTGCGGGTGGAGCGCAGCGGCGGGTTCGCCGGTGTGGTGGTGCGCGGCGAGGCCGACACGGCCGACCTCGACGACGAGCAGGCGGCGCAGCTGCGCGACCTCGCCGGTCGGGTCGACCTCGCGGCCCTGACCGCCGGGGCCCCGAGCCCGGGGCGCGCCGACAGGTTCCGCTACGACGTCGAGGTCGACGGCTGCCGCGTGGAGCTCGGCGAGACCGCGGTGCCGGCGGAGCTGCGGTCGCTCATCGACCACGTCCTGCGACGCCGCTGACCGACCGCTGCCCCATGGCGGGGTTCCCAGGAGACGCACCGGCAGGTGGGTGCCGGGTCTCGGCAGGCCGCGCGAGCCTGGGAGCACGCCGGGGCGCTCGGGACCCGGGCTCGCAGAGGACGTGGTCGTCGTGGTCGTGCTGGTGGTGTCGCTCTTCTCCGTGTGCGCTCTCGTGCTGGTGCTGCTCGCGACCTCGGTCCGCGCCGCTGCGGCGGGGCGCACGGCCGACCCGCTGGGCCCGCCGCTGGTGGCCGGGCGCGGCGCGCGCTTCGGCGACGCGACGGCGGCCGAGCGGTCGGTGCGCCGCACCCGGGTGGTGGCGGTCTCCCCGGCGCCGGCGGTGCTGACGACCCCCTCGCGCCAGCGCCCTCTGGGCGCAGCGCGCGCCGCCTGAGCCCGCGGGAGGGCATGCTGCCGCGGTGAGCTCTCCCCCCGGGACCGCGGTCCCCCTCCCGGGACGTCCCGGACCCGCGTCGCGGACGATCATCCCGGTCCCGCACCTGTCACCCCCCGTGGTCAGGTTCCTGTCCACGGAGTCCGGCGGTGCCGTCCTGCTGCTCGTGGCGACGGCGGCGGCGCTGGTGTGGGCGAACCTGCCCGGCGGCACGTACGCCGCGTTCTGGGGCACGAGCGCCGGGGTGGTCCTCGGTGACGGCGGGCTGGTCATGGACCTGGGCCACTGGGTCAACGACGCGCTCATGGCGGTGTTCTTCTGCACGGTCG
>JAKONK010000257.1 GCA_022701985.1 Actinomycetales bacterium
GAGCGGGGGCCGTAGGCCTCCATGCCGCGGGCCGGGTCCTCGCCGAGGCGGGTGGCGCCGGTGGGGGCCTGGTCGCGGCGGTACTTGCCGGTGAGCCAGCCGCCGCCCAGGGGCGACCAGGGCAGCAGGCCCAGGCCGGCGTCGAGGCAGGAGGGCACGACCTCCAGCTCGACCTCGCGGGCGAGCAGGTTGTACTGCGGCTGCAGCGTCACCGGGACCGACAGCCCGAGCTCGCGGGCCAGGGCCACGACCTTCTGCACCTGCCATCCCGTGAAGTTGGACAGACCGACGTAGTGGACCTTGCCGGCGCGGACCGCGTCGTCGAGGAAGCGCAGGGTCTCCTCCAGCGGGGTCAGCCCGTCCCAGGCGTGCACCTGGTAGAGGTCGACGGCCTCGACGGAGCCGCCGAGGCGGCCCAGCGAGGCGTCCAGGGCGCGGGACAGGTGGCGGCGCGACAGGCCGACGTCGTTGGCGCCGGTGCCGGTGGGGAACCGCCCCTTCGTGGCGAGGACCACGCGGTCGGTCACGTCGGCGGGCCGGGAGGCGAACCACCGGCCGATGACCTCCTCGCTGACGCCGTCGTTGTAGACGTCCGCGGTGTCGACGAGCGTGCCGCCCGCCGCCACGAACGCGTCGAGCTGGGCGTGGGCGCCCTCCTCGTCCGTCTCCTTGCCGAACGTCATCGTCCCGAGCGCGTACGCCGACACGGCGCACCCGCTGCGTCCCAAGAGCCTGGTCTCCATCGCTCCACCCTGCCCTGCGGCGACCCCTTCCGCCCCCGCAGCCGGCCGCGACCAGCGAGTCTCAACGAGTAGATGACGAGTAGCAGCGCGTCATCCAGCCGTAGCCACCAGCGGTGTGATGCGTGTTCGTGACATGACTGGCACCCGTGTAGCGCGTCTGCACGACGTGAATGACACGCGCGGTGCGCGTCGCCGTCTCGTGAACCACACGCGGGAGGCGCGTAGGAAGCGCTTGAACCACACGCGCGTGAGGCGTCGGGAAGACGTGAACCACACGGCGGTGGTGCGTCGCGGCAGGCCACCGCGGGGTGCAGGAGGGGGGACGCGGGGCTGTCCCCCTTCACGTCCAGCCCGGAGCCGTCTAGGTTCGCGTCCGTGCCTCGCCCCCAGGCTGCCGCTGCTCGTCCCGGTGAGCTGGTCGGCCGTGCCCGGCTGCTCTCGGCGCTGCTCCTGTCCGGCAGCGGCGACCGCTGGCAGCACACGCGGGCCGTGGCCCGCCGGGCCCGTGAGGCCGTCCCCGCCGTGACCCCCACGGGTGGGCAGCGCGCGGGCGAGGTGCTCGTCGCCGCGGCCTGGCTGCACGACATCGGCTACGCGGCGCCGCTCGTCGACCACGGCTTCCACCCCGTCGACGGCGCGCAGCACCTGCGCGCCACCGGGTGGCCCGAGGAGGTGGTGGCGCTGGTCGCCCACCACTCCGGCGCCCGCTTCACCGCTGCTGAGCGCGGTCTGCGCCACCTCCTGGACGGCTACGACGCCGAGCTGGGCCACCGCACCCCGGTGGCCCAGGCGCTGGTGTGGGCCGACCAGACCACCGGACCCGCGGGGGAGCTGGTGGGCGTGGAGGAGCGCACCGCCGAGGTGCTGCGCCGGCACGGCCCCGACAGCGCCCAGGCCCGCTGCGCCGCCGAGCGCGTGCCCGCCCTCCTGCGCGACGCCGCCGCCACCGAGGCGCGGCTGGCTGCGCCGGCCGCCCGCGCGGACCGCTCGCCGGCCGGCGCCCACGAGGGCGTCTGGTACCTCACGGCCTAGCCGGACCGGCCGGACCGGCCGGACCGGCTGCAGCCACGGCCCGCTCCAGCTCGGCCACCACCGCGGCGACGGCGGGCACCCGCTGGGCCTCGGGCCGCACCAGCACCTCGACCACGCGCTCGTCGACGCCCGCCAGCGGGCCGTGCGCCGTCCCCGCCCGCGCACCGGCCAGCAGCGCCCACGACGGCAGGAGCGCCACCCCGAGGCCCGCGGCGACCAGCGCCTGCACCGCGGCGTGGTCGTCCGTCTCGTGACGGACGTCCGGGACGAACCCGGCGGCCGCGGCGCAGCGCACCAGGTGCGCGCGGCAGCGCGGGCACCCGGCGATCCACGGCTGTGCCGCCAGGTCGGACAGGTGCCGGGGCAGCGGCTGCTCCGCGGGCACGACGGCGTGCACCGCGTGCTGGCCGACGGGGCGCCGCAGCAGGTCGCCCGGGGGCGGTTCGGGGTCTCCGGCGTGGCGGAAGACCAGGGCGACGTCGGCGTCACCCGCGCGCACCGCGACCTCCGCCTCGGGCGGCTCGAGCTCAGTGAACCTCACGGACAGGCCGGGCGCCCGTGCGGCCAGGGCCGCCAGCGCCGGGGGCAGGACGGCGACGGCGGCCGTGGGGAAGGCCGCCACCGCCACGCGGCCGCGCACCAGGCCGGCCAGGGCGGCGAGGTCGTCCTCGGCGGTGCGGAGCACGGCCACCAGCGACGCCGCGTGGCCGGCGAGCACCCGCCCGGCCTCCGTGAGCGCACTGCCCCGGCCCTGGCGCACCAGCAGCGGCGTCCCGGCCTCCGCCTCCAGGCGGGCCACCTGCTGGCTCACCGCCTGCTGGGTGGTGCCCAGGTGGGCGGCGGCGGCCGTCAGGGAGCCGGTCTCGCCGACCGCGTGCAGCACCAGGAGGCGACGGGGATCCACCGACCCACCTTCCCACAAGCAGCGCTTGTGGCAGACCCGGCTCTCGCGGGTCTGGTGGTCGCCCTTCCGACACCCCACGGTGAGGAGGTGACCAGCCCCTCGTCCACCCCCTCGGCCACCTCCTCGACCACCCCCTCGACCACCATCGGCGTCCTCGGCGGCATGAGCTGGGAGTCGACGGCCCTCTACTACCGCCTCGCGAACGAGCTCGTCCGCGAGGCCCGCGGGGCCGCCTCGCCGCTCGCCAGCGCCGACCTCCTCGTGCGCAGCCTCGACTTCGCCGGCGTGCGCGAGCTCCAGCTCACCGGCCGGTGGGACGAGGCCGCCGAGCTGCTGCGCCGCGAGGGGCTCGCCCTCGCCGGCGGGGGAGCGGGCCTCGTGCTGGTCGCCACCAACTACATGCACAAGGCCGTCGGCCCGCTGGAGCGCGCGCTGGCCGAGCGCGGTGCGCGGCTGCTGCACCTGGCCGACGTCGTCGCCGACGCCGCGCTCGCCCGCGGCGCACGCACCGTGGGCCTGCTGGGTGCCGGCGGCACGATGACCGAGCCCTTCTACGCCGAGCGGCTCGCCGCCCGCGGCGTCGACGTCGTCGTCCCCGACGCCGCGGGGGTCGCCCGGGTCGACGAGGCGGTCTTCGGCGAGCTGTGCGCCGGGGTCTTCTCCGACAGCACGCGCGCGGCGGTCGCGGCGGTGGTCGCCGACTTCGTCGAGCGCGGTGCGCAGGCGGTCGGGCTGTGCTGCACCGAGCTGGAGCTCCTGGTGCGCCCGGAGGACTCGCCCGTCCCGCTGCTGCCGTCTGCGCGCCTGCACGTCGAGGCCGCGCTCGTCGCGTCCGGGCAGCTCAGCACGTAGCCTCCGGCGGTGCGCGCGCTGCAGTACACCGCCTTCCACGGCCCCCTCGCACTGGTGGACCTGCCCGACCCCGAGGCGGGTCCCGGTGCAGCGGTCATCGCCGTCGAGGCGACCGGCCTGTGCCGCAGCGACGTGCACGCCTGGGCGGGGCACGACGGCGACGTCACCGTCAGCGCCGACCGGCCGCACGTCGCGGGCCACGAGCTGGTGGGCCGCGTCGTCGCGGTCGGCACCGGCGTCGACCCCTCGTGGGTGGGGCGCCGCGCGACGACGCCGTTCGTGTGCGCCTGCGGCCGCTGCGCCGAGTGCCGCTCCGGCGACGGCCAGGTCTGCAGCGCGCAGACGCAGCCGGGCTTCACCCACCACGGCTCCTGGGCCGAGCAGGTGCTGGTGCACGACGCCGCCACCAACCTCGTCGAGGTCCCCGACGACGTCGACGCCGGTGCCGCCGCGCTCCTCGGCTGCCGCTTCGCCACCGCTCACCGGGCGCTGGCTCAGCTGGCGCGGGTGCGCGCCGGCGAGGTGGTGCTGGTGCTGGGCTGTGGCGGGGTGGGCCTGTCCGCGGTGATGATCGCTGCGGCCCTCGGAGCGGACGTCGTCGCCGCCGACGTCGACCCGGCGGCCCTCGAGCGCGCGACGGCGCTGGGGGCGGCGGCCGCCGTCGTCACCCGCGGACTGGCGCCCGCGGAGGTCGCTGAGGCCGTCCGCGGCGTGCGGCCCGCCGGTGCCGCCGTCAGCCTCGACGCCGCGGGGCGCCCCGAGACGATGACCGCCGGCCTGCTGTCGCTGGCCCGTCGCGGGCGGCACGTGCAGGTGGGCCTGCTCGCCGCCGACCCGGTGGTGCCGGTGCCGCGCATGGTCAGCCACGAGCTGTCGCTGCTGGGCAGCCACGGCATGGACGCCCGTGCCTACCCGGAGCTGCTGGGCCTGGTCACCAGCGGGCGGCTCGACCCCGCCGCGCTGGTCGAGCGGTGGCTGCCGCTGTCCGACGCCGCCGGCGTCGAGGACCTCGTGCGCGCGATGGACGCCGGCACCGCCCCCGCGGGCGTGACGATGCTCCGGCCGTGAGCCACGAGCTGGACGGCGTCGAGGCGGCGCTCCGGGCGGAGCGGGCCGCGGCGCTCGCCACCGTGCGCGACCTGGACCGGGTCATCGCCGGCGTCGTCGAGGCCACCGAGGGCGCCAACACCGACGACGAGCACGACCCCGAGGGCGCCACCATCGCCTTCGAGCGCGCCCAGGCGAGCGCCGTCCGCGACCGCCAGCTGGCCCGCGTCCGCGAGGTCGACGAGGCGCTCGCCCGCGTCGCCGACGGCACCTTCGGCACGTGCGCCCGCTGCGGCGGCCCGATCGCACTCGGCCGCCTGCTCGCACGACCGACGGCGACCCGCTGCATCACCTGCGCCGCACTGGGCAGGTGACGGCGGTGCCCCAGGACTACAGCCCCCGCGGCTCGGACCGGCCCTGCGTCTTCTGCGCGATCGTCGAGGGCCGCTCACCGGCCCACGAGGTGCACCGCAGTGACCGGCTGGTCGCCTTCCTCGACGTCCACCCGCTCTTCCCGGGGCACGTGCTGCTGGTGCCCACCGTCCACGTGCAGACCTACGACGACCTGCCCCGCGACCTGGCCCAGGAGTGGCTCGACACCAGCCAGGCGCTGCAGCGCGCCGTCGAGAGCGCCACCGGTGCGGAGGGCGCCCTCCTGCTCCTGAACAACGTGGTCAGCCAGTCCGTCCCCCACGTCCACCTGCACCTGGTGCCGCGCTCGCGGGGCGACGGGCTGCGCCTCTTCCTGGGACCGCGGCAGCGCTACGCGCCCGGGCGGGCCGAGGAGGTCGCCGCCGCGGTCCACGCGGCGCTCGTCAGTCCTCCACCAGGTCGGTGATCCGGTCCGCGCCGAAGAGCCGCAGCGCCGTCAGCGGCTGCTTGCGCGCCCCGACGACCTGGAGGCGGTGGGGGCGCACCAGGCGCGCCACCTGGGCGACCAGCCGCATGCCGGAGGAGTCGATGAAGGTCACCGCGCTCATGTCGACGACGCGGACCCCGCCCCACCCGGGCAGCTCCGCCAGGGCGCCGTCGCTGACGGCGACGTCGACCTCACCGGTCATCACGAGCACCTCCGGCTGCTCCGGCGACAGCGTCACGGAGCCGTAGGGCTCCATCGGACCCTCGGGTGGGCGGGGCTCGAGCATCGGGGGCTTCCGGGGCTCGTCGGGCACACCGCCATCTTGCCAACCGCTCGTCGGGGTCCTGCGGCAGGCTGGCCGCATGGTCGGTGGGGGCGCGCGCTACGAGTTCGACGCCGAGCTGTGGCGCTGGGCGTCGCGCACCGACGAGTGGGTCTTCGCCCGGCTGCCGCTGGACGCCTCCGACGAGATCGCCGACGTCCCCCGCCTGCGGGCGGGCTTCGGGGCGGTGAAGGTCCGCGTCACCCTCGGGGGCAGCCGCTGGACGACGTCCGTCTTCCCCGAGGGCCGCGAGGGCGGCGCCTACGTCCTGCCCGTCAAGAAGGCGGTCAGGACGGCGGAGGGCGTGGGCCCGGGCGACGTCGTGCGGCTGGCCGTGGAGACCCTGGAGTGACGCCCGGCAGTGACGCCCCGGCGGCTCAGGTCCGCTTGAGCAGGGCCAGCGGGTAGACCGGGCCGCTGCCCGCCTCGCGCAGCAGCGCGCCGGCGACGGTGAGGGACCACCCCGAGCGGGTCGTCGCGTCGACCAGCAGCAGCGGCGCCCCGCCGGAGGCGGCCACCGCGTCGCGGCCCTCGTCCGACAGCTCCAGCCGGGCCAGGGCGGTCGCTGCAGCGGCGGACGCGGGGGCCGGGCCGGCGCCGTCGCGGGTGGGTGGCTCCAGGGGTGCCCCGGGGACGGCGACCAGCGCGGGCACCACCCGCAGCCGCCCCACCTCGCCGAGGTGCTCGGCCAGCCCCCGCGCCACGGCCTCCGCGGTGCTCGACCCGTCAGCGCTGCCCGGCAGCCACGTCACCCACGCGGGGCGGCCGGCCGGCCAGCCCCAGCGCGACAGGGTGCGCACGCAGCCCTCGAGGACCTCCTCGCTGAGCACCCCCGAGCGCAGCACGTCACCGACGGCCGCGCCCCAGGCCGGGTCCTCACCGATGGCCAGCGCCCGACCGGGCTCGGCGCGGGCCCCCTCGGCGATGCGCCCGCGGCGCCCCAGCGACTGCACGCCCGAGGGCCACATCTTGCGGGGCTCCAGCACGGTGGTCTGGCTGCGCAGGTGCCGCAGCGCCACCGCGGCCAGCTCGGGGTCGACGTCGAGGCCGGGGGCGGGGAGCGCGCCGGTGCAGGCCGAGCAGCGCCCGCAGTCAGCGGCGCCGGCGTCGTCCAGCTCGGCGCGCAGCACCCGCAGCAGGCACGGCTGCTCACCGGGGGCGACCTCGGCGGGCGTGGCGGCGTAGCGGCGCATCACCGCCTGCTCCGCGCGCCGGGCGGCGGCCACGCCGGCGATCCGCTCGGCGTCGTAGTGCCACGGCTCACCCGTGGGGCGGTAGCCGCCGGCGACGCGCTCGACGGCGCCGTCGACGTCGAGGACCTTGAGCAGCGCCTCCAGCCGGCCGCGGCGCAGACCCGCCTCGACCTCGAGCTTGGGCAGGCCCACGCCCTCGCCGCCGACGGGACCGCCGCTGAGCTCCTCGAGCGCGTCGAGCACGCGACGCACCACGGGCTCGGGCGGGAAGGCGGTGGAGTCGAAGTAGGCCCAGATCCGCTCGTCGGCAGCCGTGGGCAGCAGCACCCCGACCGCGGCGCCGAGGGCACGGCCCGCACGGCCGACCTGCTGGTAGTACGCCACCGGCGAGCTCGGCGCCCCGAGGTGGACGACGAAGGCCAGCCGCGGGTGGTCGTACCCCATGCCCAGGCTCGAGGTGGCGACCAGGGCGCGCAGCTCACCGCTGAGCAGCGCCGCCTCCAGGCGCTCGCGCTCGGCCGGGTCCGTGGCCGAGGAGTAGGCGGCCACCGCCTGCCCGCCGCCCTCGGGGGAGGCCAGGAACTGCGCCAGGCGCTCGGTCTCGGCGACGGTGAGCGTGTAGACGATGCCGCTGCCAGCGCTCTCGCGCAGGAACTGAGCGGTCCAGGCGTAGGCGTGGGCGACGTCGGGGGTGGGCACGACCGACAGCGCGAGCCCCTCCCGGTCGAGCGGACCCCGCAGGGTGAGGGCGGGGGTGCCGTCGGCGGAGAGCTGCGCGGCGACGTCGGCGGAGACGCGGGAGTTGGCCGTCGCCGTGGTCGCCAGCACCGGCGTGCCCGGCGGCAGGCCCGCGAGCACCGAGGC
>JAKONK010000280.1 GCA_022701985.1 Actinomycetales bacterium
GAGCGGGTGAGGGCGTGCAGCCTGTCGAGGAGCGGCCCGGCGTCGGTGACGTAGCGGCGCACGGCCGAGTCGGTCCACTGCCCCCCGCCGTAGCCGTGGAACCGCAGGTGCAGCTCGACCAGGCGCGAGACCGACTTCGTCGTCTCCTTGTCGAACTTCAGCGCCTTCAGCCGGCGGGCGGTCATCTTGGCGCCGACCACCTCGTGGTGGTGGAAGCTCACGCCGCCACCCGGCTCGAACCGGCGGGTGGCCGGCTTGCCGATGTCGTGCAGCAGCGCCGCGAGGCGCAGGACGACGTCGGGCCCGTCGGCGTCGAGGCCGTACCTCTCCTCGAGCGCGATCGCCTGGCGCAGCACCGTGAGGGAGTGCTCGTAGACGTCCTTGTGGCGGTGGTGCTCGTCGACCTCCAGCTGCAGCGCCGGGAGCTCGGGGAGCACCACCTCGGCGAGGCCGGCGTCGACCAGGACCCGCAGACCGGGCACCGGGTCGACGGCGCGCAGCAGCTTGACCAGCTCGGCCTGCACGCGCTCGGCCGACACGATCTCGAGCCGTGAGGCCATCGCCTGCGCCGCTGCGAGCGCCTGCGGTTCCACGTCGAACCCCAGCTGCGCCGCGAAGCGGGCGGCGCGGAGCATGCGCAGGGGGTCGTCGTCGAACGAGCGCTCGGGGGCGACGGGCGTGCGCAGGTACCCGGCGGCGAGGTCGCCCAGGCCGTCGAAGGGGTCGGCGAAGACCATCTCGGGCAGGCGGAGCGCCATCGCGTTGACCGTGAAGTCGCGGCGGGCGAGGTCGCCCTCGAGGGTGTCGCCGAACTCCACCACGGGCTTGCGGGTGGTGGGGTCGTACACGTCGGAGCGGTAGGTGGTCACCTCCACGACGACGGGCTGGCCGCCACCGCCGCTGCGCCGCGAGCGCGCGCCGATGGTGCCGAAGGCGCGGCCGGCGTCCCACGTGGTGCTCCCCCAGGCGGCCAGGATCCGCTCGGTCTCGTCGGGGCGGGCCGAGGTGGCGAAGTCGAGGTCGAACTCCCCGGCGCCGCCGAGCCGCCCGAGGAGGGCGTCGCGCACCGATCCGCCGACGAGGGCGAGCTCGTGCCCGGCCTCGGCGAAGCGCGCACCGAGCGCGGTGACGTCGGGGGCGACGCGCGCCAGCTCGGTGACAGCGCGGTGCTGCGCGGCCAGCAGGGCGTCGTCGCGGGTGTCGTCACCCCCGGCGCCGGGGGGCTGCTCCTCGGTGTGCTCGGAGGTTCCGGATCCAGGGGGAGGCGCGACCACGAGCGTCAAGGCTGCCAGAGGTCCTCTCGTTACAGTGGCGGACATGTCCTCAGGCGATCGTCGGCAGGCGCCGGGGCAGCGGCGCGGCGGTCCGGGCGCGGGTCCGCGGGGCCCGTGGCGGACCACCGGGCGCACCGTCGAGGAGGTCTCCGCCGGCGGCATCGTCGTGGAGACGTCGACGGGGGAGGCCCGGGCCGCGCTCATCGCCCGCCTGAACCGCGCGGGGCGCCTGGAGTGGTGCCTGCCGAAGGGCCACCTCGAGGGCGAGGAGACGCCCGAGGAGGCCGCCGTCCGCGAGGTCGCCGAGGAGACGGGCATCACCGGTCGCGTGGTGGGGACCCTCGGCACCATCGACTACTGGTTCTCCGCGGAGGGCCGCCGCATCCACAAGACCGTCCACCACTTCCTGCTCGAGGCCACCGGGGGAGCGATCAGCGTGGAGGGCGACCCCGACGCCGAGGCCGTCGAGGCGGCGTGGGTCCCCGTGGCCCAGCTGCGCGAGCGGCTGGCCTTCTCGAACGAGCGGCGCATCGCCCTGGCCGCGAGCGAGCTGCTCGCCGCCGGCGAGTGAGCGCCACCCGGCGCCGCGGCGCCCCCGGGACCGCCCGCCGGGTCCTGGGGGCGCTCGCGGTCGGTGCGCTGGGGCTCGTCCCCCTCCTGGTCCCCGCCGTTAGCGCCCCGGCGTCGGCAGCGCTGCCCGCTGTGCTGCCCGCCGCGGTGACGACGACGGCGGTGCCGGCGTCCGGCGTCGCCGTCGACCTGGAGCAGGTGCAGCCCACCGCCCTGGTTCCCGGCTCCGACCTGGTGGTGCGGGTGCGCGTCACGAACGCCCGGACGACCCCCCTCGACGGGGCCCGGGTGCGGCTCTTCGTGAACTCGCCGGTGCTCTCCGACCGCGCGCAGGTGGCGGCCTGGGCCGCGGGGGAGGGCGTGCAGGGGGGTGACCGCTTCGTCGGCGTCGACGGGTCGGAGCTGCCCCTCGACACCGACCTCGCCCCCGGGGCGAGCACCGAGATGACGTTCACCGTGGACGCCGACCAGCTCCGCCTGGACGACCAGTTCGGTGCCCGGGGGATCACCGTCGACGTCCTCGACTCCTCGCTGCAGCGCCTCGACGCGCTGCGCTCGTTCGTCGTGTGGATGCCCCAGGGGGCTCCCCCGGCCAGTGCGGGCCTGACCGTCCTCGCCCCCGTCGTCGCCGGGGCGCCCGACACCGGCACGGGCCAGCTCCCCCTCGACGTGCTCGAGCCCCAGGTCACCGGAGACGGCCGGCTGGCCCGCGTCATCGGCTCGGTGACGACCCCGGCCACGAGCCTCGTGGTCGACCCGTCGGTGCTCGGCCCGTACGCCCGCTCCGCGGAGGACCCGACCGGAGCCGGTGCCACCGCCTCGCCGTCGCCCACCCCCACCGGGTCCGCGAGCGCGACGACGGCGGAGACGCCCACCGCGACCGCGAGCCCCTCCACCACGGGAACCCTCGTCGCCGGTGGGGAGGGCGACGCTCCCACCACGGTGCAGGGCTGGCGGTCCCGCCTGCTGGCCCTGAGCCCCGGCGGCGTGGCGGCCCTGCCCCAGGGCGACACCGACGTCGCCGGGGTGCTGGGCGCAGGCACCACCGACCTGCTGTCCCTGGCGGTCGCCCAGAGCACCACCGCCGCGACCACCGCTGCTGGGACTCCCCCGGCGACCGAGCTCGTGTGGCCCGTGGCGCCGGTCCGTGCGTCGCAGCTGGTGCTCGCCGCCGCCTCCGCCGCCCAGGACGGCGCGACGCCGTCCGTCGTGGTCGACGCCGCAGCGGTGCCCGGTGCTGTCTCTGCGCAGGGCACCGCCGCCTCCACGGCGGTGGTGCAGGCCACCGCGTCCGACGGCTCGACCTCGGCGCCCGTGCGGGCCGTGCTCGTCGACCCGACAGACTCTGCCCTGCTCCTCAGCGCCACGCAGCCGGCCGGTGACGGCTCGGGAGCCGACCCCGCGGAGGTGGGCGCCCGGCTGGTCGCCGACACCGCGGTGGCCGCGGCCGCGGGTGCCGGCGGTCAGGAGCAGGGCCTGGTGCTGGCGCTCCCCCGCACCTGGGATCCCGACCCCGTCGCGGCGAGCACCGTGCTGAGCCCGCTGAGCTCGGCGCCGTGGGTGCGCAACCAGCCCCTGACGGACCTGCTGGCCGCCGGCACCACGGGGAACCCCGTGCCGGTGGGAGACGACGCCACCCCGGCCGCCGCGGAGGTCTCCGCGGTGCTCCCCACCGACGGCCTGGTCGCGGTCCAGAGCACCGTCGACGCGGTGCGCCGCGCGGGAGCGCTCGTGGAGGACCCGTCCGCGCTGGACGACCCGGTGGAGACGAGCGCGGTGGCCGCGGCCTCGGCGGGGTGGGCGTCCCAGCAGGACGCGTGGCGCACCGCTCTCGGCGGGCTCGCGAAGCGGCGCGAGCAGCTGCAGTCGGCGGTCGCCGTGGTGCCGGGCAGCCAGATCTTCGCCGTCAACAGCAACGTGGACCTCCCGGTCACCATCCGGAACGACCTGCCCCAGAGCGCCGTCGTGTGGGTCAGCGTCAGCACCAGGAGCCTGCGGCTCCAACCCGGCGAGGCCCAGCGCGTCGTCGTCCCGGCCGGATCCACGCAGACCGCGCAGCTCCCGGTGAAGGCCGTGGCGAGCGGTGACCTCTCCCTCGCCGTCGTCCTCACCGACGAGGCCGGGCAGCAGGTGGGGTCGACGGAGGCGCTGCAGGTGCGCGTGCGCGCCGACTGGGAGAGCCGCGGCATCGCCGTCGCCGTGGTCGTCGTCGTGCTGGTCTTCGTGGGCGGCGTGGTCCGCACCGTCGTCCGCGTGCGCCGCCGTCCCGCTCCCCCCGTGGTGCGCACCGCCGAGGAGGCCGACGGCGACGGCCCGCCCACCCGCCGACCCGAGGAGTCCACCCGTGGCTGACCCCGCTCCCACCGCCGACCCGAGCACGGCGGGAGACGGGTCGGGGACCGCACCCGCGCCGACCACCAGGCGGCTGAGCACCGCGGCGCTGGGTCGCGCGAGCGCCGTCATGGCCGCCGGCACGGCCGCCTCGCGACTGCTCGGCTTCGTCCGCGCCGCGGTGCTGGCAGCGCTCGTCGGGGGCACGATCTCGGTGGGGGCCAACGCCTTCGGCCTGGCCAACACCATCCCCACCAACCTGTACCTGCTCATCGCCGGGGGCGTCCTCAACGCCGTCCTCGTGCCGCAGGTGGTCAAGGCGATGCAGCGACCCGACGGCGGGGCGGAGTACCTCGACCGCCTGGTGACCGCGGCCGTCGTCGTGCTGGCCGCCACCACGCTGGTGCTCACGCTCGCAGCGCCGGCCGTGGTGTGGGTCTTCTCCACCCAGGCGCCGCCGGACCAGAGGGCGCTCGCCGTCGCCTTCGCCTTCTGGTGCCTGCCCCAGGTGTTCTTCTACGCCCTGTACACGCTGCTCGGGCAGATCCTCAACGCCAAGGGCCTCTTCGGGGCCTACATGTGGGCACCCGTCATCAACAACGTGGTGGCGCTCGTGGGCATGGGGGCCTTCCTCCTGGCCTACGGCGGCGTCAGCTCGGGCGCCTCTGCCCAGGAGTGGACCCCCGGCCGCATCAGCGTGCTGGCCGGCACCTCCACGCTGGGCGTGGTCGCACAGGCGCTCGTGCTCCTGGTCCCGCTGCGACGGGCCGGGATCAGGCTGCGACCGCGGTGGGGCGTGCGCGGCATGGGCCTGCGCAGCGCCGGGAAGGTGGCCGGCTGGACCTTCGGCGCCCTCCTGCTGAGCCAGGCGACGGCACTGGTGGTCAGCAACGTGACCACCTCCGTCCCCGGCTCGGCCGGCGCCGGCAACGGCGCCTGGGGCAACGCCTTCCTCCTCTTCATGCTCCCCCACTCGCTGGTCACCGTGTCCCTCGTGACAGCGATGTTCACGCGCATGAGCGCCGCCGCCGCCCGCGGGGCGGTGGACGAGCTGCGGTCCGACGTCTCCCTGGCCCTGCGTACCGTCGGCGTCGCCATGGTCCTGGCGACGGCCGGCCTGGTGGTCACGGCCGACGCCGCCGGGTTCCTCGTGGGTGGCTTCCGCGCCGACCAGGCGCGGCAGCTGGGCCCGGTGGTGGCCGTGGCCGCTCTGGGACTGGTCCCCTTCAGCGCCACCTACCTCGTGCAGCGCGGCTTCTACGCGCTCGAGGACGCACGGACGCCGTTCTTCGTCCAGTGCCTGGCCACAGCTCTGTGGGTGGGTGGAGCCCTCGCGTCCTTCGCCCTGCCCGAGGCCCACCGCGTGGTCGGCGTGGCAGCCGCCCTGGCCGTGTCCCAGTGGGCGGGCGCCCTGGCGGGGGCCTGGGCCCTGCACCGCCGTCTGGACGGCATCGAAGGTCGTCGCGTGCTGCAGACGCACGTCCGCCTCGTCGTCGTCGGCCTGGCTGCCGCGGGCGCGGGGCTCGCTGCCACCCGACCGCTCGGCGGGCTGCTCGACCGCGGCATCCCCGGGGCGGTGCTCCTGGCCGTCGTGGGCGGGGTCGTCGTGGTCGCGGTCTACGCAGCGGGCCTCTGGCTGCTGCGGGTCCGGGAGGTGCAGCCGC
>JAKONK010000008.1 GCA_022701985.1 Actinomycetales bacterium
GCCCAGTGGGTTCGATCCAGGGGAGACACCATGTTCGAGAGGTTCACCGACCGCGCGAGGCGCGTCGTCGTGCTCGCACAAGAAGAAGCACGGATGCTCAGCCACAACTACATCGGCACCGAGCACATCCTCCTGGGGCTGATCCACGAGGGTGAGGGTGTCGCGGCCAAGGCGCTCGAGCAGCTCGACATCTCGCTCGAGGCCGTCCGCGCCCAGGTCGAGGAGATCATCGGCCAGGGCCAGCAGGCGCCGAGCGGCCACATCCCGTTCACGCCGCGCGCCAAGAAGGTCCTCGAGCTCAGCCTCCGTGAGGCCCTGCAGCTCGGCCACAACTACATCGGCACCGAGCACATCCTGCTCGGCCTGATCCGCGAGGGCGAGGGCGTCGCCGCCCAGGTCCTCGTCAAGCTCGGGGCCGACCTCAACCGCGTCCGCCAGCAGGTCATCCAGCTGCTCAGCGGCTACCAGGGCAAGGAGACGGCCGCCGCCGGCGCACCCGCCGAGCGCGCTCCGTCCAGCTCGCTGGTCCTCGACCAGTTCGGCCGCAACCTCACGCAGGCCGCTCGCGAGGGCAAGCTCGACCCCGTCATCGGGCGCGAGATGCAGATCGAGCGCGTCATGCAGGTGCTGAGCCGCCGCACCAAGAACAACCCGGTGCTCATCGGCGAGCCCGGCGTCGGCAAGACGACGGTCGTCGAGGGCCTGGCCCAGGACATCGTCCGTGGCGACGTGCCCGAGACGCTCAAGGACAAGCAGATCTACACGCTCGACCTCGGCGCGCTCGTCGCCGGGTCGCGCTACCGCGGTGACTTCGAGGAGCGCCTGAAGAAGGTCCTCAAGGAGATCCGCACCCGCGGCGACATCGTCCTGTTCATCGACGAGATCCACACCCTCGTCGGTGCGGGTGCCGCCGAGGGCGCGATCGACGCCGCCAGCATCCTCAAGCCGATGCTGGCCCGCGGTGAGCTCCAGACCATCGGCGCCACCACGCTCGACGAGTACCGCAAGCACATCGAGAAGGACCCGGCGCTCGAGCGCCGCTTCCAGCCGATCCTCGTGGCCGAGCCGAACCTGGCCCACGCCATCGAGATCCTCAAGGGCCTGCGCGACCGCTACGAGGCGCACCACCGCGTGTCCATCACCGACGGCGCCCTCGTGGCCGCCGCCACCCTGGCCGACCGGTACGTCAACGACCGCTACCTGCCGGACAAGGCGATCGACCTCATCGACGAGGCGGGCGCGCGCCTGCGCATCCGCCGCATGACGGCTCCGCCGGACCTGCGCGAGTTCGACGAGAAGATCGCCGACGTGCGCCGCGAGAAGGAGAGCGCGATCGACGCGCAGGACTTCGAGAAGGCCGCCTCGCTGCGCGACTCCGAGAAGAAGCTGCTCGCGGCCAAGGCCGAGCGCGAGAAGCAGTGGAAGGCCGGCGACATGGACGTGGTCGCCGAGGTCGACGAGGAGCTGATCGCCGAGGTCCTCGCCACGGCCACCGGCATCCCGCTGGTCCGCCTGACCGAGGAGGAGTCCAGCCGCCTGCTCAACATGGAGGGCGAGCTCCACAAGCGGGTCATCGGCCAGAACGACGCCATCAAGGCGCTGTCCCAGGCGATCCGGCGCACCCGCGCCGGCCTGAAGGACCCCAAGCGCCCCGGCGGGTCGTTCATCTTCGCCGGGCCGACCGGCGTCGGGAAGACCGAGCTGGCCAAGGCCCTCGCCGAGTTCCTCTTCGGCGAGGAGGACGCGCTCATCCAGCTCGACATGAGCGAGTTCTCCGAGAAGCACACCGTGTCGCGGCTGTTCGGCTCGCCCCCCGGCTACGTCGGGTACGAGGAGGGCGGCCAGCTGACGGAGAAGGTGCGGCGGCGCCCGTTCTCGGTGGTCCTGTTCGACGAGGTGGAGAAGGCCCACGCCGACATCTTCAACTCGCTCCTGCAGATCCTCGAGGACGGCCGGCTCACCGACTCCCAGGGCCGCACGGTCGACTTCAAGAACACCGTGATCATCATGACGACGAACCTCGGCACGAGGGACATCGCCAAGGGCCAGCAGATGGGCTTCCAGGCCGGCGGCGACCTGTCCACCTCGTACGACCGCATGAAGATCAAGGTCAACGAGGAGCTCAAGACGCACTTCCGCCCCGAGTTCCTCAACCGCGTCGACGACGTGGTGGTCTTCCCGCAGCTCACCAAGGACGAGATCATCCAGATCGTCGACCTGATGATCGCCAAGGTCGACCAGCGCATGAAGGACCGCGACATGGGCCTCGAGCTGACGCAGCCCGCCAAGGACCTGCTCGCCGCCCGCGGCTACGACCCCGTGCTCGGTGCGCGCCCCCTGCGCCGCACCATCCAGCGCGAGATCGAGGACGCGCTGAGCGAGAAGATCCTCTACGGCGAGCTGACGGCCGGCGAGATCGTCCTGACCGACGTCGAGGGCGAGGGCGCGGCCGCGCGCTTCACCTTCAAGGGCACCCGCAAGGCCGAGCTCCCCGAGGTGGCCGCCGTCGGCGCCGCCTCCGGAGCCGGCGCGGTGCCCCCGTCGAGCCCGCCGAGCCTGACGGCGGACGACGCGTCCTGACGCGCCCCTGACCGCCCGCGAGGGCGGTCCGCACCACGAGGAGCCCCCAGCCGCACCGGCTGGGGGCTCCTCGCGTCCGCGGGCCCGTCGGGCACGATGGACCCGTGGATCCCGGCACCCCCTCCGCCGCTGCCTCCGCCCGAGGGCGCGTGGTGGTGCGCCGGGCCCGTGCCGGCGACGTGCGCGCCGTGCGCCGGCTCACCGAGCCCCTCGCGTCCCGCGGGGTGCTGGTGTCCAAGCACCCCGTCGCCAGCTACGAGAGCGTCCCGGAGATGCGCGTGGCCGAGCTCGACGGCGAGGTCGTGGGCTGCGGGGCCCTGCACGTCATGTGGGAGGACCTCGCCGAGGTGCGGACCCTCGCCGTCGACGACGGCGCGCGCGGCCTCGGCGTGGGCTCCGCCATCGTCAGGGGCCTCCTCGACGACGCCCGCGCCGCCGGCATCGCCAGGGTCTTCTGCCTGACGTTCGAGGTGCCGTTCTTCGCGCGCCTCGGCTTCGAGGTCATCGAGGGCACCCCGGTCGAGCCCGACGTCTACGCCGAGCTGCTCCGCTCCCACGACGACGGCGTGGCCGAGTTCCTCGACCTGGCGCGGGTGAAGCCGAACACCCTCGGCAACACCCGGATGCTGCTGCACCTCGCCCCCTGAGGCGCCCCCGGCGGAGCGGGGGCCTCAGGCGGGGAGCGACCAGCCGCCGTCGGCGGGGACGACGAGGCCGTCCTCCACCAGCGAGGCCAGGCACCGGGCGCGCTGGGCGTCGTCGTCCCAGGCGGTGGCCAGCGCTGCGGCGTCCAGTGCCCCCGGGGTCTCCCGCAACAGGGTGAGCAGGCGGCCGCGCACCTGGCGGTCGGTGCCGTGCCACGCCTGGCCCCGGCGCACCGGCCCCTCGTCGGGAGGGGCCCCGGCGCGCTGCCAGGCGCACAGGTCGAGCACGGGGCACGCCCCGCAGCGCGGCGAGCGGGCGGTGCAGACCAGCGCGCCGAGCTCCATGACGGCGACCGACCACCGCGGGGGCAGCAGCGGGTCGTCGGGGGGCGCCTCCGGGAGGACGGCGCGCGCCAGGGCCGTCTCCGCCGCCGTCAGGGCCGGCGCCGGCTGGGCGCGGCCCTGGACGGCGCGCGCGAGCACCCGCCGCACGTTGGTGTCGACCACCGCCACCCGCTGGCCGAAGGCGAAGGCCCCCACCGCGGCCGCGGTGTACTCGCCGACCCCGGGCAGGGCCCGCAGGTCCACCGGGTCGGACGGCACCCGCCCGCCGTGGCGCTCCACGACGGCCGTGGCGGCCGCGTGCAGGCGCAGGGCGCGCCGCGGGTAGCCCAGCCGCCCCCAGGCCCTCACGGCCTCTCCTGCGGGGTCTGCGGCCAGGGCGGAGGGGGTCGGCCAGCGCTCCAGCCAGGCCCGCCACACCGGCTCCACGCGGGCGACCGGCGTCTGCTGGAGCATCACCTCGCTGACGAGCACCGGCCAGGCCAGGTCGTCGGGCCGCCCGGGGTGGCGCCAGGGCAGGTCGCGGGCGCTGCCGGCGTACCAGGCGAGGACCCGGGCGCGGAGCTCCGCCGCCGCGCCCGCACCGGCTGCGGGGATCTCAGGAGGGTCGGGCACGACCCATCCTCACCCGGGAGGGGGTCGGGAGTGTCGCCCCGGGGTGCCCCGGTCGCCTCCCGGAGGTCTGGCGGGGTGACGGCGGTCACCGCGTCGTCGCAGGTCAGCGCCGGGTGGGGGTGCGTGACCGGATCGTGACCACACCGGCGGCCGCAAGGGCTTGACCGGACGTGGTTGAGAACGTTCACAATCGACCCCGCACAGGAGGACCGGGTCCGGTGGAGCAAAGACGCCGACGGCCCGGACCTCCAGCCGCCGCACCTGGGGGAGCCCGCGGTGCGGTGGCCACGGTCCGGGCGCTGGAGCCCGGCCGGGCCGCTCAGCAGGAGAGGTACCTCTGTGAACAAGCGTTTCGCGATCGTGTCCGTCGGAGCAGCACTGGCCCTGGGTCTGTCCGCGTGTGGCGGCGGCGGCGCCGGCTCCACCGCCCCCGGTGAGTCCGCCACCAGCGCCGCTCCCGCCGACGTGACCGTCGGCGTCGCGATGCCCACCCAGACCTCGCAGCGCTGGATCGACGACGGCAACAACGTCAAGTCCGGCCTCGAGGCGCTGGGCTACAACGTCGACCTGCAGTACGCCAACGACGACATCCCCACCCAGGCGTCGCAGATCTCCACGATGATCAACAACGGGGACAAGGTCCTCATCGTCGCGTCGATCGACGGCACCGCGCTGAGCAGCCAGCTCGCCGACGCCGCCGCCGCCGGCATCAAGATCATCTCCTACGACCGCCTGATCCGCGGCACCGAGAACGTCGACTTCTACGTCTCCTTCGACAACTACAAGGTCGGCGTCCAGCAGGGCCAGTCCCTGCTCACCGGCCTGGGCATCCTCAACGCCGACGGCTCGGAGAACCCGGCCGCCACCGGCCCGTTCAACGTCGAGCTCTTCGCCGGCTCGCTGGACGACAACAACGCGACGTTCTTCTACAACGGCGCGATGGACACGCTGAAGCCCTACATCGACAGCGGCGTCATCGTCGTCCCGTCCGGCCAGACGGACATCTCGCAGATCGCCACCCAGCAGTGGAAGACCGACGTCGCGCAGAAGCGCATGGAGACGCTGCTGACCTCGGCCGACTCCGGCGTCACCCTGAACGGCGTGCTGGCCCCGGCCGACATCATCAGCCGCGGCATCATCACCGCGCTGGCCAACGACGGCTACGGCCAGGGCGGCAAGGCGTTCCCGATCGTGACCGGCCAGGACGCCGACATCGACAACGTCAAGCTCATCAACGACGGCCAGCAGTACTCGACGATCTTCAAGGACACGCGCCTGCTCGCCGAGGAGGCCATCAAGGTCACCGGTGACTACCTGTCCGGCAACGAGCCCGAGGCCAACAACACGACGGACTACGACAACGGCAACAAGGTCGTCCCGTCGTACCTGCTCGAGTCGACGGTCGTCACCAAGGACAACATCAAGACCGTGCTGATCGACTCCGGCTACTACACGCAGGAGCAGGTCGACAAGGGCCAGAAGTAACCACGTCCCCACGCTGCCGGCCGCCACGCACCCCTGCTCGGGGTGCGTGGCGGCCGGCAGTCGCGAGGGTGGCCCCATGCGTGAAGCAAGCACCACAGACGACCAGGCGGGCGGCACAGTGACAGCGACCAGCAGCACCCCTCCGAGCGGCGGGCAGCCGCAGACCGGCCCGGACGACATCCTGGAGATGCGCTCCATCACCAAGACGTTCCCGGGCGTGAAGGCCCTCTCCGACGTGACCATCAAGGTGCGCCGAGGTGAGGTCCACGCCATCTGCGGCGAGAACGGCGCCGGCAAGTCGACGCTGATGAAGGTGCTCTCCGGGGTCTACCCGAGCGGCTCGTTCGACGGCCAGATCCTGCTCGACGGCCAGCCCGTCGACTTCAAGAACATCAACGACTCCGAGGCCGCGGGCGTCGTCATCATCCACCAAGAGCTGGCCCTCAGCCCGTTCCTGTCGATCGCCGAGAACATCTTCCTCGGCAACGAGCAGGCCAAGGGCGGGTTCATCGACTGGAACAAGACCAACCTCGACGCCGCCGGCCTGCTGGCCCGCGTCGGGCTGCGCGACAACCCGATCACGAAGGTCGTCGACATCGGAGTCGGCAAGCAGCAGCTGGTCGAGATCGCGAAGGCGCTGTCGAAGCGCGTGAAGATCCTCATCCTCGACGAGCCGACGGCCGCCCTGAACGACGACGACTCGGCCCACCTGCTCGACCTGATCAAGAGCCTGCAGGGCCAGGGCATCACGTCGATCATCATCAGCCACAAG
>JAKONK010000039.1 GCA_022701985.1 Actinomycetales bacterium
CGGCCTCGACGCTGTCCAGGGCCCACTCGGTGGTGCCGTTGAAGCCCAGGACCTGCCCGGAGGCGAGGTCCTGGGCCTCGATGGTCATGTCCGAGACCACGAAGACGTCGCCGTCCATCTCGCGGTCGGGGATGACGAACCTGTCGCCCTTCGCGGGCAGCCAGACCAGGCCGGCGTCCTTCAGGGCACGCGCGCTCGTGAGGGAGGTCACCGGCCCAGCCTGCCCCAGCGGCTCAGCTGTCGGAGACGCGGGCGCTGCGGCCCTTCAGCTCGTCGATCATCTCCGAGGCGTGCGCCTTGGTGATGCCGTCGGGGACCTCCTCGCCGGCCTCGTGGGCCAGGGTGGTCAGGTAGCTGATCTGCGCGCCGGTGGCGGGCTCGCCGCCGGTCACCCAGGTCTCGGGGTCCTTGACGGCGGTGGGGTCGTCCTGGGCGCCGGTGCCGGCGTGCTCGGGGTTGGTCTGGTCGTTCGTCTGCTCGGTCATGTGTGCGAACCTAGATCGCCCCCCGCGCTTCCGCTCGCCAAGAGCCGGGGGCCGTGGTCGGCTCGACCCATGGCTCCTCCCCGCCGCGTCCTGGTGACCGGCGCCACCGGCAACGTCGGCTCCGCGCTGCTGCGCCGCCTGGCCCGCGAGGGCGTCGCGGTGAGCGGCGTCGCCCGCCGCGTCCCGCCGCCGCAGCCGGGCGTCGACGTGCGCTGGCACGGCATCGACCTGACCGCCGGGTGGGCCACCGGGGCGCTGAGGGAGGCGATGGACGACGTCGACGCCGTCGTCCACCTGGCCTGGCGCATCCAGCCGAGCCGCACCCCCGCCGCCCGCGCGGTGATGCGCACCACGAACGTCGAGGGCACCCGCGCGGTCGTGACCGCCGCCGTCGAGGCGGGCGTGCCGCACCTGGTGCACGCCTCGTCGGTGGGCGTCTACGCCCCCGTGCCCCAGGAGGCGCAGCGCACCGGCCGCAAGCCGTCGGTCGACGAGTCCTGGCCCCGCAGCGGCGTCGAGACCTCCCCCTACAGCCGCGACAAGGTCGCCGCCGAGGACCTCCTCGACGAGGTCGAGCGGTCGGGCACCGGGACGGCGCTCGCCCGCGTGCGGCCCGGCCTGGTGCTGCAGCGCGCGGCCGGCAGCGAGATCGCCCGCTACTTCGGCGGGCCGCTGCTGCCGGTGGGCCTGCTGGGCAGGCTGCCGCTGCTCCCCCTGCCGGACGCCTTCGTCGCCCCCGTGGTGCACGCCGACGACCTCGCCGACGGCTTCTGGCGCGTCCTCGCCGCGGGCGGCACCGGCGCGTTCAACGCCGCGGCGGCGGACGGGCTCGGTCCCGACGAGATCGCCGCCGGGCTCGGCGCCCGCCGGCGCGTCAGGGCCCCGGTGTCGCTGCTGCGGCGCGCTGCGGAGGTCAGCTGGCACGCGCGGCTGCAGCCCACCGACCCGGGCTGGGTCGACCTCGGCGCCGGCGCCCCCCTCATGGACTGCTCGCGCCTGCGCGGCCTGGGCTGGGAGCCGCAGGTCTCGGCGACCGCAGCCCTGGCCGACCTCGTCTCCGGGATGCGCTCCGGCGCCGGGGGCGGCACGCCCGCGCTCGCCCCCCGGGGCCTGCTGCACGGGCGGAGGGCGGCGTGACCGAGCAGCTGGAGCGCCCGGGAGCCCAGGAGTGGGTGCCCGAGCACCCCGACAGCATCGACGCGCTGCGCGCCGCGGCCCCCGCCTGCCGGGGCTGCGAGCTGTGGGAGCCCGCGACGCAGGTCGTGTTCTCGGCCGGCAACTCCCACGCCGACGTCGCGCTGGTCGGCGAGCAGCCCGGTGACGCCGAGGACACCCGCGGCATCCCCTTCGTCGGCCCCGCAGGGCAGCTGCTGCAGCGGGCCCTGGAGGAGGCCGGCCTGGCCCGCGACCGGGTCTACGTGACCAACGCCGTGAAGCACTTCCGCTTCACGCCCCGCGGCAACCGGCGCATCCACGCCACCCCCGAGACCAGCCACGTCGCCGCCTGCAGGCCGTGGCTGGCCGAGGAGCTGCGGCTCGTCGACCCGCAGGTGGTGGTCCTGCTGGGTGCCACGGCCGCCAAGGCCCTGCTCGGCCCGTCGGTCCGGATCGGCAAGGACCGCGGCCACCCGATCGAGCGCGAGACGAGCCAGGGGGTGAGGACGTTCTTCGTCACCACCCACCCGTCAGCCGTGCTGCGCACCCCCGAGGACGCCCGCGACGCCGCCTACGCGGCCCTCGTCGAGGACCTGCGCACCGTGGTGGGCCTGCTCACCTGACGCTCACCTGCGGCTCACCTGCGGCTCACCTGTGGCTCACCTGTGGCTCAGGTGAGCTCGCCCGCCTCCACGGGGGCCTGCAGGCGGTTACCGGGAGGGGCCAGCGGGCAGGCCCAGGCCGGGTCGTAGGCGCACGAGGGGTTGTAGAGGAAGTTCAGGTCGACGACGACCGTCCCGTCGCCGCTGCCGTCACCACCACCGCCGAGGTCTGCGCCCTTGACGGTGTCGAGCAGGTAGCGCCCGCCGCCGTAGCTGCTCGAGCCGGAGGAGGCGTCGCGCACCGGCAGCCAGACGCCGCCGCCGTAGCCGGCGAGCCACCACAGGTCGAGCGGGCCCAGCGGCGTCGCCACCCGCCCGAGGCGGTGGAACACGACCTCGCCGTCGGTGCCCGTGGTCACGTCCAGCTGGTGGGGCTCCGCGGCCTCGACGGGCAGCTCCCAGCGCAGGTCGGGGTCGTAGGGGGCCACGGGAAGGCCGGTCCGGCGGCGAGCGTCGTCGGGCGCGAGGGGGCTGTCGGGGTGGGTGGCGTAGAGCTCGTCGCGCGCCGTGCGCCACAGCTCGTGGGCCTGCGCCGGGCCGCGCGACCGGGCCGCGCTGCGCACGTCGGCGTACAGCTCCGCGACGCGGCGGCGGTAGTCGAGCAGGGTCAGCGATCCGGTGCCCACGCGCTCAGCCCTCGTCCTCGGTGTCGTCGGTGGTGTTGTCGGCGACGTGCTCGTCGGGGCTCACCCAGACCCGGCGGGCCAGGGGCACCCCGGCCTGGCGCAGCTGGTGGGCCAGGCCCTCGCCATCGGGTGCGCGGACCTCGCGCAGCTCGTCGATGCCCTCCGCGCGGGCCGAGGCCGACACCGGCACCGGGAGCACGTGCGAGAGCACCTGCTCGGCGGCGGTGAGCTGGCGGATGGCGATGGCGCGGACGTTCTCGGGGTGCTCCCGGGCGAACTCGCCGTAGATCTCCGGGTCGTGCTGGCCGTCGTCGCCGACCAGGAGCCACCGCACCTGCGGCAGCTCCTCGGCGAGGCGGCGCAGCTGCGCCCGCTTGTGCTCCTGCCCGCTGCGGAACCAGCCGGTGTTGGTGGGGCCCCAGTCGGTGAGCAGCAGCGGACCGGCGGGGTAGCCGTGCCGGACCATGAAGCGGGTCAGCGTGGGCGCGGCGTTCCACGCCCCCGTCGACAGGTAGAGGACCGGAGCGCCCTCGTGCGCCCTCTGCACCGCGTTGAGGAGGTCGGCCATGCCCGGCACGGGGCTGCGGGCCTGCTCGTGCAGCACGAAGGTGTTCCAGGCCGCGATGAGGGGGCGGGGCAGGGAGGTCACCATGACGGTGTCGTCGATGTCGGAGACGATCCCGTCGCGCTGGTCGGCGCCGACCACGGTCACCGTCGCCCGCACCGCGTGGCCGACCCGCTCGTCGGGGTCGGCGCGCCCGGGCGGCTCGGTGGAGAAGTGCACGTGGTGCACGCCCTCCGGCAGGTCCGACGGCAGGCGCGCGTCGATGTAGCCGCCGCGCTCGCTCACGAGCTCGTGGACCTGGTCACCGACGGTCACCCACACGGTCACCCCCGTCACGGGGGCGCTGATGAACGCCCGCCACCCGCGCAGGGCCGTCACGGCGCGCTCGCGCAGCTGGTCGCGGTCGAGGGGACCGGTCCAGTCGCGCAGGGCGGCGGCGGCGGGCGTCTCGGCGCCGTCGCGGTCGTCGTCGCCCTCCCGCGGGCCGTCGTCGCCCTCGTCCGGCGGGCGCGTGGCCAGCACCCGCCCGAGGACGCGGACCCAGCCCTCGCCGCCGTAGCCGGCGTACCCGAGCACGCGCGGCGTCCAGCCGCGGCGCCGCAGCGCGGTGGCCAGGATCCGGTTGAGCCGGTCCTCGAGGCGGGCCGCCGCGTGGCGCTCCCGCGGGTCCTTCGCGCGTGCCGGGCTCACGGGCGGCGAGTCTGCCAGGTGGGAGCGGCGCCGCATCACGACGCGGCCGGGTGCGCCCGCGCCAGGCGCCGCAGCTGGCCCGCCAGGTACGGTCGCGCCCGCCGCTGCCCGCCCCGCGCGGCGATGGCGGCGTCGAGCGAGGTCAGGGCGGCCGCGAGCGCGCCGGCGTCCGGCTGCCAGCCGCGCCCCGAGCACTCGAGGAGCCAGTCGACGGGAGTGGTGTGGCCGCGCTGGCCGTTGCAGCGGCGGCAGGCCGCGACCTCGTTCTCCGCCCAGCTGGGGCCGCCCTTCACGCGCGGCACGAGGTGGTCGGTGGTGGGCGGGACGAGCGCCGAGAAGGCGCGGCCGCACCACAGGCAGCGCCCGCCCTGGCGCCCGACGGCCTCCTCGAGCCGGCTGGACCTCGCGCTCACCGGCGGCTCACGGGGTGAAGACGATCTTGACCGTGCCGTCCCGCTTCTCCTGGAACTGCTCGTAGGCCTCGGCCGCCTGCTCGAGCGGCACGCGGTGGGTGGCGAAGGTGTCCACGCCCAGGGGGTCGGCGTCGGTCAGCAGCGGCAGGATGTCGGGCACCCAGCGGTGCACGTTCGCCTGCCCCATCCGGAGCTGGACCTGCCGGTCGAACATGTAGAGCATCGGCATCGGGTCGGCGGCGCCGCCGTAGACGCCGGACAGGGAGATGGTGCCGCCGCGGCGGACCAGGTCGACGGCGGTGTGCAGCGCGCTGAGCCTGTCGACGCCCGTCGTGGCCATCATCTTCTGGGCGACGGCGTCGGGCACGAACCCCAGCGCGGTGTGCGCGGCCTTGGCCACGGGCGAGCCGTGCGCCTCCATGCCGACGGCGTCGATGACGGCGTCGGCGCCGCGGCCGCCGGTGAGGTCGCGGACGGCGCCGACCAGGTCGTCCGTGGCCTGCGGGTCGATGGTGCGGACGGCGCCGCCGAGGTGGGCCTCGACCCGGGCGCGGCGCTCCGCCACCAGGTCGATCCCGATGACCTCCTCGACCCCGAGGTGGGCGGCGATGCGGGCGCACATGTCGCCGATGGGCCCGAGCCCGAGGACGACCAGCGATCCGACCCGCGAGCCGTGCTGCCGGCTGCTGGTGGGGCCCTGGCCGACCCCGGCGTAGGCCACGGCCTGCCAGGCGGTGGGGAGCACGTCCGAGAGGTAGAGGTACCGGTCGTCCGGGACGCCCTCGGGGACCTTGATCGGCCCGTAGTGCGCCTGCGGCACCCGCAGGTACTCGGCCTGACCGCCGGGGACCTGCCCGTACAGCTTGGTGTAGCCGAACAGCGAGGCGCCGAAGCCGCCGATCGGGGTCTCGTGGTTCTGGGTGGTCTCGCACTGGCTCTGCAGCCCGGTGGAGCACGTGGCGCACGAGCCGCAGGAGATGTTGAACGGGACCACCACGCGGTCGCCCGGCCTGATGTGCGTGACGCCCGAGCCGACCTCCTCCACGATCCCCATCGGCTCGTGGCCGAGCACGTCACCCGGGTCGAGGAAGGGTCCCATCACCTCGTACAGGTGGAGGTCGGAGCCGCACAGCGCCGTCGAGGTGATCCTGACGACGGCGTCGGTCGGCTCCTGGATGCTCGGGTCGGGGACCGTCTCCACGGAGACCTTCCGCTTGCCCTGCCAGGTGAGTGCTCGCACACCCGTCCCCTACCCGCGCCGCACCACCTCACGCACGACGTCGCGCAGGGCGCCGCCGTCGACCACCGCCGTCATGAGCGTGCAGTCGGGCTGGCGGCGCCGGTCGGTGGGCGAGCCGGGGTTGAGCAGCCGGAGCGCTCCCCCGTCGGGCCTGGTCGCGGTGGTGTCCCAGGGGATGTGGCTGTGCCCGAAGACCAGGACGTCCGCCGGCTCGTCGCCGACCCCGAAGCGCTCGGCGCAGCGCCGCTCGCGACCTGCGGCAGCGCCCGTCTCGTGCACGACGGCGAGGCGCAGCCCCTGGACGTCGACCCGGGCCACCTCGGGCAGGCGCGCGTGCAGCTCGGGGCCGTCGTTGTTGCCGGCGACCCCCACCAGGCGGGCGCCGGTGGCGGCGCAGCGCTCGAGGAGGTCGTCCAGGAGGTCCTCGTGCACCCAGTCACCGGCGTGGACGAGGACGTCGCCCGGTCCGAGCGCGTCGACGGCGTCGAGCACCTGCGGCGGCAGGGCGCGGGCCCGCACGGGCACGTGCGTGTCGGCGAGGAGCAGCAGGCGGGTGGCCGGGCGGGTGGACACGGCCCCAGTCTGCGTCCGGCAGGATGGGCGCCCGTGACCGATCGTCAGGGGCCCACCCGCACCGCCCTGCTGCTGGAGAACATCCACCCCCTGGCCGTGGAGGTCCTCGAGGCGTCCGGCACCTCCGTGCAGCGCCGCATGGGCGCGCTCACCGAGGGCGAGCTGGTCCAGGCGCTCCCCGGGGTGCAGCTGCTGGGCATCCGGTCGACCACCCACGTCACCGAGGCCGTGCTCGACGCCGCCCCCGACCTGGTGGCCATCGGCGCGTTCTGCATCGGCACCAACCAGATCGACCTCGAGGCGGCCGCCGCCCGCGGCATCGCGGTCTTCAACGCCCCGTTCTCTAACACCCGCAGCGTGGTGGAGCTGGTGCTCGCCGAGGTCATCGCCCTGACCCGCCAGCTGACGGTCTTCGACGACGCGCTGCACGCGGGCGTGTGGCAGAAGTCGGCGGCCGGCTCCCACGAGGTGCGCGGGCGCACCCTGGGCATCGTCGGCTACGGCAACATCGGGAGCCAGCTCTCGGTGGTCGCCGAGGCCCTCGGCATGCGCGTGGTCTTCTACGACACCGCCGAGAAGCTGGCCATGGGCAACGCCGTCCGCCTGTCCAGCCTGGAGGAGGTGCTGGCCCTGGCCGACGTCGTGACCCTCCACGTCGACGGCCGCGCCGGCAACGGGGGCCTGTTCGGGGCCCCGCAGTTCGCGGCCATGAAGCCGGGCGCGATCTTCCTCAACCTGTCGCGCGGCTTCGTGGTCGACCACGGGGCGCTGCGCGACCACCTGGTCTCGGGGCACCTGTCGGGTGCTGCCGTCGACGTCTTCCTCGACGAGCCCCGCCGCAACGGCGACCCGTTCGACTCGCGGCTGCGCGGTCTGCCGAACGTCATCCTCACCCCGCACGTCGGCGGGTCGACCGAGGAGGCCCAGGAGGACATCGGCCGCTTCGTGGCGGGCAAGCTGCGCGACTTCGCCGCCCACGGCAGCACGTCGCTGTCGGTCAACATGCCGCAGGTCGTCACCGACGGCGGCCACGCGACGCGGCTGGGGCACCTGCACCAGAACGTCCCGGGGGTGCTGGCCTCGGTGAACTCGATCCTGGCGCGGCACGGCGTCAACGTCGTGGGCCAGTCGCTGACCACGCGCGGGCAGCTGGGCTACGTCGTCACCGACGTGCCCGGCCCCGTCGACGAGGCCGCCGTCGAGGAGCTGCGCGCGATGCCGGAGACCGTCAGGGTGCGCGTGCTCCGCTGAGGGAGCAGCGCCGACGGTCCCCGGCCCGGGGTCAGATCCGGACGCGCCGGGGGTTGGCCAGGGGCGCCGCGTCGGGGCGCTGCTCGGAGGGGGCGCCGTCGACCTGGTGGGCGTCGTCGACGGGCTGGGTGCTGGCGGTGCTCGGTGCCATGGCTGCCTCCGGGGGTGCGGGTGGTGCCGGGTCGTCGCTGGGGTGGTGCGTGACCGGTCACGGCGATCGTGCACGGGCTGTGTGGCTGTGGCGTCACGACGTGTTGCCGGGACGTTGCAGCAGCCTGCTCGTACTGGGTGGAGAACGCCTGGCGCGGTCCTGGTGTTCCCCCGTGCGTCACCCATGGTGACCACGAGCGCGCGCGGGTGCCAGCCCGGGGGCGCGGAGGGCCCGTCCGCAGCACTGCTCACCACGCTCAGTCACCAACAGACACCGCAGAGTGCTCCTCCCGAGGGCCTGGGAGCGCCGCTGTCAGGGGGGCAGGGCATGCTCGCCCGGTGAAGTCCGCGAAGCCGACGACGCCGACGCAGCCCGCGAGGAGCCGGTGAGGCGGGGGCGGCGCCCGCTCGCCGCCCTGTCCGCCACCGCTGCCGCTGCCCTGGTCGCCCTGGGCTGCCTGGTCCCCCTCGCCGCACCCGCCAGCGCGGGGGGCTCGGGCAGCGCGGTCAGCGAGGAGGCCCTGTCGGTGCCGGTCGGTGCCGAGCCCGACGGCACCGCCGTCTCCCTGGACGCCGAGCTGTACCTCCCGGCCGGCGCCGGCGCGCAGGACCCGGCCCCCGCCGTCCTGCTGGCCCACGGCTTCGGCGGTTCCAAGGACGACCTCGCCGGGCAGGCCCGGTCGCTCGCCTCCGACGGGTACGTGGTGCTGGCGTGGACGGCGCGCGGCTTCGGCGCCTCCGGGGGCGCGGTGCACCTCGACGACCCCGACTACGAGGTGGCGGACGCCGCCGCGCTGGTCGACCTGCTCGCGCAGCGCCCCGAGGTGGCCCAGGACGCCCCCGGAGACCCCCGGGTGGGTGTGGCCGGTGCGTCCTACGGCGGGGCCGTGGGCCTGCTGCTGGCGGGCACCGACCCCCGCGTCGACGCCGTCGCCTCGGCGATCACGTGGTCGGACCTGTCCACCGCGCTCGACCCGGGCGGCGTCTTCAAGGCGGGGTGGGCCTCGCAGCTGCTGAGCAGCCTCACCGGGGCGGCGCTCGTGCCCGGCGCCGGCGGCGCCACCCTCCCCGACCCCGTCGCCGACCCCGGTGCCGTCGCCTGCGGCCGACTCGACCCCGACCTGTGCGCGGGGTACGTCCAGGCCGCCCGGACCGGTGTGGTGCCGCAGGCCCTGGCGGAGCAGCTGCAGCGCTCCTCCCCCGCCGCGGTGCTGCCCTCGACGCGCGCCGCGGTGCTGCTGGTCCAGGGAGAGGGCGACTCGCTGTTCGGCCTCGCCGACTCGGTCGCCAACGCCGAGGCGGCCCAGCGGGCCGGTGTGCCGGTGTCCCTGGACTGGGTGGCCGGCGGGCACGACGGCGGCTTCGACTCAGCGGGCTTCGACGACAGGTCCGCCGCGTGGTTCGACGAGCACCTGCGCGGCGTCCGGCCCGACGGCGGCGCCTCCGCCCCCTTCTCCGCCGCGGTGCCCCGCCAGGAGCTCTTCGGCGGCGACCGGGGCAGCAGCGGCTCCTCGCAGCAGTCCCGCACCCTCGACGAGCTGCCGGCGCTGGGGGGGACGGGCCAGCGGGTCGCCCTCGAGGCGACGGGCCCGGGCGCGGTGCTCTCGCCCGCCGGCGGCCGACCGGCGGCGCTGACGGCGCTGCCCGGCGTGGGCGACGTCGCCTCGCTGGCGGGCCTGGCGGGCGCGGCCGGCGGCGGGTTCAGCACCGCCGTGCTGCCCGGGCAGGCCGCGGTCTTCGAGAGCGCGCCGCTGGAGCAGGACGTGACCCTGCTGGGCGCCTCGGCGGTGCGGCTGAGCATCACGTCGTCCACCGACGACGCGGTGCTGTTCGCCTCGCTGGCCGACGTCAGCCCCGACGGCTCCTCGGCGCTGCCGGGGGGCCTGGTCTCGCCGGTGCGCGTGACCACGGTGCCGGGGCAGCCCACCCAGGTCGACGTCGTGCTGCCCGCCGTGGTGCGCGACGTGGCCGCCGGGCACCGGCTGCGCCTCGTCGTCGCCACCACGGACTCCGCCTACGCCGTCCCCACCGACCCGCGCGTGTACTCGGTCGCCCTCGCCGACGGCTCGCTCGCCCTCGCCGCGGGCCCGCCCGCCATCGAGGAGGCCGCGGGGAGGTCCTTCGAGGTCCCGTGGGCCCACGTCGCCGTCCTGGGCGGCGTCGTGCTGGCGGCCCTGCTGCTGGCGCTGGTCAGCGGCCTGCGCCGCCGTCGCTCGGCCGAGCGCGCCGAGCCCGCCGGCCCCGAGGGGGCTCCGGACGGCGTCGTCCTGTCGGTGCGCTCCCTGGAGAAGGTCTACGGCGACGGGTTCCGCGCCGTCGACGGCGTCTCGTTCGAGGTCCGCCGCGGGCAGGTGGTCGGGCTGCTCGGCCCCAACGGGGCGGGCAAGACGACCACGCTGCGGATGCTGATGGGGCTGCTGCGCCCGAGCGCCGGCTCGCTGGAGGTGCTGGGCCAGACCGTCAGGCCCGGGTCGCCCGTGCTCGTGCGGGTCGGTGCGCTGGTGGAGGGGCCGGGCTTCCTGCCCCACCTGTCGGGCCTGGCGAACCTGCGCCTGTACTGGGCCTCGACCGGCCGTCCCCTCGCCGACGCGCGCATGGACGAGGCCCTGCAGGTCGCGGGCCTGGGCGACGCGGTCCACCGCCGGGTGCGCGGCTACAGCCAGGGCATGCGCCAGCGGCTGGGCATCGCGCAGGCGATGCTCGGCATGCCCGACCTGCTGGTGCTCGACGAGCCGACCAACGGCCTCGACCCGCCGCAGATCAACGCCATGCGCACCGTGCTGCGCGACTACGCGGCCACCGGCCGCACGGTGCTGGTCTCCAGCCACCTGCTCTCGGAGGTGGAGGCCACGTGCAGCCACGCCGTGGTGATGGCCCGCGGCCGGGTGCTCGCCACCGGGTCGGTCGCCGAGCTGGTGGCCGGGTCCGGCGAGGTGCTCGTCGCCGTCGGCGACGGCCAGGCGCAGCGCGCCCTGGAGGTGCTCGCGCCGCTGCTGGAGCGCGACGGCGGCCGGGTGCTCGGCGAGCGCGACGGCGGAGCGCTGGTGTCCCCGGGCCGCAGCGGCACGGGCCCCCTGGTGGGGGCGCTGGTGGCCGCGGGCGTCGAGGTCACCTCGGTGGTGCCGCAGCGCCACCTGGAGGAGGTCTTCCTGGAGCTGGTGGAGGGGGCGGCGTGAGCACGACGAGCACGAGCGGCACGAGCCGGGGGGCGGCGCTGCCGCTGCGGGTGGAGGTCGCCCGCCAGCTCTCCCGGGTCCGCACCCGGTGGGTCGGCGTCCTGGTGGTCGCACTGCCGCTGCTGCTGTGGGCGGCCTTCGCCCTCGGGGGCGACGACGACGGTGGAGCTGGGGGCGGCGGCACGAACTTCGCCGACCTCGCCACGAGCAGCGCCGTCAACTTCGGGGTCTTCGCGCTGCTCGTCAGCAGCGGGTTCCTCTTCGTGGTGCTGGTGGCGCTGTTCGCGGGTGACACGGTCGCGGCGGAGGCGAGCTGGTCGTCGCTGCGGTACCTGCTGGCCGCCCCGGTGGGGCGCCGGCGGCTGCTGGCGGTCAAGGCGGTGGTGGCCGGGGCGTCCTCGACGGCGGCCATCGCGGCCTTCATCGCGGTCTGCCTGGTGGTCGGCACCGTCGCCTACGGGTGGGGCCCGCTGACCAGCCCCCTCGGCGACGCGCTCGGCGCCTGGCCCGCGCTGGGGAGGCTGGTGATGGCGACCGCGTACGTCGTCGTCCAGCTGACCTGGGTGGGAGCGATGGCGTTCTGGCTCGGCACCCGCACCGACGCCCCGCTGGGGGCCGTGGGCGGTGCCGTCCTGGTCAACATCCTCTCGGCGATCCTCGGGCAGATCACCGCCCTGGGTGACCTGCGCGAGTGGCTGCCCACCAACGACGCCGGGGCGTGGACGGCCCTCCTGCAGCCGGAGGTCGCGTGGGAGGGCCCGGTGCGCGGCCTGTGCACGGCGATGACCCTGGCCGTGGTGTTCGCCGTGCTGGCCGTCCGGGGCTTCGAGCGCAAGGACGTCACCAGCTGACTGCAGGTTGGCGGCAGGCTGGCGCGTGGCCCGTGTCACAGGGGCGGACGGGGCGTGTGGTGACGGGGTGCGGGGGTAGGGGTGGCCCGCAGCACCTGCTGAGCACTCCCACCTGGAGGTCACCGTGGCCCGCAACACCGTCTCCCGCTCCCTGCACGACCTGGGCCTCGCCGCCTGGTTCGGAGGGACGCTCGCCAACGCCGTCGCGCTCAACGCCGCGGCCGGCGAGGCCGGCGGCAAGGACGCCGGCGCCGTCGCCAACGCCGGCTGGAACCGCTGGACGCCCGTCAACGCCGTCGCCATCGGCGCCCACCTCGTCGGCTCGGTCGGCCAGCTGGCCGGCAACCGCCAGCGCCTGGCGGCGCAGCCCGGGGTCAAGACCATGTCCAGCGTCAAGACGGTGCTGACGGTGGCGGCGCTGGGCGCCACCGCCTACAGCCGCGCCCTCGGCAAGGTCGTCGACGCGGCTGGTGCCCCGCACGTCAAGGGCGGCACCAAGTCCAGCCGCCGCACCCCCTCCGACGTCGCCGCGGCGCAGGGCAAGCTCGATCTGATGCAGTGGGTCATCCCCGGCCTGACCGGCGCGCTCGTCGTCGTCAGCTCGTTCGCGGGTGAGCAGCAGCGGCCCTCCGAGGTGCTCGAGAGCCTCGCCGGCCACCGCTGAGGGCCCCGCAGCCAGCGCCGGTGCGGGCGCTCGCCTCCTCCCGGGGGGCGGGTGCCCGTCCGGGCTGCCTCGGGCCTTCGGGGCCCACCCCTCGGCGGCTCGAGCCAGCCGTCAGGCCGAGGGGGGCTGCCGCGGTCCCGGGAGGTCGATCCTGCGGACCACGCCCACCATGCGCAGCGCGAAGCACAGCCCAGCCGCCACCACCGCCCACACCGACCCGATCCCGACGACGTCGGTGTGCGTGATCTCGGCGCTCAGCACGACGACGGCCGCGCCCAGCAGCGCCGGCACCGCGTACAGCCCCGAGCTGAGCACCTGGGGGGTGCGGCCGGTCAGCACGTCGCGCAGCGTGCCGCCGCCGATCGCGGTCAGGCCGCCGAGGAGCACCGCCTGCAGCGGTCCCAGGCCGGCCGCCAGGGCGGTGGCGGCTCCGGTCACGGCGAACAGGGACAGACCGGCGGCGTCGAGGACCGTGAGGGCGCGGGCCACGCGCCGTCGTCCCATGCGGTGGCCGAACAGGCACACGAGCACCCCGCCGGTGGCGGCGACGGCCAGGTAGCGCCAGTCGGAGAAGGTGGCCGGCGGGACCCTGCCGATGAGCAGGTCGCGCATGATGCCGCCTCCCAGGGCGGTGATGACGCCGAGGGTGATGACGCCGACCACGTCCAGGCGCGCGGTGCGCGAGGCGGTGAGGGCGCCGTCCACGGCGAAGGCGAGCACGCCGACGAGGTCGAGGACGAGGAGGAGCGTGGAGCCGGGCACGGCAGCATCGTTCCGCCCCCGCTCGTCGGGAGTGCTCCCGACGTGCCGGCAGCCCCGGCGGCGGGGCCGCAGGGCGGCCGCCCCGTCGGACCTGGCGGGGGCCCCGGTCCTCAACGGGACGCCCGTGCCGCTGGTGGCACTGACCCGTGCGGGTGCACTGCTGGGTACCTCGGGCACTTGATCTTCCGGCCTGCCGATGCAGGGGCGTGACGACCAGACCCTCCCGGGGACGCGCGGTGTGGCAGCACCTCACCGCGCTCGTCGTCGTCCCGCTGCTCGCCGCCGCGGCCATGAGCGCCGTCGTGGTGCGCACCCACCACGACCAGGTGGAGCACGCCGTCGCAGCCCAGCGGCTCCTGGCGGCCAGCCTGCAGCTCGACGGGCTGCGCAGCGCCGTCGACCAGGAGGTGCTGCCCACCCTCACCCTCGCCGTGGCCGCCGACGACGAGCTGGCAGCGAGGGCGGGCCTCGCGCCCGCGGCGCAGGCACAGCTCCTGCGCGACGTCCCGGTGGCCCTGGACTCCGCGCGCCGGGTGACCGACGCCGCCCTGGCCGCGGTGGACCCGCTCCCGGCGACCAGCGTCACCGGCTCGGTCTCCGGGCGGCTGCGGGCCGTGAGGGCGGCCGCGGACCAGCGGTCCAACACGGTGACCACCCTCCTGACCCTCTACCTGCAGGTCTCCGACGTGCTGCGGCTGGCGCAGCGCGACGCCGCCGTGGCGGCGACCTCCACGGGCCTCACCGCCCGCAGCGCACCGGCGGTCAACGACGTCAGCCTCGTGGTGGCCCTCGCCGGCCACGCCAGCCGCCAGCTCCCCCTCGCCTTCGCAGCCGCGGTGCTGGAGGGGGAGGACCGCGCCCGGGTCACCGACGCCCTGCGGGCCACGACCGGGAGCTACACCGAGCTGGCGGGCCAGCCGGCCACCCTGTCCACCTCGGCATCGCGCGCCGCCTGGACCGCCGCCGTCGGCGCCCCCCTGCCCGTGCGCACCAGCGCCGCGCTGGCCGCGTTCGCCGCCCTCGACCCGACCTCCCCCTCCCGGCTGAGCGGCCCGCAGCTGCTCGGGATGAGCGCCGCGAGCGGGATCCGGGACGCGGTGCTGACCGGGCTGCTGCGCTCGCAGGTGCAGCGCGCCCAGACCGCCTCCGCAGAGGACCGCGCCGAGTCCGAGCGGGCCCTCGCCGGTGCGGTGTGGCTGTGCGTGCTGGTGCTGGTCCTGGCGGTCGCGAGCACCGTCGTCGTCGCGCGGCGGACGGCGCGCCCCCTGCGCCGCCTCAGCGACGCGGCGCGCCGGGTGCTGGAGGGCGAGCCGCTCGCCCCGCAGCGGCGCGGGCCGCGCGAGGTGCGGGAGGTGGGCGACGCGCTCAGCCGCGCCGCGGAGGGCCTGCACCGGGTGCGGCGGCAGGCCGAGGCGGTGGCGCGCGGCGACCTCGACGCGGCCCTCGCCCAACCCGCCGTGCCGGGGCGCCTGGGCGAGGTCGTCCAGGGGTCCGTCGAGGCCATGCTGCGCGCGGTGGAGGCCCGCGACGCCCTGCGCGCCGAGCTGTCGCACCGCGCCTCGCACGACCCGCTGACGGGGCTGCCGAACCGCGCGGCCGCCACGGGGGCGCTGCAGGCCGCGCTGGGGCGCGCCGCGGCGGCCGAGGGGTCGGTCGCGGTGCTCTTCGTCGACCTGGACGGCTTCAAGCTGGTCAACGACCGCTGCGGGCACGCGGCCGGCGACGCGGTGCTGTGCGCGGTGGCGGCGCGGCTGCTCGAGCTGCTGCGGGACCGCGACGTCGTCGCCCGCATGGGCGGGGACGAGTTCGTCGTGGTCGCCGAGGACGTCGACGCCGAGGGGGCCCGCGCCCTCGGCGAGCGCCTCGTGGCGGCCGTCAGCGCGCCCGTGGAGCTGGTGGTGGACGGCGCGGTGCTCGCCCCCCGGGTGGGCGCCAGCGTGGGCGTGGCCCTCTCCCCCGGCGGACGGGTCGGCGCGGACCGGTTGCTGCGCAAGGCGGACGTCGCGGTCTACCGCGCCAAGGCCCTGGGCCGGGGCCGCGTCGTGCTGCACGACGCCGAGCTCCTGCGCGAGGAGGCCCACCGCGACGCCGTGGCCCACGACCTGCGCGCGGCGCTGGCCGACCCCGCGGCGAGCCTCCTCGGGCTGCTGTGGGAGCCCGCGGTGCACCCCGGCAGCCGGGAGCTGGTCTCCTGGGTCGTGGTCCCCCGCTGGACGCGCGCGGGCACCGAGCTCCGCGGCGAGGAGCTGGTCGAGGCGGCCGAGGCCGCGGGGCTGGGCCGCGAGCTGGGCCGGTGGCAGCTGGGCGCTGCGACCGCCCAGCTCGCCGCCTGGGGCGAGGGCCCGCCGGTGTCCGTGCGGCTCACGGGGCGCCACGCCGCCGACGAGAGGTTCCTGGACGACGTCACCGACGCCCTGGTGCGCGCGGCGCTGCCCGCCCGTTCGCTGGCGGTGGTGGTGCCCGAGGCCGCGGCCGCCGACCCCCGCACGGTCTGGCACCTGCGCTCGCTCGGCGTCCTCGGCGTCCACACGGCCGTCACCGGGTCCGGGACGACCCCGCTGCAGGACCTGCCCGGGCTGCCGGTGCGCGGGGTGGTGCTGTCCCCCGACATGGTCGACACCGCCGACCCGGCGCGCCGGCAGCTGCTGGCCCTCGTCGTCGGGGTCGCCCGCCAGCTGGGCCTGCGGGTCGTGGCCACCGGCGTGGGGACCGAGGAGCACCTGCGGCGCGCCGTCGAGGCGGGCGCCGACGTCGTGCGGGGCCCCCTGACCGGTGCGCCCCTCACCGCCGACGACGCCGGGCGGCGCGCCCGGGGCGAGGCGTACGCCGGGGGGTGACGTCTGCTCGGGTGCTCCTGGGGCCCGCACCCGCCTCGGGGCTCCCGCTGCGGCCCGCGGCACCGATGCAGGGGTGTGACCCGGGAGACGCGTCGTGGACGCAGCGTCTGGCAGCACCTCGCGGTGCTCGTCGCCGTGCCGATGCTCGCCGTGCTGGCGCTCAGCGCCGGCGTCGTGCAGTCCCACCTGACACGGGTGCAGCGGGCGGCCGCGGCCCACGAGCTGCTCACCGCCAGCCTGGAGCTCGACGCCGTGCACCGCGCCGTGGACCAGGAGCTCCTGCCGACGCTGGTGGTGACCGTCATCGGCGACGAGGCGGCCTCGGCCCGCGCCGGGTTCAGCCCCCTGGAGCGAGCGCGCATGGAGCAGGACGCCCCCCAGGCGCTCGCGCAGGCGCGCACCCTGACCGACCGGGCGCTCGAGGCGGTGGTCCCCGCCCGCGCGACGGTGGTCGCCCCCGCCGTCGCGGAGCAGCTGCGGACCGTCCGGGCCGCCGTCGACGGGGGCCTGTCGTCGCTGCCCGACCAGCTGCACGCCTACCTCGGAGCCTCCGACGCGGTGCGCCTGGCGGAGGCCCGCGCCTCCGTGCGCGCGGCGTCCGCGGGTCCCTCCCCGCACAGCGCCCCCAGCGTCCACGACGTCGCCCTGGTGACCGAGCTCGCCGGGCACGCCAGCCGCCAGCTGCCCCTGGCCTTCGCCGCGGCGGTGCTCACGGGTGGGGACCAGGCCCTGGCCGAGGTCGCGCTGGAAGAGGCGACGGGCAGCTACGGGCACCTGGTCCGCCAGCGGGAGGCCCTGTCCACCCCCGCCCTGCGGGACGCGTGGGCGCAGGCCACCGGCTCACCGGTCTCCACCAGCATCGACGCCGCCTCGGTCCGGCACGTCGACGCCTCCACGGCCCTGTCCCTGGGGGCCGCGAGCGGCGTGCGCGACGCGGAGCTCACCCGTCTGCTGCGCGGCGCCGTCCGGGCCGCGCTGGCGGCCTCGGACGCCGACCGCGCCGCCTCCGAGCGCGCGCTCACCGCATCGGTCCTGCTGTGCGTGCTGGTCCTGGTGCTGGCGGGGGCGAGCACCGTCGTCGCGGCCCGCCGCACCGCCCGCCCCCTGCGGCGGCTGTCCGAGGCCGCCCGGCGGGCCCTGGACGGCGAACCCCTGGACCTGCCCCGGCGAGGCCCGCGGGAGGTGCGCGAGGTCGGCGACGCCCTGCGCAGCACCGCCGACGGCCTCCACCGGGTGCGGCTGCAGGCCGAGGCCGTCGCGCGCGGTGACCTGCGCACCGCCCTGGACCAGCCCCCGGCGCCCGGCCTGCTGGCCGCGGCGGTGCAGGAGTCCCTGGAGTCCGTCGCGCACGCCGTCGCGGCGCGCGACGCCCTGCGCGCCGAGCTCGTGCACCGCGCCACCCACGACCCCCTGACGGGCCTGCCCAACCGCGCCGCGGCCCTGGCCGCGCTCGACGCGGCGGTGCGGCGCGTCGCGACCGGCGGCGGCCCGGTGGCCGTCCTCTTCGTCGACCTCGACGGCTTCAAGCAGGTCAACGACCGGTGCGGCCACGCCGCCGGCGACGAGGTGCTCCGCACCACCGCCTCCCGGCTGCGCGACCAGCTGCGCCAGGACGACGTGGTGGCCCGGATCGGCGGTGACGAGTTCGTCGTGGTCGCCCACGGCCTGGACCCCGACGGGGCCCGCGCCCTGGGCGAGCGCCTGGTCGCGGTGGTCGCCGAGCCGCTGGAGCTCGACGTCGACGGGACGCTCCGCACGCCGAGCATCGGGGCGAGCGTCGGTCTGGTCGTCTCCGCGGACGGGCGGGCGACCCCCGCCCGGCTCCTGCGCAAGGCCGACACGGCGGTCTACCGCGCCAAGGCCCTGGGCCGGGGGTGCGTGGTCGTCCACGACGACGAGCTCCTCCGCGAGGAGGCGGAGCGCGACGCGGTCGCCCACGACCTGCGCGCGGCGCTGGCCGCCGGAGCGCTGGAGGTCCGCTACGAGCCCGTGGTCCACCCGGCCAGCGGTGCGCTGCTGGCCTGGCAGGTCTGGCCCCACTGGGAGCGCGCCGGGAGCGCGCTGGCGGGGTGCGCCGTCGTGGCGGTCGCCGAGGCGGCCGGCCTCGGGCGCGACCTGGGCCGGTGGCTGCTGCACGCTGCAGCGGTGCAGTCGTCCCTGTGGCGGGCCGAGCCCGGCGACCCCGGCAGCGGTCCGGGTGGCGTCCCGTTCGCCGTCGAGCTGTCGGGCGCGCACGCCGCCGACGGTCGCCTGCTCGACGACGTCTCCGACGCGCTCGTCACCGCGGAGCTGCCCGGCGAGGCGGCGGTCGTGTGCGTCGCCGAGGCCAGCGCGACCGACCCGGCCGTGGTGGGGAACCTGCGCGCCCTGCGGGTGGCCGGCGTCCTCGCCGCCCTCGAGGCCAGCGGGTCGACGCCCGTCGCGGACCTGCCCGCCCTGCCCGTGAGCGCCCTCACCCTGGCCGCTGGCCTGGTCGGCTCCGACGACCCCGCGCAGGCCCTGGTGCTCGACCTGGTCGCGTCAGCGGCCCAGCGGCTCGGGCTGGCGGTGGCCGCCACCGGGGTGGCCACCGACGAGCAGCTACGGCGCGCCGTGGCCGCCGGGGCCACCGCCGTGCGGGGGCCCCTCGTCGCCGCGCCGATGGCCGCCGAGGCCGCCGCGGCCTGGCGGCCGACCCTCACCGCCGGGGTGTGACGGCCCCCTGGGTGGACCAGCAGAAGTCGATCCAGCGGTCGGTGCGGCGCCACACGTACTCGCAGCGCACCACCGAGCGGGGCTTCTCGTAGACCACCGCCGAGCGCACGTCGGCGACGTGGCCGGAGCAGAAGTCCAGGACCATCTGGAGCGTGCGCCCGGTGTCGGCGACGTCGTCGACCACCAGCACCCGCGAGCCAGCGATGTCGACGGCCTGCAGCACCGGGGGCAGCACCACCGGCACCGGCAGCCGCTCGTCGACGCCGGTGTAGAACTCCACGTTCATCACGGCGGTGTTCTTGGTGCCGAGCGCGTAGGCCAGCGCCCCGCCCGGCACGAGGCCGCCGCGGGCGATGGCCAGCACCACCTCGGGCTCGAACCCGTCGTCGGCGACCTGCTGCGCGAGCTCGCGCACCGCCGTCCCGAACAGCTCCCAGGTGAGGACCTCGCGCTCTGGCACCCCCCGACCCTAGGGCCGGTCGGGCCCGTCAGGCCGGCTGCGGCCCGGGCTGGCACCGCGGGCACCACCAGGTCCGCCGGTGGACCCCGTACCGCTGGTCGGCTCCGGAGGAGGCGCCCGCGGCGCCGTCGACCACCCGCACGGTCGTGCCGCACCGCCGGCAGGGCTTCCCGGCGTTCCCGGCCACCCAGTGCTCCTGGCCCGGGCGGGTGTCGCCGGTGGTGACCTGGTACCCGGTCGTGCCGGCGGCCGAGGCCCGCAGCGCCCTGGCGGCGAGCGCGACGGCGCGCTCCGCGCCGTCGTCGCCCAGGTCGCCCACGGGCGTCCAGGGGCTGCGACCGAGCAGGAAGCACAGCTCGTTCGCCCACAGGTTGCCCAGGCCCGCGAGGTTGCGCTGGTCGAGCAGCGCCCCGGCGAGGGGGCGCGCGGGGTCGGCGAGGAGGTGGCGCACCGCGAGCGCGGCGTCGAAGCCGTCGTGCAGGAGGTCGGGACCGAGGTGGCCGACGGCGTCGGCCTCGCGGGCGGTGCGCAGCAGCTCGACCACGGGCAGGCGCAGGCCGGCGGCGCTGCGCTGCTCGGTGGTGACCAGCAGCGCCCGGACGTCGGGGTGGCGGGCCGCGGGCAGCCGCTTGCCGGGCCCGAGCAGCGCCCACTCGCCGTCCATCCGCAGGTGCGTGTGCAGGGTGAGCGCGTCGCCGTCGTGGTCCAGGCGGGTCAGGAGGTGCTTGCCGTGGGTCGCGGTGCCGAGCACCAGGGCGCCGGCGAGGTCGGCGCCGGCGTGCGCGGGCACCATCAGGCGCCCCGCGAGGAGCCGCCGGCCCGCGAGCGCGGCGTCCATGCGGCGGGCCAGCCGCGCGACGGTGTCTCCCTCGGGCACCGCTCGATCTCACCCCCTGGCGGTGGTCTGCGCCTCCCGGGCGCCGGCGTCCAGGCGGACGGCCGCCACGCAGCTGGTGGCCCCGGCGACGCCGGCCAGGCGCAGGGCCTCCAGCACGAGGGAGGGCTCGTGCTCGACGACGGCGCGGCGGCGCCGCACCGGCAGCGCGCCGGCGCCGCCGGGGGCCCCGCGCTGCAGCAGCACGGCCACCAGCGCGATCAGCGCGCCCGCCGCGGCGAGCACCGCGCCGACGACCATCGTGGCGCGCAGCCCGTACCCGGCGGCCAGCACCTGGGCGCCGGCGGCGGCGCCGAGGGCGTTGGCGGCGTTGAAGGCGGCCTGGTTGGCCGCCGAGGCCATCAGCCCGCTGCCGGGGGCCACGGAGATCACGCGGTTGATGAGCGGCGGGCCGACGAAGAAGGCGACGACGCCGAAGAGCACCAGCGCCACGAGCGCGGTGGCGGGGTGCCCTGACGCACCGAGCATGACCAGGCAGGCCAGGGACAGCGCCGCCAGGCCCAGCACCGCAGAGCCCTCGGGCCAGCGGTCGGACCCCCGGCCGCCGAGCAGCGTGCCCGCCACGGTGCCGGCGCCGTAGGCCACGAGCACCCAGGCGACGGCGGCGGCGGGGAACCCGGCCAGGTCGGTGAGGATGGGCGAGACGTAGCTGTAGACGGCGAAGAGCCCGCCGGTGCCGACGGCGGTGGCGGCCAGCGTCAGCAGCACCTGGGGGCGGAGCACCCCGCTGAGCTCGGTGGCCAGGCGCACGGGCGCCTCGCGGCGCAGCGGCACCCAGCGCAGCACCGCGAGCGCCGTCACCACGCCGAGCACGCCGACGAGGCCGAAGGCCCACCGCCAGCCGAGCACCTGGCCGAGCGCGGTGCCGACGGGGACGCCGAGCAGCTGGGCGACGGTGAGGCCGGTGAAGACCCGGCTGATGGCGGTGCCCTCCTTGCCGGGGGCGGCCAGGGACCTCGCGACGACGGCGGCGACGCCGAAGAACGAGCCGTGCGCGAGCCCGGTGGCGAACCGGGCGGCGAGCAGCTCGTGGTAGCCGGGGGCGAAGGCCGTGGCGACGTGGCCGAGCACGAACAGGACCATCAGCCCGGCGAGCACCCGCTGGTGGGGGTACCGGGTGGACAGGGCCGTCAGCGTGGGGGCGCCGACGACCACTCCCAGGGCGTACGCGGAGATGGCGTAGCCGACGGCGGGCACCGTGACGGACAGGTCACCGGCGACCTCGGGCAGCAGGCCCATCATGAGGAACTCGGTGGAGCCGATGGCGAAGGCGCCGGTGGCGAGCGCGAGCAGGGCCCGGCTGGAGGTGGAGGTGGGCACTGCTGGCCTTCCGGGACGTGCTGGCGAGGACGGAGGCGTCCCCGTCGTCGCCCGGGGCCATCCAACCAGCCCCAGCCCCCGGCGGGTGGCTCCTCCGGCGGACCCCGCGGCGCCGGTCGTCCCGGCGGCCCGGGGTGCGCCGGGGTCCGCCCGGGCGCAGCGTGGGGGTGTGGACACCCGCACACTGGGACGCACCGGCGTCCAGGTCAGCCCGCTCTGCCTCGGCGCCATGATGTTCGGCGCGTGGGGCAACCCCGACCACGACGACTCGGTCCGGATCATCCACCGCGCGCTCGACGCCGGCATCACCTTCGTGGACACGGCCGACGTGTACGCGCAGGGCGAGAGCGAGGAGATCGTCGGCAGGGCCCTGCAGGGTCGGCGCGACGAGGTGGTGCTCGCCACCAAGGCCCACGGGCAGATGGGCGAGGGGCCCAACCGGCAGGGCAACTCCCGGCGCTGGCTGGTGCGCGAGGTCGAGGACAGCCTGCGCCGGCTGCAGACCGACTGGATCGACCTCTACCAGATCCACCGGCCCGACCCGACGGTCGACACCGAGGAGACGCTGTCGGCGCTGACGGACCTGCAGCGCGCCGGGAAGATCCGGTACTTCGGGTCCTCGACGTTCCCCGCCCACGAGGTGGTCGAGGGCCAGTGGGTCGCGAAGGAGCGCGGGCTGTCGCGCTACGTCACCGAGCAGCCGCCGTACTCGATCCTCGTGCGCGGCGTCGAGCGCGACCTGCTGCCCGTGGCCCAGCAGCACGGCATGGGCGTGCTGCCGTGGAGCCCCCTGGCCGGCGGCTGGCTCACCGGGCGCTACCGCAAGGGCCAGGAGCCGCCGACGTCGTCGCGCGCAGCACGCATCCCCGCGCGCTTCGACCTGTCGCTGCCGGACAACCAGCGCAAGCTCGAGGCCGCTGACGCCCTCGCCGTGCTCGCCGAGGAGGCGGGCCTGACGCTGGTGCACCTGGCGCTGGCCTTCGTGCTGCGCCACCCGGCCGTGACCAGCCCGATCATCGGCCCGCGCACGATGGAGCAGCTGGAGAGCCAGCTCGGCGCCGTCGACGTTGTCCTGTCCGACGACGTGCTCGACAGGATCGACGAGATCGTGCCGCCGGGGACCACGCTCGCCGCCGCCGACGCCGGCTACGCCCCGCCGTCCCTCACCGACGCCTCGCTGCGCCGCCGCTGACCGCGCCCCCTCCCCACGACGATCGAAGGAGCTGCGTCCATGAGCACCGACGCCCCCACCGCAGACCGCGCTCCGCGGCGGCTGCGCGACCTGTCCGTCTCACCCCTCGGCCTGGGCTGCATGGGGATGAGCGAGTTCTACGGCGGTGCGGACGCCCGTGACGAGGAGGAGTCGGTCCGCACCGTCCACCGCGCCCTCGACCTGGGTGTGACGCTGCTCGACACCGCCGACATGTACGGCCCGTTCACCAACGAGCGCCTGGTCGGCCGGGCCGTCGGCTCCCGCCGCGAGGAGGTGGTGCTGGCCACCAAGTTCGGGAACGAGCGCCGCGAGGACGGCACCCGGCGCGTCAACGGGCGCCCGGAGTACGTGCGGGCCGCGTGCGACGCGTCGCTGGAGCGGCTCGGCGTGGACCACATCGACCTCTACTACCAGCACCGCGTGGACGCGTCCGTGCCGGTGGAGGAGACGTGGGGCGCCATGAGCGAGCTGGTCACCGCCGGCAAGGTGCGCTTCCTGGGCATCTCCGAGGCGGCACCGGAGACCATCCGCCGCGCCGACGCCGTCCACCCGGTCACCGCCCTGCAGACCGAGTGGAGCCTGTGGACCCGGGACGTCGAGTCCGACGGCGTCCTGGAGACCGTGCGCGAGCTCGGCATCGGCTTCGTGCCGTACTCCCCGCTGGGACGCGGCTTCCTCACCGGGGCCATCACGTCGCCCGACGACTTCGCCCCCGACGACTTCCGCCGCAGCAACCCCCGCTTCCAGGGCGAGGCGTTCGCGCAGAACCTGCGGATGGTCGACCGGGTGCGCGCCCTCGCGGACGAGAAGGGCTGCACCCCGGCGCAGCTGGCGCTGGCGTGGGTGCTGGCCCAGGGCCCAGACGTCGTCCCCATCCCCGGCACCACCAAGGTCTCGCGCCTGGAGGAGAACGTCGGGGCGCTGGACGTGCGGCTGACCGCGCAGGACCTCGCGCGGCTGGACGAGGCCGCGCCGGCCGGCGCGACCGCCGGGGAGCGCTACCCGGACATGAGCAGCGTCCGCCGCTGACCCCACCCTCCCCCACCACGACCACGGGCGTCCGCCACCCGCTGCAGGGGGTGGCGGACGCCCGTGGTCACCGACGGGGAGCTGGGGTCAGCGCTTCCCGATGACCCCGTGCGGGTCGAGCACGTACTTCTTGGCGGCGCCCTTGTCGAAGTCGGCGTAGCCCTGCGGGGCCTCGTCGAGGCCGATCGGCGTGGCGTTGACGGCCTTCGCGATCTGCACCCGGTCGTGCAGGATCGCCTGCATCAGGCCGCGGTGGTACTTCATCACCGGGCACTGGCCGGTGGTGAACGACAGCGACTTGGCCCACCCGGTGCCGAGGTCGAGGGAGAGCGCGCCGCGCTTGGCGGCGTCGTCCACACCGCCCGGGTCACCGGTGACGTACAGGCCGGGGATGCCGAGCGCGCCGCCCGCCGTCGTGATCTCCATGAGGGAGTTCAGCACCGTGGCGGGGGCCTCGGTGCCGGCGCCGGAGCCGTGGCCGCGGGCCTCGAAGCCCACCGCGTCGACGCCGCAGTCGACCTCGGGCACGCCCAGGATCTGCTCGATCTGGTCCTTCGGGTCGCCCTTGCTGACGTCGACCGTCTCGCAGCCGAAGCTGCGGGCCTGCGCCAGGCGCTCCTCGTTGAGGTCGCCGACGATGACGACGGCCGCCCCCAGCAGCTGCGCACCCGCCGCCGCGGCGAGGCCCACCGGGCCGGCGCCGGCGATGTAGACGGTGGAGCCGACGCCGACGCCCGCGGTGACGCAGCCGTGGAAGCCGGTGGGGAAGATGTCGGACAGCATCGTCAGGTCGAGGATCTTCTCCATCGCCTGGTCGCGGTCCGGGAACTTCAGCAGGTTCCAGTCGGCGTAGGGCACCAGCACGTACTCGGCCTGGCCGCCCACCCAGCCGCCCATGTCGACGTACCCGTAGGCCGAGCCCGGCCGGTCGGGGTTGACGTTGAGGCAGATGCCGGTCTTGCGCTCCTTGCAGTTGCGGCAGCGCCCGCACGCGATGTTGAACGGCACCGAGACGATGTCGCCGGTCTTGACGAACTCGACGTCGGGCCCGACCTCGACGACCTCCCCGGTGATCTCGTGGCCCAGCACGAGGCCCTCCGGCGCGGTGGTCCGGCCGCGGACCATGTGCTGGTCGGAGCCGCAGATGTTGGTCGAGACGGTCTTGAGGACGACGCCGTGACGCACTGGGCGGCCCACGTTGTCGGGGTTGACGCCCGGCCCGTCCTTCAGCTCGAAGGTGGGGTAGTCGATGTCGATGACGTCGACCCCGTGGCCGTTGTAGGCCACGGCGCGGTTGCTGCTCATGCACGCTCCCGAGGTGATCCGGGCACCCGCGTCACCGCTGACGCCGACGTCCCGGTGACACCGACCGTAGGCAGGCCACCACCCGCTGGCAACCGGTCCCCCGAACGGGCAGGTGTGGACCGGCGATCACGGGGCACGTGGGTGGCATGGCTGACGAGCAGACCTTCCACAAGGGCGACGACGTCGAGTGGTCCTCCCACGGGAACACCGTGGAGGGGACCGTCGAGGAGAAGATCACCGAGGACACGAAGGCCGGTGGCCGCCAGGTGCGCGCCAGCGACGACGACCCGCAGTACCTGGTCAAGAGCGACAAGACCGGCAAGGAGGCCGTCCACAAGCCGGAGTCGCTCGACGAGGCCTGACCCCTCACCGTCTACGACCGCAGGCGCCCGCCACCCGACCGGGGTGGCGGGCGCCTGCGGTCACGAGGGGGTGCTGAGGGGGGCCGCGGTGGCCGTCAGGTGCACGCGCTCCCCCGAGCGCCCACCCGAGCGCACGGCGAGCGCCCAACCGCTGGCCCGCCGCCCGTCGAGCGGCTCCACGCAGAGCTCGGCGCGCGCGCCGAGCAGCAGCGGCGCCCCCCAGCGGGCCCGCACCTCCACGGCCCCAACGGCGGCTGCCACGGCCTGCGGCTCCACCTGGCCCACTGCGCGGGCGAGCGTCCACATCCCGTGGGCGATCGCCCCGGGGAACCCCAGCGCCCGCGCGGCGAGCCGCGAGAGGTGGATGGGGTTGGCATCACCGCTGACCGCCGCGTAGGCCCGCCCGGCGTGCGCGGGCACCCGCCAGCGCGCCGCGGTGCGCGCCGGCGGCTCCGGCAGGTCGGTGGCGGCGGACCCCGCAGCCCCGCCCGCGCCCCCCGAGCTCACCGCGCCCCCAGCACCCCGGGCGAGGTACCCGCTCGTCCCCTCCCAGACGGTCTCGTCACCGACCACCACCTGCGAGACGAGCTCGACGAGGGCGCCCTTGGGGTGGACCAGCGGCCCCCGCGCAGCGACGCGCACCTCGGCCCGCTCCCCCACCCCGAGCGGCCGGTGCTGGCGCACGTGCTGGGTGACGTGCACGAGGCCCGGCAGGGGGAACGGGAAGGCCTCGGCGCTCATGAGCTGCAGCTGCGCCGTGAACGCCAGCAGGTGCGGGCCCACCGCGGGCAGCACCGGCCGCAGGGGCACACCGGTGGCGCGGGCGAGGGCGGCGGCGCGGTCGGCGTCGACGGCGACCCCGGCCAGCACCACGCCTCCCGCGGGGACCACGACCGGCTCACCGCGTGCGGCTGCCGAGCGCACGGCTGCGCCCTTGCGCCGCGCGGACAGGACCGCCCGCGCGTAGACCGGGGCGAGGCTCCCAGAGCCCGACGGGGTGCTCACGCGCCCACCAGCGCCTGGCCGCAGACCCTGACCACCTGGCCGCGCACGCCCGCGCTGGCGGGCTCGGCGAGCCAGGCGACCGCCTCGGCGACGTCGACGGGCCGCCCGCCCTGCTGCAGGCTCGCGGTGCGCCGCCCGAGCTGGCGCAGCAGCGGCGGGATCCTCGCCGTCATCTCGGTCTCGACGAAGCCCGGTGCGACGGCGTTGGCGGTCGCGCCCGCAGCGGCGAGCTGCGGGTCGAGGGCACGCACCCACCCGGCGACCCCGGCCTTGGACGCCGCGTAGTTGGCCTGCCCGCGGTTGCCCGCGAGACCGGATGTCGAGGAGACGCCGACGACGCGGGCCCCCTCGCCCAGGAGCCCGGCCTCCAGCAGGGCGGACGTCAGCCGCAGCGGCGCGGCGAGGTTGACGCCGAGCACGGCGTCCCACCGGGCGGCGTCGAGGTTGACCAGCAGCCGGTCGCGCGTGATGCCGGCGTTGTGGACCAGCACGAGGCGTCGGTCGCCCCCCGCACCCAGGTGGGCTCCCAGGTGCTCGACCAGGCGCTGCGGGGCGTCGGCGGCGGTGACGTCGAGGGCGAGGGCGTGCCCGCGGACGGCGTTGGCGGTGGCGGCCAGGTCAGCGCTGGCGGCCGGGACGTCGACGGCGACCACCCGGGCCCCCTGGCGCGCGAGCACCTGCGCGGTGGCGCGGCCGATGCCCCGGGCGGCGCCGGTGACGACGGCGAGGGCCCCGTCCAGCGGCGCGGCGACGGGCGCCGGCAGGCCCTCCGCAGCCGCCACCTCGACGACCTGCCCGTCGACGAACGCCGAGCGCGCCGAGACGAGGAACAGCAGCGGCCCGGCCACCTCGGCGGCGCCCGCGCCGGGTGCCAGGCGCAGCAGGTTGGCCGTGGCCCCGGCGCGCAGCTCCTTGCCGACGGTCCTCACGACCCCCTCGAGGCCCTGGGCCACGGCGGCGGCCTCCGGGTCTCCCGCCGAGCCCGGCGCCGGCCCGACGACGACGACGCGCGCGCTGGGGCCCAGGCGGCGCACCGCCGGCCCGAGGGCCAGGCCGAGGGCGGCGAGGTCGTCGACGCGCGCGGCGCCGGTGGCGTCGACGACGACGGCGCCCAGCCGCGGGCCGTCCGCCTCCGCGCGCTCGACGAGGTGGGCGCCCGCGCCGCGCAGCACGGACGCGAGCGCACCCCCGGCCTCGCGGGTGCGGAACACCGAGGGCTCGCCGCCGGTGGTCAGCACCAGGGCGGGGCCGGCGAGCAGCGGCTGCCCGTCGGCGTGGCGGCGCAGGACGGCCGGTCTCGGCAGACCGAGGCGCTGCGCGACCGCGGCGCCCGGCCCGGTCCTGACCAGCTCCGCGTACAGGTCCCTGCTCGGACCCCCGCCGGGGCGGGCCATCAGAGGGCCTCGAGCGCCATGACGACGCCCTGCCCGCCCGCGGCGCACACCGACAGGAGCGCGCGGGGCTTCGGGGCGCCGGGGCCGTGCTGCTGCTCGCGCTGCGCGGCGATCTGGTGCAGCTGCTTGGCGGCGGTGGCGAGGACGCGACCGCCGGTGGCCGCGAAGGGGTGGCCGGTGGCCAGCGAGGAGCCCAGCGGGTTGAGCCGGGAGCGGTCGACGGCGCCGAGGGCGGGCCTGCCCAGCCGCTCGGCGCAGAACTGCTCGGACTCCCAGGCGGCCAGGGTCGCCAGCACGGTGGAGGCGAACGCCTCGTGGACCTCCAGGACGTCCGCGTCCTGCAGCGTCCACCCGATCCGGTCGAGCAGGCGGGGCATCGCGTAGACGGGGGCGGTGAGCAGCCCGTCGGTGCCGGTGACGAAGTCGACGGCGGCCGACTCGGCGTCGACCACCCGCGCCAGGGGCCGCAGCGAGCGCTGGGCGGCCCACTCCTCGCTGGCCAGGAGCACCACGGCCGCGCCGTCGGTGAGCGGGGTGGAGTTGCCGGCCGTCATGGTGTCCCCGAAGACCGGACCGAGCGCAGCCAGCGCCTCCACGGAGGTCGACGGGCGGAGCACGTCGTCGCGGTGCAGCCCCAGGTACCCGGTGACGAGGTCGTCGAAGAAGCCGTCGTCCCAGGCGCGGGCGAGGGCGTGGTGGCTGCGCGCGGCGAGCGCGTCCTGCGCCTGGCGGGAGACGCCCCAGGCGGCGGCGGTCAGGGCGGCGTGCTCGCCCATCGACAGGCCGGTGCGGGGCTCGGCGTTGCGCGGGGCCTCGACCCGCAGCGCCGAGGGCCGCAGCCGGGCGAGCGCCCTGATCCGGGCCGGGGCCGACCGGGCCCCGCGGACGGCGAGCGCGGTGCGGCGCAGGTCGTCACCGACGGCGAGCGGCGCGTCGCTGGCGCTGTCGGCGCCGCCGGCGATGCCGGACTCGACCTGCCCCACGCGGATGGCGTTGCTGACGATGACGGCGGCCTCGAGCCCGGTGGCGCACGCCATGGCGAGGTCGGTGGTGGGGGTGGTGGGCGCCAGGGCGCTGGAGAGCACGGCCTCGCGCGTGATGTTGAGGTCGCGGCTGTGGCGCAGCACGGCGCCCGCCACGACGGTGCCGAGCCGCTCCCCCGCGAGGCCGGTCCGCGCCGCCAGCCCGTCGAGGGCGGCGGTCAGCAGGTCCTGGCTGCTCGCCCGGGCGTAGGCGCGCCCCGTCCGGGAGAACGGGGTGCGGTCGGCGGCGACGACGACGGCGCTGCGGAGGTGGGCTGACGGGGAGGGTGCGGGAGCCACCGGCCCAGGCTAGCCGGACGCGCCATCTTTCCGGTACTGGAAGTAGCGGGTACCGGTGGTGCCGGGTTACTGTCGGTGGATGCCGATGACGTCAGCGCCCGCCCTGGACGGGCGCAGCACCCGCTGGGAGGCGCACCGCACCGCCCGGCGCGAGGAGCTGGTGCAGGCGGCGCTGCGGGCCATCACCCGGCACGGTCCCGGCGTCGGCGTCGACGAGATCGCCGCCGAGGCCGGCACCAGCAAGACCGCGCTCTACCGGCACTTCGCCGACAAGGAGCAGCTCTACCTCGCCGTCGCCGAGCGCGTGAGCCGGCGCGTCCTGGCCGACCTCGGCGCGGCCGCCGCCTCCCACGAGCGGCCCCGGGCGGCGCTGGGGGCCGTCATCGCCACCTACCTGCGGCTCGTCGCCGACGACCCCGACGTGTACTGGTTCGTCACCCACCGCCCCGCCGGCAGCGGCGGTCCGGGCAGCGCCGACCCCCTCGCCGGTCTCTCCAGCGCCGTGAGCGCCGAGCTCGCCGCGGCGATCACCCAGCGGCTCACCGAGGCCGGCATCGACGCGTCGGCGGCTCCCGCCTGGGCGCACGGCCTGGTGGGGATGATCCGCGCGGCCACCGACCACTGGATGGCCCGGCGCGCGTCCGACCCGTCGGGCAGCCCACCGGCCGCCCCACCGGCCGTCCCGAGCGCCGACGAGCTGGCCGCCCAGCTCACCGCGCTCGCCTGGGGCGGCCTGTCACGAGCACCCCTGAGCCACGACGAGTCCCACGACCACGAGGAGAGGCCATGAGCACCAGCACCGCGAGCAGCAGCACCGAGGCCGCCGAGGTCGCGGCCGGCGTCGCCGAGGTCGGGGGCTCCGCCCCGAGCCGCCTCGACCAGGACGCCGACACGATGGCCTCCCTCGCGGGCCTGGCGGACGCTCCCGCCGGCGACCTCGCCGCCGACCCGGCCGCCGTCCAGCGGGTGCTCGACGGCCGCTGGGCCCACGTCCGCGAGCGCGCCCGCGCCACGATCCCCGCCGCCTGGTGCGAGCCGACCGACCACCTCTCCACGGCCGAGCACCGCGCGGTGACGCTGCAGCGGCTCACCGAGGTCGTGCCGACCGGCGAGCACCGCTACGGGTTCGCGGCGTCGGCGACCGGCGGCCTGGGCGGCGACAGCGTCGGCGCACAGACGGTGAACTTCGAGATGCTCGGCCATGCCGACCTGTCGCTGACGATCAAGGCGGGCGTGCAGTGGGGCCTGTTCGCCGGCTCGATCCAGGCGCTCGGCACCGCGAGGCACCACGAGCGGTACCTGCGCGACGCCGTCGAGACGCGCCTGCTCGGCTGCTTCGCCATGACGGAGACGGGCCACGGCTCCGACGTCGCCAGCCTCGCCACCACCGCCACCTACGACGAGGCGACGGGCGAGATCGTCGTCCACTCCCCCGGCCCGGACGCGCGCAAGGACTACATCGGCAACGCCGCGCAGGACGCGCGGATGGCCGTCGTGTACGCCCAGCTCATCACGAAGGGCGAGCGCCACGGCGTCCACGCCGTCCTGGTGCCGGTCCGCGACGAGGCCGGGAACGCGCTGCCGGGGGTCACCCTCAGCGACTGCGGCCGCAAGATGGGCCTGAACGGCGTGGACAACGGCCGGATCATGTTCGACCACGTGCGCGTGCCCCGCGAGAACCTGCTCGACCGGTACGGCCAGGTGGCCGAGGACGGCACCTACAGCTCCTCCATCGCCAGCGACAACGCCCGCTTCTTCACCACCCTCGGCGCGTTGGTGAAGGGCCGCGTCTGCATCGGCGGCGCGGCGCTGGCGGCGTCGAAGACCGGCCTGGCCATCGCCGTCCGCTACGCCGAGAGCCGCAGGCAGTTCCCGCGGCCGGGAGCGCCCGGCGAGGAGGTCACCCTCCTCGACTACCGCACCCACCAGCGCCGGCTCCTGCCGCTGCTGGCGCGCTCAGCGGTGCTGTCGCTGGCGCAGGACGAGCTGGTCGCCGAGCTGCACCGCGTCACCAACCCGGTGCTGCTGGGTGCCGCGCCCTCACCCGGCCCGCAGAAGGCGCTCGAGGCGAAGGCCGCGGGCATGAAGGCGCTGCTCACCTGGCACGCGACCGAGGCGCTGCAAGAGGCCCGCGAGGCCTGCGGCGGCGCAGGGTTCCTCTCGGAGAACCGGATCGCGCAGCTCAAGGGCGACACCGACGTCTTCACCACCTTCGAGGGCGACAACACCGTGCTCGCGCAGCTGCTGGGCAAGCACCTGCTGGCCACGTACCGCGACACCCTGAAGCAGGCCGGCAAGCTGGGGGCCGCCCGGGCGGTGACGACGTCGCTGGTCGACGCCTACGCCGGCCGGACCCCGGCGCGCGCCGTCGCCGGGTTCGTCGGCGAGACCCTCGCCGACCTGCGCCGCCACGAGGACGCCGGCCCGCTCGACCGCGACTGGCAGCTCCGGCTCCTCGCCCACCGCGAGCGCCGGGTGCTGGAGTCGCTGGTGGCGCGGATGCGCAAGCGCTCGGCCGCCGGCGCCGACGCGTTCACGGTGGTCAACGAGGTGCAGGACCACCTGGTGCTGGCCGCGAAGGCCCACCTCGACGCGCACGTCGCCTCCACGGCGGCGGCGGCGGTCGCGCGGGCGGACGGCGAGGGCTCGGACAAGGCCCGGGCGCTGCTGGGCCGGGTGCTCGACCTGCACGTGCTCTCCCAGCTGGAGGCCGACCGCGCCTGGTACCTCGAGCGCGGTCTGATCACCCCGGCGCGCTCGCGCGAGCTGACCTCCGCGGTCAACGCGCTGTGCGCGCAGCTGCGGCCGCACGCCGGCCGGCTGGTCGACGCGTTCGCGCTGCCCGAGGGCTGGCTCGGGGCGAACATCACACGAGCCGGCTGACCAGCTCCGGCAGGAGGTCCTGGACGGGGGCGGCGACCTTGAGGACGCCGTCCCCGTCGGCGCGCGTGACCCCGTCGGTGACGACGGCGACGGGCTGGCCCGCGCGGACCGCCGCCCGCACGAAGCGGTACCCGCTCATGACGGTCAGCGAGCTGCCGAGCACCAGCAGTGCGGGGGCGGCCGCGAGCATCTCGAAGGCGCGGGTGACGCGGTCCTTGGGCACCGGCTCGCCGAAGTAGACGACGTCGGGCTTGAGCACCCCGGTCTCGCAGACCGGGCAGGGGACGACGACGAACCCCTCGACCAGCTCCTCGGGCAGGTCGACGTCGCCGTCGGGGTTGACCCTGAGCTGGTCCGCGCGCGCCTCGGCCTGCTCGGCGAAGCCGGGGTTGGCGGCGCGCAGCCGGCGGTCGAGCTGAGAGCGCGGCAGCACCGAGCCGCAGTCGAGGCAGACGACGCGCGCCAGCGTCCCGTGGAGCTCCAGCACCCGGTCGCTCCCGGCCGCCTGGTGCAGCCCGTCCACGTTCTGGGTGAGCACGGGACCCACCGCCCCGACCTGCTGCAGCGCCGCGAGCGCGGTGTGCGCGGCGTTGGGCTGCGCCGTCGCGATCTGCCACCACCCGACGTAGGAGCGCGCCCAGTAGCGGCGGCGCCCCTCGGGGTCGTGGAGGAACTCGCCGTACGTCATGGGCTTGTTGGTGCGCTGGGCGCCGGTGGGCCCGCGGTAGTCGGGGATGCCGGACGCCGTCGACATCCCGGCGCCGGTGAGGGCGAGGACCCCGCGGCCGCTCTCGCGGGCCTCCTGGAGCAGGTGGAGGAGGTCGGCCGGCGGCTGCACCCGGGCACGGTAGGCCGCTGACCCCGCCGGCGCCCTGCCGGGTCCGGCGGGCCTGGCGCGCGGACCTCGAGGTGGCCCACGAGCTCCTCGACGCCGCTGGCACCGAGCCCTGGCTGCAGCACCCCTGCATCAGCACCCATCACAGCGGCCCCGGTGAGCGCGACGCCGCGTGATCGGCCTGGTGACCTCGTCGCCGTCAGCGGTCACACCTGCCCCGCTGACGTCGGAGCGTCCCGCACCCCGTCGGCCCTCCCCGACGAGCCCTGCTCCTGACCGGTGAGTTCCCCGCGGTCGCGGCGTCCACCAGGGGAAGGACACATCCCACGAGAGGACCAGCGATGCCCGAGATGGTGACCTGCCTGTGGTTCGACGGTCGCGCCGAGGAGGCGGCGCAGCGGTACACGTCGCTGTTCCCGAACAGCAGCATCGACGCCGTGGTGCCCTCCCCGGCCGACAACCCCAGCACGCCCGAGGGCGGGGTCCTCACCGTGGAGTTCACCCTCGACGGTCGGCGGTTCCTCGGCCTCAACGGCGGACCCCGGTTCACGCCCAACGAGGCGACGAGCATCCAGGTCGTGTGCGCCGACCAGGTCGAGGTCGACCGCTACTGGTACGGGCTCCTGGAGGGCGGAGGCACGGAGAGCGACTGCAGCTGGCTGAAGGACCCGTGGGGCTTCTCGTGGCAGATCGTCCCGGTGCGGCTCACGGAGCTCATGGCCGACCCGGACCCCGCCAGGGCCCGGGCCGCCATGCAGTCGATGATGACGATGCAGCGGATCGACGTCGCCCGGCTGGAGCGCGACGTCGCCGCCG
>JAKONK010000048.1 GCA_022701985.1 Actinomycetales bacterium
CGGCGGCGGCGGGCACCCCGTTCGACCTCGTCGCGTGGCACCGCCGCGCCCTCGACGTCGGGTCGGTGCCGCTGGACGTGCTGCGCGGGGCGCTCGCCCGCTGAGGCGGGCGGGTCAACCGGTCAGCCGGTCAGCGGACGGTCTCGGCGAGCCCCGCCCCGGGGTTCGCCGCCAGCCAGCCCGCGACCTCGTCGGTGCGCACGGCCTCCCACAGCTGCGCACCGGCGGCGTCGTCGAGGTGGACCACCGACTGCCCGTTCTCGTCGCCGGTGGCAGGGTCCGCCAGCGGCGCCTGGAGGAAGGTGACGTCGTCGGCCCGCAGCGACCGGTGCGAGAGCGCCAGCTGCACCAGCTGGGTCTCGCCGAGGCCGTCGTCGGTCTGGACCGAGGCGGCCAGCTGGCGCACGACGCCGGTGGCCCTCAGCGGGTCACCCGCGAAGTCCTGCTGGGTGACCCCGGTGATCACCGAGCGCATCCAGTTCTGCTGGCGGCGCTGCCGGTCGAAGTCGCCGCCGGGCAGCGTCTTGCGCTGGCGCACGTACTCGAGCGCCTGCTCGCCGTCCATGCGCTGGCACCCGGCCTGCACGGTGCCGATGCCGTCGGTGGTGGTCTGGGGCACGCAGATGTCGACCCCGCCGAGGGCGTCGGTGACGCGGGCGAAGCCGTCGAAGTCGATGGCGGCGACGTGGTCGATCCGCACGCCGGTGAGCTGCTCGACCGTCTGCACCGCGAGCGCCGCACCGCCGTAGCTGAACGCCGCGTTGATCTTGGTGGTTCCGTAGCCCGGCACCGGCACCCAGGAGTCGCGCGGGATGGAGACGACCTGCGCGGTCCTCCCGTCGGCCGACAGGTGGGCCACCATCATCACGTCACTGCGCTGGCCGCCGGCCCGCCAGTCCAGGGAGGCGGTGCCGCCGTCCTCGGCCGCGTCGCTCTCGGCGCGGCTGTCCGAGCCGATCACCAGGATGTTCATCGCCTCCCCGGCGGCGGGGTCGGCGGTGGCGCGGGCGGTGGCGGGGATGTCCTCGAAGGGGTCGCCCAGGTGGCCGACGGAGGGGGCCGCGGTCCACAGGGCACCGGCGGCCGCCGCCAGGGCGACGACGAGCGCCGCCGCGAGACCCAGCACGAGACGACCGCGCCGCCGCCGTCGTCGCGGAGAGTCACCACCGGGTGGCTCGTCGCCGGGCCCCTGGGGCGGCGCGCCCGGGGGCGGCGCAGCGGGACGGTCGGGCGCCAGCAGCACGGAGGCCGCGGACGTGTCCCGCTCGACGTCGCCCACGCGGTCCTCCAGGTCAGGTGCACGCGGAGGCGGTCGCCCCCTGTCCTGGGGACGGTAGGAACGCTGTGCGACCGAGCGGTACCCACGGCCCCCGGCCGTCACCCCGACGGTGGGGCGGCTCCACCCCCGCCCGGAGCAACGTGTGGCGCAGCGCCCTGCTGCGATCACGCTGGGTGGTGTTGCAGACCCGTGACCCCGCTCGGGAACAGCTCCCCCTGGGTGCGCGCTGGACAGTGGGTGCGCCAGGTCTGGGACGTCGACGAGCCGGGGTGGTCCTTCACCCGCCGGCTCCACGTCGACCTCCTGCGGTGCTCCAGCGACCGCTGTCGGTGACCTGCGGCCCACGAGCCGCTCCTCGTCCGCACCCGATCGTCAGAGAGCTGCCCGCATGTCCTCCTCGCCCCAGACGGCTGCCCGCGAGCGCCGTGAGTCCCCCGGTCCTCTGGCCCGCCTGAAGCGCGTGCCGTTCGGCGCGCAGGTGATCGCCGGCCTCGTGCTCGGCGTCGTCCTCGGCCTGGTCGCCCGCACCTTCGGCGGCCTCGACGAGACCGGCGCGCCCGTCAACTGGCTCGTCACCACGCTCGACACCGTCGGCTCGACGTTCGTCACGCTGCTCGTGGCGCTCGTCCCGCCCCTGGTGCTGCTGGCCGTCATCACCTCGATCGCCAACCTGCGCCAGGTGGCCGGCGCCGCGCGCCTGGCCGGCCAGACGCTGCTGTGGTTCGCCATCACCGCCGCGGTCTCCGTGGCGATCGGCCTGGCCATCGGGCTGGTCACCGACCCGGGCACCCGCTCCGGGGTCTCCCCCGACGCCGCGCAGGACCCGAGCCGCACCGGGTCCTGGCTGGACTTCCTGCAGGGGATCGTGCCCACCAACTGGCTGGGCCTCGGCGCACGCACGTCGGTCGACGGCGGGGCCGCCACCACCTCGCTGAGCTTCAACGTGCTCCAGCTCATCGTCATCGCGATCGCCGTCGGCGTCGCCGCCCTGAAGACCGGCGACCGCGCCGAGCCGTTCCTCGCCTTCGCCCGCAGCGCCCTCGCCGTCGTCCAGACGGTGCTGTGGTGGGTCATCCGCCTCGCGCCGCTCGGGACCGTCGGCCTGCTCGGCACCGCCGTCGCCACCTACGGCTGGGACGCGCTCTCACCGCTCGGCGTCTTCGTGGTCGACGTGTACGTGGGTCTCGCCCTGGTGCTCTTCGTGCTCTACCCGGTGCTGCTCAAGGCCCACGGGCTGGGTGTGCGCCGCTTCTTCGCGGGCGCGTGGCCGGCGATCTCGCTGGCGTTCGTCTCGCGCTCCTCGGTGGGCACCATGCCCGTGACCGAGCGCGTCACCGAGCGCAACCTCGGTGTGCCGCGGGCGTACACGTCCTTCGCCGTGCCGCTGGGCGCCACGACCAAGATGGACGGCTGCGCCGCGATCTACCCGGCCATCGCCGCGATCTTCGTCGCCGGGTTCTTCGGCGTCGACCTGGGCTGGACCGACTACCTGCTCATCGCCTTCGTCTCCGTCGTCGGCTCCGCAGCGACGGCGGGCCTCACCGGCGCCACCGTGATGCTCACGCTGACCCTGTCGACGCTGGGCCTGCCGCTGGCGGGCGTGGGCCTGCTGCTGGCCATCGACCCGATCCTCGACATGGGCCGCACCGCGGTGAACGTCGCGGGCCAGGCGCTGGTGCCGACGATCGTGGCGAAGCGCGAGGGCATCCTCGACCGCGACCGCTACGACGGCCGGACGCTCCCATCGTTCCTCACCGAGGGCGAGGAGCGCGCTGCCGAGCAGCGCGCCGAGGCCGGCCAGGACGACGCCCTCGTCGGAGCCTCACCCCGTCCGTGACCACGGGCCTGCGGAACACTGGCCGGCCGTGAGCACCGACACCAGCGCCGCCAGCATCGACCCCGCGCCGCCGACCGCCCCCGAGGCGGCGGCGGCGCGAGCAGCGTTCTCCGCCGACGTCTCCGCCGCCATGGGCACCACCTGGCAGCTGCCCCCGGACGCCGACGGTGACCTGGCCGGCCCCGACGGCGCGTTCTGGCTGGCCCGGAGCGGCAGCCGGGTGCTCGGGTGCGTCGGCGCCCGGGCCGTCGGGCTGGCCGACGGCCCGGCCGTCGAGGTGAAGCGGCTGTGGGTCTCCTCGGCGGCCCGCGGCCTGGGGCTGGGCGCCCGGCTGCTCGACGTCGTCGAGCGGTGGGCCCGCGAGCGCGGTGCGACCCGCCTGGTGCTCGACACCCGCGGCGAGCTCGAGGCGGCCACCCGGCTGTACCGGCGGACGGGCTGGGTCGAGGTGGCGCCCTACAACGACAACGCCGACGCCCAGCTCTGGTTCTCCAAGCCCCTCGGCTAGCGTCGCCGCACGTGACCGCTCCTGCGCCTGCTGCCGTGCGCCTCCTGCTGGCCTCCGCCTCCCCCGCCCGCGCCGCCACGCTGCGGGCCGCCGGCGTCGAGCCCCTGGTCCTGGTCTCCGGGGTCGACGAGCCCGCCGTCGTCGAGCGCTACGGCGTGACCGACCCCGAGGACGTCGCCCTGGTGCTGGCCAAGGCCAAGGCCGAGGACGTCGCCGCGCGGTGGGAGGACGCCGAGGGCGCCCCCGACGACGGCGTGCTGGTGGTCGGCTGCGACTCCGTGCTGGAGCTCGACGGCGAGGTCTTCGGCAAGCCCGCGAGCGCCGAGCAGGCCGTCGAGCGCTGGCGGTCGATGCGCGGCCGCTCGGGCGTGCTGCACACCGGCCACTGGGTCATCGACGCCCGGGAGGGCGAGGACGGCCCGGTCACCGGCGCGACGCTCGGCGCCGTCGCGTCCACCACCGTGCACTTCGCGGAGGTCTCCGACGCCGAGGTGGAGGCGTACGTCGCCACGGGCGAACCGCTGGCGGTGGCCGGGGCGTTCACGCTGGACGGCCTGGGCGGGGCGTTCGTGTCCGGCGTCGAGGGCGACCCCCACACCGTCGTCGGCATCGGGCTGCCGCTGCTGCGCGAGCTGCTGGCGGAGGTCGGCGTCGCCTGGACCGACCTCTGGACGCCGCGAGCCTGAGCCCCTCCCTGAACCGCAGCCGGGCGCTCGGTTGCGGTTCCCGACCCCTCGCGAACCGCAGCCGGGCGCTCGGTTGCGGAGGGGGCTGCGGGGTAGGGCGCACCCATGGCAGACACCACCCCGTCCACGAGCACCGGTCTGAAGATCGGCTACAAGCTCGCCGCCGAGTCGTTCGACCCGAAGGAGGTCGTCCGCCAGGCGGTGGCCGCCGAGCGGGCGGGCTTCGACTTCGTCGAGGTGAGCGACCACTTCCACCCCTGGGTCGAGGCCCAGGGGCACTCCGGCTTCGCCTTCGCCATGCTCGCGAACGCCGCGGCCAAGACCGAGCGCATCGGGCTCGTCACCGGTGTGACCTGCCCGTCGTACCGGTACCACCCCGCCGTCGTCGCGCAGGCCGCCGCGACGCTGCAGATCCTGTCCGACGGGCGCTTCACCCTCGGCGTCGGCGCTGGTGAGCGGCTGAACGAGCACGTGATCGGCGAGCCGGCGTTCCGCGGGGTGCACGAGCGCCACGAGCGGTTCCGGGAGTCCCTGGAGATCATCCGGCTGCTGTGGTCCGGCGGGTACCACTCCTACTCCGGCAAGCACCTGCAGCTGGAGGACGCGCGGGTCTTCGACCTGCCCGAGCAGCTGCCGGTCATCGCGGTGGCCGGCTCCGGACCGGCCTCGGCCAAGCTGGCCGCTGACCTGGGTGACGGCCTGTTCGGCACCGAGCCGGACGCCGGCTTCGTCGCGGCGTGGAAGGGCGACGGCGGCAGCGGCCCCGTCTACGGCGAGGTCCCCCTGGCGTGGGCGCCCACCGAGGACGCCGCCGTCGACGCCGTG
>JAKONK010000056.1 GCA_022701985.1 Actinomycetales bacterium
CTTGAACGCCGTCGTCGGCGAGGTGGGCGAGACGAGCACGTCGGCGCGCTCGAAGGCGGCGGCGAAGTCGCGGCTGATCAGGGTGCGGACCTTCTGCGCCGAGCCGTAGTAGGCGTCGTAGTAGCCGCTGGACAGGGCGTAGGTGCCGAGGATGATGCGGCGCTTGACCTCGTCGCCGAAGCCGGCGTCGCGGGTGGCGCGCATGACGTCCTCGGCGCTCGGGGAGTCGACGCCCTCGGGCAGCACCCGCAGGCCGTAGCGCATGGCGTCGAAGCGGGCCAGGTTGGACGACGCCTCGCTCGGCATCACCAGGTAGTACGCCGCCAGGGCGTGCTCGAAGGACGGGCAGCTGACCTGCACGATCTCGGCGCCCGCCTGCACGAGCAGCTCGACGGCCTCGTCGAAGCGCTCCTGCACGCCGGGCTGGTAGCCCTCGCCGCCGAGCTCGCGGATGATGCCGACCCGCAGGCCGGCCAGGTCGACCGAGGCGCCCGCGCGGGCGGCCTCGACGACCGCCGGGACCGGCTGGTCGATGCTGGTGGAGTCGAGCGGGTCGTGGCCGGCGATGACCTCGTGGAGCAGCGCCGCGTCGAGTACGGTGCGCGTGACCGGGCCGGCCTGGTCGAGGGAGTTGGCCATCGCCACCAGGACGTAGCGCGAGACGCCGCCGTAGGTCGGCTTCACGCCCACGGTGCCGGTGACGGCGCCGGGCTGGCGGATCGAGCCGCCGGTGTCGGTGCCGATCGCCAGCGGGGCCTCGTACGCCGCGACGGCCGCCGCCGAGCCGCCGCCGGAGCCGCCGGGGATCCGGTCGAGCGCCCACGGGTTGTGGGTCGGGCCGTACGCCGAGTGCTCGGTCGAGGAGCCCATCGCGAACTCGTCCATGTTGGTCTTGCCGAGGATCGGCAGACCGGCCTCGCGCAGCCGCGTGACCACCGTGGCGTCGTACGGCGGCACCCAGCCCTCGAGGATCTTCGAGCCGGAGGTGGTCGGCATGTCCTGCGTGCACAGGACGTCCTTGACGGCGATCGGCACACCGGCGAGCGGCCCGAGGTCGTCCCCGGCCGCACGGCGGGAGTCGATGGCCTTCGCGGCGGCGATCGCGTTCTGGTTGACGTGCAGGAACGCGTGCACGTCCCCGTCGACGGCGGCGATCCGGTCGAGGTGGGCCTGCGTGAGCTCGACCGAGCTCACCCCACCGCTGCGCAGCGCCTCGGCCATCGCCGAGGCGTCCATGCGGACGAGCTCGCTCATGCGTCCTCCCCCAGGATCCGCGGCACGCGGAACTTGTCGTCCTCGGACTCCGGCGCCCCGGCCAGGGCGTCGGCGGCGGTGAGGGTCTGCACCACGACGTCGGGCCGGGTGACGTTCCGCAGCGGCAGGGGGTGGCTCGTGGCGGGGACCGGCTGGCCGGACTCCGCCTCGGCGCGGGCCACCGCACCGGTCACCGACGCGACGGCGTCGACGATGGCGGTCAGCTGCTCGGCCAGGTGGTCGAGCTCGGCGTCGGGCATGTCGATGCGGGCCAGCCGCGCGAGGTGCGCGACCTCCTCGCGAGGCAGTGCGGGCATGGGAGCCGAGTCTAGGAGGCTGCGCCGAGGCAGCGGACGGACGTCCGCCGGCTGACCGTGCAGGAGACCCGCACACCGGAGTCCCGGGTGCGGGTCTTCTGCACGGTCAGCTGACCGCGGCGACCGGGGTCAGGAGTGCTGCTGCTCGCCCTCGGAGCCGGTGGACCCCTGCGGCGCGTCCGCGCGCTGCTCCGACGGCTGCTCGGAAGACTGCTCGGAGGACTGGTCCGCGGGCTGCTCGGGAGCCTGCGCCTCGGCAGGGGTCTCGACGGGGGCGACCTGCTCGGGCTGGTCGGCGTCGGAGACGCCCTCGGGCGCGCTGTCCCCGGTGGCCGGAGCCGCCGCCGCGGCGGGTGCGGCGGCGGCCGCGCGGGGACGGCGGGTGCGCGGGGTCGTCCCCGACGCGGTGGAGGTGCGGCGCGTGCGCGTGGCGCGCGCCGGCGCCGGGGCGCCCTCACCGGAACCCTCGCCCGGACCCTCCGCGGCGGTGCCCTCAGCAGAGGCCTCGCCGTCGGCAGCAGCTGCCGCGGTGCGGCGCGTCCGGGTCGTGGTGGCGCGCGGGGTGCGCGTGCCCGTCGCCCTCGGCGTGCGGGTGCCGGTGGCGCGGGTGCGGCGGGCGGGGGCGGCGGGAGCCTCGTCGGCAGCCGGCTCGGCGGCCTCGGCGGTCGACCCGGCGGAGGGCTCGGGCTCGACGGCGGCGGGCTCAGGGGCCTGGGCGGCGTCGGCGGGCTCCGCTGCCGGCGTCTCGGTGGAGGTCTCGGCCGAGGTCTCGGCGGTGTCCGCGCGGTCGGCGGCGACGGCGCGGTCGGCGGAGCCCTGGCGCTTGGCGGCCTTGCGAGCGGCGTCCTCGTGGGCCCGGCGGGCCCTGTCAGCGGCGGCGTCGGCCTTGCCGGCGGCCTTGTCGGCGTCCTTGGCCTTCCCCTTCAGGAAGCCGAGCGACGACTTCGCCGTCTCGAGGGCCTTCTCGGCGTCGGCGAGGGCGGCGCGCGCCTCCTTGCGGGCCTTCTTCGCGGCGTCGACGGCGGCCGCCGCGCTGTCGCGGCGCGCAGCGGTCTCGTCGCGGGCCGCGGCGGCCTGGGCCTGGGCGGTCGAGCGGCGCTCCAGCTCGGCGGTGGCCCGGGCGAGGCGCTGCGCCGGCGACGGCGCCTTCGCCCCGCCCCCGGCCGGCTTCACCGCGCTCTTGGCAGGGCTCTTCGCCGGCTTCGACGACTTCGTGGACTTCTTGCTGCTCCCCGAGGAGCCCTTCTTGGCCATGGTCGTCTGTTCTACCGCCTGCGACCTGCGGCGTCACCTCGAGAGGGGTCCCCGTCCGCCGGTCCAGCGAGCCGGTCGCGCCAGTCCGGCGGGCAGGCGCGTGCTCGCGTCGCCGCGAGCGGCGTCGAGCTGGGTCCGGGTGACGAAGAGCGCTCCGGTGAGGTCGGCGCCCGAGAGGTCGGCGCCCCTCAGGTCTGCTCCGAGGAGGTCGGCGTCGCGCAGGTCCGCACCGCGCAGGTCCGCGCCGAGGAGCAGAGCGGCGCGCAGGTCGGCCCCGCGCAGCCGCGCCCCCCGCCACCGCACGCCCGACCTGTCGGCGCCCCGGTGGCGCGCCGGTCGCTGCCCCCGAGGGAGCGCACGGCTGCGCAGCTCGCCGCTGGCGCGCTCCAGCAGCGGCCCGGCCCGGCGGCGCCTCGCGGAGGCGTCGACCCCCACCAGCACGGCGCGGTCGGAGCCCGCGAGCGCCTCGACCTCGGCGCGCTCGGCCTCGACGTCGTCGCGCAGGGGGCCGGCGGGGAGGCGGTCCACCGCCTCGGTGAGGTGCCACAGCACCTCGTGGAGCTGGCGCAGCACCCCGAGCACCACGCCCAGGTCGGTGCTCAGGGCCGGGTCGGCCCCGAGCGCCGCGGGCGTCGGACGCGGCCGCTCGCCGATGACCACCTCGACGGCCCGCTGGCCCGCGCCGAAGCAGTCGAAGGCCACGCAGCCGGGGAACCCGCGCTCGACCAGCTGGTCGTGGATCCCGCAGAGGGCGTCCGCGCGGAGGTTGGGGCAGGGGGTGCCGGCGGGCTTGTCGAGGGCGAAGTCGGCCGAGGCGCTGAACGCCGGCAGCACGCAGCACAGCGCCGCGCAGCGGGAGCAGTCGGCCTGGAGGTGATCGCGGGAGCGGACGACCTGCTCAGGCACCGGACGCCGGCTCCTCGACAGGCTCCTCGGTGGGCTCCTCGGGCGCGGGAGGCGGGCCGTCGGCGAGCAGCGCCTCGAAGCCCTCCTCGTCGAGCACGGTGACGCCGAGCTGCTCGGCCTTGTCGGCCTTGCTGCCCGGGCTGTCGCCGACGACGACGAAGGACGTCTTCTTGGACACCGCCGATGACGCCTTGCCGCCGCGGGACAGGATCGCCTCCTTCGCCTCGTCGCGGCTGAAGCGCGTCAGCGACCCGGTGACGACGATGGTCAGCCCCTCCAGGGTCCGCTCGACGCCGGCGACCGGCGCGTCCTCCATCGACACCCCGGCGGCGGCCCAGGCGTCGACGACGGCGGCGTGCCAGTCGACCGAGAACCACTCGGTCACCGCCTCGGCGATGGTCGGGCCGACGCCGTCTGCGGCTGCGAGCTCCTCGGTCGAGGCCGCGCGGATCGCGTCCATCGACCCGAAGCGCTGGGCCAGCGCACGCGCCGCCGTCGGTCCCACGTGCCGGACCGACAGGCCCACGAGCACGCGCCACAGCGGGCGGTCCTTCGCCGCGGCGAGGTTGGCCAGCAGGCGCGTCCCGTTCGCGTTGAGGACGCGCACCTCGCCCTCGCCCTTCTTCGGGGCGCGGGTGAACAGCGGCAGGCGCAGCAGGTCGTCGGCCGTCAGCGCGAAGAGCCCGCCCTCGTCGACGAGCACCTGCGCGCCGTCGTCGTCGGCCTCGGTCAGCGCGGTGGCGGCCTCGTAGCCGAGGGCCTCGACGTCGAAGGCGCCGCGGCCCGCGACGTGGAAGACGCGCTCGCGCAGCTGCGCGGGGCAGGTGCGGGCGTTCGGGCAGCGCAGGTCGGCGTCACCCTCCTTCTCGAAGCGCAGCTCGGCGCCGCACTCGGGGCAGTGCGTCGGCATCTCGAAGGCCCGCTCGGAGCCGTCGCGCAGGTCGGCGACGGGACCGACCACCTCGGGGATCACGTCACCGGCCTTGCGCACCACGACGGTGTCGCCGATGAGCACACCCTTGCGCTCCACCTCTGAGCCGTTGTGGAGCGTGGCCAGCTGCACGGTGGAGCCGGCCACCTTGACGGGCTCCATGTGCGCGAAGGGCGTCACGCGGCCGGTGCGCCCCACGTTGACCCGGATGTCCAGGAGCCTGGTGGTGACCTCCTCCGGCGGGTACTTCCACGCGACGGCCCACCGCGGCGCGCGCGAGGTGGCGCCGAGGCGGCGCTGCTGGGAGACCTCGTCGACCTTGACGACCACGCCGTCGATCTCGTGCTCGACCGCCGCGGCGTCGTGGCGGTGCTCGCCGTAGTGGTCGATGTAGGCCTGGACCTCCTCCAGGGACTCCACCACCCGGTAGGCCCGCGAGACCGGCAGGCCCCACGAGCGCAGCAGGTCGTACGTCTGCGACTGGCTGGCCGGCTCGAGCCCCCCGCGCACGCCGAGGCCGTGGACGATCATCGACAGCGGCCGCGACGCCGTCACGCGCGGGTCCTTCTGGCGCAGGGAGCCCGCCGCGGCGTTGCGGGGGTTCGCGAAGGGCGCCCTGCCGGCCTCGACCAGCGCGGCGTTGAGCGCCTCGAAGTCGGCGACCGGGAAGAAGACCTCGCCGCGCACCTCGAACACCTCGGGGAAGCCCGAGGCGCCGTCGGCGGCACCGGTCAGCTGCTGCGGGACCGCGTCGATCGTGCGGACGTTGTTCGTGACGTCCTCGCCGGTGCGCCCGTCGCCCCGGGTGGCGGCCAGCACCAGGCGTCCGCGCTCGTAGCGCAGGTTGACGGCGAGGCCGTCGATCTTCAGCTCGCACAGCCAGCGGACGGCCACGGCCTCCTCGCGCCCGTCGGACAGGTCGCGCTGCACGCGCCCGGCCCAGGCGGCGAGCTCGTCGGGGGTGAAGGCGTTGTCGAGGCTGAGCATGCGCTCGAGGTGGTCGACCGCGGTGAACTCGGTGCTGAAGGTGCCACCGACCACCTGCGTCGGGGAGTCGGGCACCCGCAGGTCGGGGTGGGACTCCTCGAGTGCCTCCAGACGGCGCAGCAGGGCGTCGAACTCGCCGTCGGCGATCGTGGGCGCGTCGCGCACGTAGTAGGCGAAGCGCGCCGAGCGCACCTGCTCGGCCAGCTCCTCCCACTCCCGTCGCACCTCCGGGGGGGCCGCCGGCAGCTCCTCCGCGGGCGCGGCGGCGTCGGGGGCGGCGTGCTGCTCGGTCACGGCGACAGTCTGCCGACCACCCCCGACAGCAGCGCGGGAAGGAGCGCAGACGGGTCAGCGGCCGGTCAGCGGCCGGTCAGCGACGCCGCCAGCGCACGACGGCGAGCACCAGGGCGGCGATGCCGAGGTACGCCACCACCAGCACCTCCGCGCCCTCGCCGGTGCGCAGGGCGAGACCGGTGGTGCCGACGTCGCCCAGCAGCAGCCGGTTGACCACGAGGAACGCCAGGTGGAACCCGACGCAGGCCCAGACCGACCCGGTCACCGCCCTCACGAGCAGCAGGACGACGCCGAAGCCCGCCAGCAGCGCCGCGTAGGAGACCGGGTCCTGCCCGTCCGGGGCGAAGGTCGCGGCCGGCACCCCGACCTCGAGCCAGCGCCCCAGCGCGGCGGTGGTCCAGATCGACGCGGCGGGCGCGACCACGAAGGCCGCGGTGGTCACCAGACCGGCGAGCCACCCCGGCAGGTGGGCGCGCAGCCCGCCGAAGACGCCGCCCCGCAGCGCCAGCTCCTCCGGCACCGCCTCGAGCGCCGCGGCCAGCAGCAGCGTCACCACGAGCCACTGCACCAGGCGCCACGCGTCGACGTCGACCACGCGCACGCCGCCGCCGAGGAGGTGGTCGCCCAGCAGCACCGCGCCCACCGACCCGAGGGCGACCAGCACGCCCACCGCGGCGCGCCGGGGCCGCGTGAGCGCCAGCACGGGCGCCCACCGGGCCCGGCCGTGCGCCACGAGCACGAGCGGCACCGCCACGGCGAGGACGACGGCGGCGGGCACCGCGCGGGCCACGTCACCGGAGGCCCCGGCGCCCCGCGCGGCGGAGCCCGCGACCCCGGCGAGGCCGAGGGCGAGCACGAGGGCGAGCCACGAGGCGCAGGCGCGGGCGAGGTCGCCGGTGAGGCGGTCCCCGCCCGAGGAGCGACGGGTGTTCGGCGGCACGCCCCCACCCTGCCGGGTGGCTCAGCCCTCCGCGAGCACCTCGCCCAGCGCGTCGGCGGTCTGCACCAGGCGGGCGAGCGCCGCCACGGCGCGCTCGGGCGCCACTGCGGCCAGTCCCGTGGACGTCGTCACCACCACCCGCGCCAGCTGCGCGGCGTCGAGGCCGAGCCGGCTCCAGGGACCGCGGACGACGTCGACCAGGGCGCTCACCGCCGGCAGGTCTCCCCCGGCCGCGAGCGCCGGCACGTCCAGGACGCCCAGGTGCAGGTCGTGCCCGGACTCCAGCGCCTCGGCCAGCTGCTCCCACAGGGCGTCGCCGAGGGGGCGCGACGGCGGCGCAGCGAGCACCAGGGCGTCGGCGCCGGAGGTGCGCAGCAGCGGCCACGCCCCGGCCGCCCCGCCGGGACCGCCCGGGCCCGCGGTCGGGCCGCTGCCCGGCGCGGTGCACCGCAGCGCGGTGCGCACGCCGTCGGCCCGCAGCGCACCGGTGAGCTCGCGCAGGCCGTCGCGGGCGCGCTGCCCGTCGACGGCGCGGAGCCGACCCCAGCCGCTGGCGGTCGGCACACGGCCCTCCAGGACCGCGGGCAGGCCCGGCTCGTCGACCTGCACCAGCAGGTCCGCCCCCGGCACGAGGCGCCGCACGTCGGCGGCGTGGCGGCGCACCCCCTCCACCAGGGAGGCGAGCAGGTCCCGGGCGGCGCCGTCGTCGGCCACCGCCCGCTCGCCCCGGGGCAGCCACACCGAGGAGGCGAGGGTCCACGGGCCCACCACCTGCAGCTTCAGCGGCCCGCGGTAGCCGTCGGTGGCCTCGGCGAGGGCGTCGAGGTCGGCGGTGCGGAAGCTCGCCGCGCGCTCGGCGTCGCGACCGGGGTGGTCGACCAGGCGCCATCCCGCGGGCTGCAGGTCGACGTGCAGGTCGACCAGGAGCGCGGCGGTGCGACCCGTCGGGTCGGCCCCGGGGCCGCGGGCGGGGAGCTCGGGGGCGAAGGGCAGGCCGGCTCCGCCCTCCCCCTGCGCGCCGGCACCGGCCAGCTCGCCCAGCACGGCGCGGGCGGCCTCGAGGGGGTGCTCCCCCGGCCACGCCCCGGTGGCCGTGGCCCTGGGCCGTGCGTCCGACGGCCGTGCGGCGGGGGTCTCGCTCATGCCCCCAGCGTCGCGCGCTCGGCGCGGACGGCCGACGACAGGGTGGCCGAGCCGACGACGCGGGTGCCGTCGTAGAGGGCGAGCAGCTGCCCGGGCGCGACGCCGCGGGCGGGCTCGTCGAGGCGCACCCGCAGCTCACCGCCGTCGACGCGCTCCACGGAGCAGGCCATCTCGCGCCCGTGCGCCCGGACCTGCGCGCCCAGCCGGGCACCCACCTCCGGCGCCGGGCCGCACCACACGGCGCCGTCGCCGGCGAGGACGTCGACGTCGAGGTCCTCGGCCGGGCCGACGACCACGCGGCGCTCGGCCACCGAGACCGACAGGACGTAGCGGGGCTTCCCGTCGGGCGCGGGAGTCCCGAGCCGCAGACCGCGCCGCTGGCCCACCGTGTAGCCGGCGGCGCCGTCGTGGGCGCCGACCACGGCGCCGCTCGCGTCGACCACGTCACCGGCTTCCGAGCCCGCGCCGGAGACCCGCGACCCGAGCCAGGCGCGGGTGTCGCCGTCGGGCACGAAGCAGATGTCGGTGCTGTCGGGCTTGTCGGCCACGCCCAGACCGCGGGCGGCCGCCTCGGCGCGCACCTCGTCCTTGTCCGCGGCGCCACCGAGGGGGAACAGCGCCGTCGCGAGCCGCTCGGGCGGCAGCACGGCCAGCACGTACGACTGGTCCTTGCCGAGGTCGTGGGAGCGGTGGAGCTCGCGGCCGCCCGTCGTCGTCCCCGGCCCGTCGGCCAGCCGGGCGTAGTGCCCGGTGGCCACCGCGTCGAAGCCGAGCGCGAGCGCGCGGTCGGCGAGCGCGGCGAACTTCACCTTCTGGTTGCAGCGCACGCACGGGTTCGGGGTGCGCCCGGCCGCGTACTCGGCGACGAAGTCGTCGACGACGTCGCGGCCGAACCGCTCGGACAGGTCCCAGACGTAGAACGGGACGCCGATGACGTCGGCGGCGCGGCGGGCGTCGCGGGAGTCCTCGACGGTGCAGCAGCCCCGCGCCCGGCCCGGCACCGCGCTCGGCGAGGCGCTCGCGAGCGCCAGGTGGACGGCCACGACCTCGTGACCCGCGTCGACGGCGCGGGCCGCCGCCACGGCCGAGTCGACGCCCCCGGACAGCGCGGCCAGCACCCTCACCGCGGGCTCCTCACGAGGAGACCAGCGCGAGCCCGGCGGTGCGGGCGCGCTCGACCACGGGACCGATGACCTCGGCCACGAGGGCGACGTCGGCGGCCGTCGACGTGCGCCCGAGGCTGAAGCGCAGCGCGCCCTGGGCCTCGGCGTCGCTCAGGCCCATCGCGCGCAGCACGTGGCTGGGCTGGGGCACCCCCGCGGTGCAGGCCGACCCGGTGGAGCACTCCACGCCGCGGGCGTCGAGGAGGTACAGCAGCGCGTCGCCCTCGGCGCCGGGGACGGTGACGTGCAGCAGCCCCGGGAGCCGGTCGGCGGCGGACGCCGGCCCGCGGACCACCGCTCCCGGCACCGCCGCGAGCACCACGGCCTCGAGCTGGTCGCGCAGGGCGGACAGCGCCGCGGCCCGCTCCTCCAGCGTGGCGACGGCGGCCGTGGTGGCCACCGCGAGCGCCCGGGCGGAGGCCGCGTCGACGCTGCCGGAGCGGACGCCGCCCTCCTGGCCGCCGCCGTGGAGCACGGGGACCAGGGACGTGCCGCGGCGCAGCACGAGCGCGCCGACGCCGGTCGGGCCGCCGAGCTTGTGGCCCGTGAGCGACAGGGCGGCCAGGCCCGAGGCGGCGAAGTCGACGGGCACCTGGCCGACGGCCTGGACGGCGTCGGAGTGCACGGGGATGCCGTGCTCGGCGGCCAGGTCGACCACCTCGCGCAGCGGCTGCAGGGTGCCGACCTCGTTGTTGGCCCACATCACGCTGACGAGCGCCACGGAGGACGGGTCGCGCTCGACCGCGGCCCGCAGCGCGTCGAGGCGGAGCCGCCCCTCGCCGTCGACGGGCAGCTCCTCGACCTCGGCGCCCTGGCCGGTGGCCGGGTCGGCGAGCCAGTGGGCGGGGTCGAGCACCCCGTGGTGCTCGACGGCCGAGACGAGCACGCGCGTGCGGCGCGGGTCGCCGCCGGGGCCCGAGCGGCGGGCCCAGTACAGGCCCTTCACGGCGAGGTTGTCGGACTCGGTGCCCCCGCCGGTGAGGACGACCTCCCCGGGGCGGGCACCGAGCGCGGCGGCGAGCTCCTCGCGGGCCTCCTCCACGACGCGCCGGGCGGTGCGGCCCGAGGTGTGCAGGGCGGAGGCGTTGCCGGTCCGGGTCAGCTCGGCGAGCATCGCCTCGGCGGCGGCGGGCAGGACCGGGGTGTCGGCCGCGTGGTCCAGGTACGCCGACGCGCGCGCGGCGGAGGGTGCTGGCGTCACGCGGAGAGCCTACGTCCGCCGGGGTGCACGTCCCGGTCGCGCGCGACCTGCGGCAGGG
>JAKONK010000086.1 GCA_022701985.1 Actinomycetales bacterium
CGTCTGCAACGGCAACGAGATCGGCGGCGGCAGCATCCGCATCCACCGCCGTGACGTGCAGGAGCGGGTCTTCGACGTCATGGGCATCTCCTCCGAGGACGCGCAGGAGAAGTTCGGCTTCCTCCTCGACGCGTTCGGCTACGGCGCACCGCCTCACGGCGGCATCGCCTTCGGATGGGACCGCATCGTCGCGCTGCTGACCAAGTCCGACTCGATCCGCGAGGTCATCGCGTTCCCCAAGTCGGGCGGCGGGTACGACCCGCTGACGGCTGCTCCGGCGCCGATCACCCCGGCGCAGCGCGCCGAGGCCGGCATCGACGGCCCCCCGAAGAAGCCCGAGCCGAAGGCCGCCCCGGCATCCTGACCCCCTCCGTCCGTGATCATGGACCCCCCGAGCGCCTTCCCGCCGTGATCATGGACCTCCTGAACACCCGTTCCTGTGGACAGCCGGAGCGGGGGTAGAGCGATCGTCGCCAGGCTGCGTCGGTGCCCCAGGTGCCGCGCATCCTCGCCCCGACGTCGGTCCTGCCCCCGTTCCGGCGGACTGACCTGCCCTCCCTCGGGCTCAACGCCCGATGGCTCGACGGGGCGGTGGCCGCGGGCTTCGTCCTCCAGGTGGTACGAGGCGCCTACCTGGACGCCCGCCTCGTGGGCGATCCGCTCGCTGTCGCCCAGGCGTCGGCACTCGTCCTGCCGCCGCGCGTCGTCAGGTGCCGGGCCACGGCTGCGATGATCCACGGGATCGACCCGCGCGGCCCCGCACTGGACACCTCCCCGGTGCCGCTGCAGGGCCTGGTGCCGGCCAGCAACCGCACCCCGAAGTGGCGCGGCGCGTCGATCTTCGAGGCGCCGCTGGCGGCGCACGACGTCGTGGAGGTCGGTGGGGTGCTGATCACCACCCCCGAGCGCACGGCGATGGACTGCGCCCGCTACCTGTCTCCACCGATGGCGCTGGCGGTCCTGGACCGGATGGCGCGGCTGGGGCTGGTGGACCCCGAGGTGCTGCTGGTGCGGATCGAGGAGTCCAAGGGCGACCGAGGGGTGGGGCAGGCGCGCTACCTCATCGAGCACGTGGAGGCCGGTGCGGAGTCCTACGGGGAGTCGTGGTTCCGGTTGCGGCTGCTGGACGCCGGGTTCCCTCGGCCGGACGTGCAGATCTGGGTGCCCGAGGAGCGGGCGGGCGCGATGCGGTTGGACCTGGGCTGGGAGGGGCTCCGCAAGGCCGGCGAGCACGACGGGGAGGAGTTTGCACTCCACGCAGGAGCAGAGGGAGGCCGATGACGCCCGGCGCGACCGCCTGGAGCGCGAGTTCGGCTGGCGAGTGCTGGCAGCGCGCGAGGGGGCGGTGCTGGGGCGGTCGCTGGAGCTGGAGCTCGCCTTCGGGGAGTTGCTGGGGGTGGCCCCGAAGATCCGTCGCCGCGTGTGGTGAAAGTGCACCGGACACCCATGATCACGGGGGGAAAGTGCACGGGAGGTCCATGATCACGGGGGGTCAGGAGGCGCGGCGGCTTCGGGTCGCGCCACCGTTGCGGGCGCGCAGGTAGTCGGACACCACGAACTCCCCGAGACGGTCCAGCGACGGCGCGAACACCCGCCCGCCGTTGCGCCGCGCCATGGCGTCGGCGAAGCGCCGCAGCCCCGGGTCCTCACCCAGCAGGAACGTGTTGATCACCACGCGCGAGCGCGTCATCGCGTCCACCTCGCCCACCGTCCGCCGCAGCGTCTCCGGGGACGTCGGCCAGTCGAACCACGCCTCGCCGTCGTCGTCGAGGTGCGCCGTCGGCTCCCCGTCGGTGACGACCAGCACGACCGGCTGCGCGTCCGGGTGCCGCGACACGTGCCGGCGCGCCAGCGCGAGCGCGTGCTGGAGGTTGGTGCCCTGGACCCACGCCGGCTCCACGGCGGCGAGCTCGGCGGTGGACATGGTCCGCGCCGTCCTGTCGAACCCGATGATCTCGAAGGCGTCGTTCGGGTGCTGCGTCGCGACGAGGTGCGCCAGCGCCATCGCCGTCTGCTTCATCGGCGCCCACCGGTCCTCGGCGTACATCGACCACGACAGGTCCACGCACAGTGCGACGGCCGCGCTGGAGCGCCGCTCGGTCTCGGCCACGGCGAAGTCCTCCGGGAGCAGCCGCACCCCCTGGCGGAGGGAGGAGGACGACGGCGAGCGCGTCGCCGCGGAGCGCATCACCGCGCGGCGCACGGTGGCGACGGCGTCGAGCGGCTGCTCGTCACCGAACTGCCACTCGCGCCACGTGCCGGTGGCCTCACCGGCCGCACCGGCGGAGCGCTCGTCGTGCGAGCCCCTCCGCGTCGACTCGAGGTCGGCGAAGACCCGGCGCAGCGCGGTCTGACCGAGGCGGCGCAGCGCCTTCGGCGACAGCTGCAGCTGGCTGGCCGGTCCGGTGAGCCAGCCCTGCCGCTTGAGCTCGCGCTCCAGCTCGGCGAGGCGCCGCAGCTGGTTCGCGGCGCCGGTGCCGAGCTGGCGCTCGACGGCCTCCACGTCGACGTCGTCCAGCCCCTGACCGGGGCCGTCCATCGCCAGCTGGTCGTCGAGGTCGTCGAGGTCGGCCAGCTCCGACAGGGCGCCGGTGGCGTCGTCGAGCCCCAGCGGCTCGGAGCCGTGGAACGACTCACGCCCGCGGCCCCGCACGAAGGCACCCGGCCGCAGGTCCTGCAGGTGCTGGCTGAGCGCGCTCACCTCCGCCTCCAGCCCGGCGTCGGCCATGGCCTGCGCCATGAGCTGCTGCAGCTGGGCGCGGTCCTCCTTCGACAGGGACCGCATGAGCCGCTGCATGGCCGCAGCGCGCTGGGCGAGGGTGTCGAGCAGCTCGTCGACGTCCTCCGGGCCCTCCGGGAAGGCGTCGCCGTGCTTCGCCATGAACTCGGCGAACTGCTCCGCGGTGTCCTCACCGCGCCCGTGGGCCGCGAGGAGGGCGTTGAGGTCGCCGAGGAGCTCCTTGGTGCCCTCCAGCCCCTGCTGCCCCTGGGCACCCTGCTGGCCCAGCCCCGGGATCTGCGCCCGCAGCGCCTGCTCGCGCAGCTCGGCCAGCAGCTCCTCGTAGGCCTGCTCCGCGGCCTGCGAGGTCCAGTCGTAGTCGGCCAGCTCGCGGACCGCCGCCGCCGTGCGCCGGGGGAGCGCGTCGAGCTGGGCGTGGGAGAGCTCGGCCCGCGCCGCGTCCGACCCCGCCGAGGCCGCGCCGTCGTCGTCGCCCGCCTCGCGCGCGGCCGACTCCCGCGACGCCGCGTCGGCCGCGGACTGGTCGAGGGCCGCCCGCTCGGTGGTCAGCGCCTGGTCGAGCTTCTCCCGCGCCTGCTGCAGCGACCCGGCCAGGTCGCCGGAGCCGCGCAGCTGCTCGCGCCGGCGGCGCACGCGCTCGCGCAGCGCGTCCAGCCCGCCGTCGCGCTCGCCCCGCTCACCAGGTGCCCCCTGGCGCAGCAGGTCGCGCAGGGCCTCGCGCAGCGAGCGGCCCTCCATGACGTCGCGCCCGAGGGCGTCGACGGCGGCGCGCACGTCGTAGGGGGGAGCCAGCGGGTCGGCCCCGCCGTCCCAGGCGCCGTACCGGTAGGCCCTGCTCATCGCCCGCTCCCGCCGCTCGTCGTCTCAGCCGCCGTAGACGGCGCGGTCGCCGTGGCCGTCGCTGCTGGCCTCGACGTCCTTGGCCAGCCGGCGCGTCAGGTGCAGGCCCTCCAGGACCATCTCCACCCCCGAGGCGGCCTGGCCGGGGGTCGGGGCCTCCGGCAGGTCGAGCCGCGCCAGCACGCGGGCCAGCCCGTCGACCCGTCCCACCTGCGAGAGCAGCTCGGCGCTGCTCACCAGCTCGCCGGTGAAGACCGTGCTGCCCTCGGCGACCAGCGAGGTGAAGCCCGACAGGTCCGCGCCGCCCAGCCGGGCGCGGAAGACCTCGGCCACGGCCGTGCGCAGCAGGTGCACGAGCACCTCCTCCTCGCGACCCTCCTCGCCCGACTCGAACTCGACCTTGCCGCGCAGGGTCGGCACCACGCCGTAGGCGTCGCCGACGCGGGCCACGGGCTCGTCGCCGGTCAGCGCCGCGCGCCGCAGGGCGGCCCCCGACAGCGTCTCGGCTGCGGCCACGGCGAACCGCGCGGAGACGCCCGAGCGCGCGTCGACCGCGGGTGACTCGCGCACCGCCCGCGTGAACCGGGCCACCACCTCGAGCAGGTGGCGCGGCACGTCGGCCACGAGCCGGGCCTCCTGGGCCACGAGCTCCACCTCGAGGTCGACGTCGAGCGGGTAGTGCGTGCGCACCTCGGCGCCGAACCGGTCCTTCAGCGGCGTGATGATGCGGCCGCGGTTGGTGTAGTCCTCGGGGTTGGCGCTGGCCACGACGAGGACGTCGAGCGGGAGCCGCAGCGTGTAGCCGCGGACCTGCACGTCGCGCTCCTCGAGCACGTTCAGCAGGGAGACCTGGATGCGCTCGGCGAGGTCGGGCAGCTCGTTGACGGCGAAGATCCCGCGGTGCGTGCGCGGCACCAGGCCGAAGTGGATGGTCTCGGGGTCGCCCAGGGTGCGCCCCTCGGCGATGCGGACCGGGTCGACGTCGCCGATCAGGTCGCCGACGGACGTGTCCGGGGTGGCCAGCTTCTCGGCGTACCGCTCGCTGCGGTGGCGCCAGGCCACGGGCAGATCGTCGCCGAGCTCGCGGGCCCGGCGGGCCGAGGCCGGCGTGATGGGCTCCAGCGGGTGCTCGCCGAGCTCGGACCCCTCGATGACGGGGGTCCACTCGTCGAGCAGCGCCACGAGGGAGCGGATGAGGCGGGTCTTGCCCTGTCCGCGCTCCCCGAGGAGCACGAGGTCGTGGCCGGCGAGCAGGGCGCGCTCGACCTCGGGCAGCACGGTGTCGTCGAAGCCGACGACGCCGGGGAAGCGCGGCTCGCCGGCCCGCATGCGGGCCAGGAGGTTCTCGCGCAGCTCGGCCTTGACCGAGCGGGGCTCCGCCTGCGGGAGCCCGCTGCCGCGCAGGGCTCCCAGGGTGGTCGGCAGGTCGGTGGGAGGGGCGTTCAGGGCGGACGTCGACGGTGTCGCGCTACCAGTCACCACCTCACGCTACGTCCGGATCGCGCCGAGCGCGCCGTCGGCGGTGCGTGCTGGGATGGGGGCATGAGCGAGCAGAACGTCGAGTTCCCCAGCGGTGCCGGCACGGCCCACGGCTACCTCGAGCTGCCGGGGCGCGACGGAGCGGGGTCCGGCCCGGGGCTCGTCGTGATCCAGGAGTGGTGGGGGCTCACGAGCCACGTCGCCGACCTGACCCGCCGCTTCGCCGCGGAGGGCTTCGTCGCCCTCGCCCCCGACCTGTACGGCGGCGCCACGACGCACGACGGCGCCGAGGCGATGCGCCTCATGCAGGAGCTCCCGGTCGACCGCGCTGCCCGCGACCTCGCCGGCGCCGTCGACCACCTGCTGGGCCGTCCCGAGGTCACCTCGTCCACCGTGGGGGTGGTCGGCTTCTGCATGGGCGGCGCCTTCGTGCTGACGCTGGCCGCCCAGCAGGGCGAGCGCATCGGCGCCGCGGTGCCGTTCTACGGCCTGCCCGACGTCGAGGGCACGGACTACTCCGGGCTCCGCGCCGCCGTGCAGGGCCACTACGCCACCCGCGACCGGATCACCCGGGAGGCCGTCGAGGCCACCGCCGCGAAGATCCGCGAGCAGTCCGGGGTGGAGGCCGACGTCCGCTTCTACGAGGCCGACCACGCCTTCGTCAACGACGAGCGCCCCTCCTACGACGAGGCCTCGGCGCACGCCGCCTGGGCAGCGGCGGTGGCGTTCCTGAAGGAGCACGTCCGCTGAGATGACCGCCGACCTGTTCAGCGGCGACGACTCCGACGAGGACCCCCGCGGGGGAGCGTCCCCGCGGTCGGTCCGCGCGCCGCTCGCCGTGCGGATGCGCCCGCGCACCCTCGACGAGGTCGCCGGCCAGCAGCACCTGCTGACCCCCGGCGCGCCGCTGCGCCGCCTCGTCGAGGGCGGCGACGGCCGCGCCGGGCCCGCGTCGGTGCTGCTGTGGGGCCCGCCCGGCACCGGCAAGACGACGCTCGCGCACGTGGTGGCGCGCGGCACCGGGTGGCGCTTCGAGGAGCTCTCCGCCGTCACCGCGGGCGTCAAGGACGTGCGCCGCGTGCTCGACGCCGCGAAGACGGGCCGCGACCTGCACGACCGGCGCACCGTGCTCTTCCTCGACGAGATCCACAGGTTCACCAAGGCCCAGCAGGACGCGCTGCTCCCCGGCGTGGAGGAGCGGTGGGTGGTGCTCATCGCCGCCACCACCGAGAACCCGAGCTTCTCGGTGGTCTCCCCGCTGCTCAGCCGCTCCCTGCTCCTGCGCCTGGCGCCGCTGACCGACGACGACGTCCGCGCCCTCCTGCAGCGGGCCACCACCGACGAGCGCGGCCTGGCCGGCCAGGTGTCACTGGACGACGCCGCCCTGGCGCACCTCGTGCGGCTGTCCGGCGGAGACGCGCGCCGCGCCCTGACGGCGCTGGAGGCCGCCGCCGGGGTGGCGCAGGACGCCGGGGGAGAGCCTCCCTGGACCATCGACCTGGCCATGGCCGAGCGGGCCGTCGACATCGCCGCCGTCCGGTACGACCGCGGCGGCGACCAGCACTACGACGTGGCCAGCGCCCTCATCAAGAGCCTGCGCGGCTCCGACGTCGACGCCTCCCTCCACTACCTGGCCCGGATGCTCGAGGCGGGGGAGGACCCGCGCTTCCTGGCGCGGCGGCTGGTCATCTCGGCCAGCGAGGACGTCGGCATGGCCGACCCCACCGCCCTGCAGACGGCGGTGGCCGCGGCGCAGGCGGTGCAGCTCATCGGCATGCCCGAGGCGCGCATCGTGCTCGCGCAGGCCGTGGTGCACCTGGCCACCTCTCCCAAGAGCAACGCCGCCTACCTGGGGGTCGACGCCGCCGTCGCCGACGTGCGCGCCGGCCGCGGCGGGCCGGTGCCCGCCCACCTGCGCGACGCCCACTACGCGGGCGCCCAGAAGATCGGCCACGGCAAGGGCTACCTGTACGCCCACGACGCCCCGCACGGCGTCGCCTCCCAGCAGTACGCCCCGGACGACCTCGACGGCCGCGAGTACTACCGCCCGACCGAGCACGGCGCCGAGCGCGAGATCGGTGCCCGCCTGCAGCGGATCCGGGCGCTGCTGCGGCGGCGGTCCTGACCCGCGGGCTGCGGTAGTGTTCTCCGTTGGTGCTGCGCCGTCGTGCGCGCACCGAGTGGTCACCCCGGAACGGCAGCGCCGGCCGGTGGGAGGCCGCCGTCGTTCGCCGGTCGTCCCGAGGAACCGCCACGGGAGCGCGTCCGCGAGTGCCCACCCCGAGAAGGAGCCGCTCCACCGTGTCCCACTCCAGCCGCAACCGCCGCCAGGTCCGCCTGTCCCGCGCCCTCGGGGTGCCGCTCACGCCGAAGGCGGCGCGCTACTTCGAGGTCCGCCCCTACCCGCCGGGCGAGCACGGCCGCGCCCGCCGCCGCACCGAGTCCGAGTACGCCCTGGGCCTGCGCCAGAAGCAGCTGCTGCGCGCCCAGTACGGCATCCGCGAGGCCCAGATGCGCAACACCTTCGAGGAGGCTCGCCGCTCCCCGGGCCGCACCGGTGACGTGCTGGTCGAGCTGCTCGAGATGCGCCTCGACGCCCTCGTGCTGCGCTCGGGCCTGGCCCGCACCATCGCCCAGGCGCGCCAGCTCGTGGTGCACCGCCACATCCTGGTCGACGGCCTGCGCGTCGACCGCCCGTCCTACCGCGTCTCGGTGGGCCAGATCATCTCGGTCCACGCCAAGAGCGCCCAGACCACGCCGTTCCAGGTCGCCGCTGCCGGCGCCCACCGCGACGTGCTCCCCACGCTCCCCGGCTACCTCGAGGTGCAGCTGGCCGACCTGAAGGTCCGCCTGGCCCGCCGCCCCACCCGCGACGAGGTCCCCGTGACCTGCGAGGTCTCCCGCGTCGTCGAGTTCTACGCGCGCTGACCCCCGGCACCAGCCCGACCGGAGCCCCCGTCCCGCACCCGCGGGGCGGGGGCTCCGTCGTGTCCGGCCCCGCCTGCTGCGCCCGGCCCGGCCGCGGACAGGACCACCCGGTCGCGTCCGGCGGCCTTCGCCGCGTAGAGGGCCGCGTCGGCGCGGACCAGCAGGCGCGACAGGGCCTCGGGGTCCGGGCAGGCCTGCGTGGCGTCGGAGGCGCTGGCCACGCCGATGCTGGCCGTGATGCGCAGGTCCGCCGGGGCGGGGCTGGACGCGAGCGCGCGGCGCAGGCCCTCGGCGGCTCTCACCGCGTCCTCGGGTGAGGGCCACGCACCCAGCCAGGCCAGCTCCTCACCGCCCAGGCGCACCACCAGGTCGTCCCGCCGCGCGCGGGCGCGCAGCACCCCGGCCACCAGGACCAGGACCTCGTCGCCGACGTCGTGGCCGTGCACGTCGTTGATGCGCTTGAAGTGGTCCAGGTCGAGCACCACCGCCGCGGCGCGGTGGCCGGCCGGCGCCGAGGCGCGCAGGCCGGAGAACCGGTCGGCCATGCCGCGCCGGTTGAGCAGGCCGGTGAGGGGGTCGTGGGCGGCCGCGTGCGCCGCGGACTCCGCCAGGGACTGCAGCTCGCGCCGGACCCCCTCGATCATCAGGGACGCCCCCGCGGAGGTGATCACGACGGTGAGCGCGGTGTACACCCCGAGCGGGTCCGTCCCGAGGAGGGCGAGCAGCAGCCAGGCCTGGCAGGCCAGCACCACTGCGCCCCCGGCCAGGTGCCAGCGGCTGTCGCCGTAGACGCTGTTGCCCAGCACGAGCGCCACCAGCCCGGCGGAGACCAGGTAGGGGTGCCCCGGCGAGCTCCCCCAGACGCCGTCTGCGGTGATCGCGACCGCACCCAGGGCGAACGCCGCGGACAGCTCCGCGCCGCCGAGCCGGGACCTGCGCGCCACGGCCCAGACCGTCAGCGCCAGCCAGACCACCAGGCTGGCGACGACGGGACCCCGGTGAGCCGGAACGCTCGCGGCCGCCAGCAGCACGAGGTGGAGGGCGTGGAGGAGGACGGTCCACGTGCCGATGCCGGCCAGCACGGCCCAGCGCGGTGCGCTGGCCAGTGAGGTGCTGAGGAGCGGCATCCCCTCAAGATCGGTCCGGGGCGCCGGCTCCTTGAGCCTCGTCGGCGGTGCGCGGCCAGACGGCCGCCGGTGCCCTCGCGGTAGGGTCGCCGGGCACGTCACCGCCCCAGAGCTCAGGAGCCCTCCTTGTCCGTCGGAGATGTCGCGGGGCTCGTCGCGGCCCTCGCGTTCGTGGTCCTCGTCGCGCTGCTCGCGCGCCCGATCCTGAAGCTGGGGGCGGTGCTCGACGAGGCCCGCTCCGCCATCAAGGGCGTGTCCGACTCGACCGTTCCGCTCATCGCCGAGGTGACCACCACGGTGGGCCAGGCGAACGAGCAGATGGAGAAGATCGACACGATCACCACCAACGCCGCGCAGGTCACCACGAACGTCTCGGCGCTCACCGCGCTCTTCGCCGCGACCGTCGGCTCGCCGGTGGTCCGGGTCGCCGCCTTCACCTACGGCGTGCGCCAGGCCGTCGCCGGCCGTCGCACCGGCGCCGGCAGGGCTGGCCGGCGCGCCGGCCGAGCGGGGGTCTGAGCCGTGGGCAGGCTGGTGCTGGCCGGGATCGGCGTGGCCGCCGGCGTCGTCGCCGCCGTGAAGGCCGTGCGCCTCGCGCAGGCCGCCTCGCCGCAGGACGGCGAGGGCTGGTCGGCCTCGGTGCGCGCCTTCGCCGCCGACGTGCGCGCCGGCATGGCCGAGCGCGAGGAGGACCTGCGCATCGCCCTCGGCGTCGACACCGGCACCATCGACGAGGCCACCGCTCGCGATCTGCTCGAGAACCCCACGCGCCCGCGCTCCTGACGCGGCGCCCGCCGCGCCGGCCGGCGCGGCGCCCCAGACCCTTCTTCCCTGACCACCCCCGGAGGGGACACCCGTGGAGACCGCCGAGATCCGCCGGCGCTGGCTGAAGTTCTTCGAGGACCGCGGGCACACCGTGGTGCCCAGCGCCTCGCTCATCAGCCCCGACCCGACCCTGCTGTTCACCGTGGCGGGGATGGTGCCGTTCATCCCCTACCTGACCGGCCAGCAGACGCCGCCGTACCCGCGCGCCACCAGCGTGCAGAAGTGCGTGCGCACCCTCGACATTGACGAGGTCGGCAAGACCACGCGGCACGGCACGTTCTTCCAGATGAACGGCAACTTCTCCTTCGGCGACTACTTCAAGGAGGGGGCGATCTCCTACGCGTGGGAGCTCGTCACCACGCCGCAGGACTCCGGGGGCTACGGCTTCGACCCGGAGAAGATCTGGGCGACGGTCTACACCGACGACGACGAGGCCCACCGGCTGTGGCAGACCGTCGCCGGGCTGCCCGCCGAGCGCGTGCAGCGCCTGGGCATGGACGACAACTACTGGTCCACCGGCCAGCCCGGCCCGGCCGGCCCCTGCTCGGAGATCTACATCGACCGCGGCCCGGCGTACGGCCCCGACGGGGGCCCGGCCAACGACCCGGCCGGTGACCGGTACCTGGAGATCTGGAACCTGGTCTTCATGCAGTTCCAGCGCGGGGAGGGCCAGGGGAAGGACTTCCCCATCCTCCACGAGCTGCCGAAGAAGAACATCGACACCGGCATGGGCCTGGAGCGCACCGCGCTGCTGCTCCAGGGCGTCGACAACATGTACGAGATCGACCAGGTCTCGCCGGTGCTGCGCCACGCGGCCGAGCTGGCCGGCGTCCGCTACGGCGCCGACCGCGACGCCGACGTGCGGCTGCGCGTCGTCGCCGACCACGTCCGCGCGTCCCTGATGCTCATGGGCGACGGCGTCACCCCCGGCAACGAGGGCGGCGGCTACGTGCTGCGCCGCCTGGTGCGCCGCGCGGTGCGGGCCATGCGCCTGCTCGGCGTCGACACCCCCACGCTGCCCGAGCTGCTGCCCGTCTCCCTGGAGGCCATGGCTCCGGCGTACCCGGAGCTGCGCGAGGGCTTCGGCCGCATCAGCGCGGTCGCCTACGCCGAGGAGGACGCCTTCCGGCGCACCCTCGTGGCCGGCACCACCATCCTCGACACCGCGGTGGCGCAGGCCAAGTCGGCGACCCCGGCGAGCGGTGCGGCCCAGCCGGTCCTCTCCGGCGAGCGGGCCTTCGAGCTGCACGACACGTTCGGCTTCCCGATCGACCTCACGCTGGAGATGGCGGCCGAGCAGGGCGTGGCCGTCGACGCCGAGGGCTTCCGGCGCCTCATGACCGAGCAGCGCACCCGCGCCCGCGAGGACGCGCGCGCCAAGCGCGCCGGGCGCACCGACACGGCCGGCTACCGGCAGGTCGCCGACGAGCTGGGCCGCGAGGTGGACTTCCTCGGCTACGAGGTGCTGGCCGCCGAGGGCCGCGTGGTCGGGCTGCTGCGCGACGGCACGAGCGTCCCCGTGGCGCTGGCGGGCGACGACGTCGAGCTCGTCCTCGACAGGACCCCGTTCTACGCCGAGAGCGGTGGCCAGCTGGCCGACCACGGCCGCCTCACCGTGACCGGCCCCACCGGCGTGCGGGCGGTCGTCGACGTCACCGACGTCCAGCGGCCCATCCCTGGGCTGAACGTGCACCACGCCACCGTCGTGTCCGGCGAGGTCGCCGTCGGCGACGCCGTCGAGGCCGTCGTCGACGCCGGGCGCCGCCTGGCCGTGGCGCGCGCCCACACCGCCACCCACCTCGTGCACCAGGGCCTGCGCGACGCGCTCGGCCCCGACGGCACGCGCCAGGCCGGCTCCGAGAACGCCCCGGGCCGACTGCGCTTCGACTACACCGCGCTGGCCGCGCCGACCCCCTCGCAGCTGGTCGACGTCGCCGCGGAGGTCAACACCTTCCTCGCCGACGACCTGCCGGTCACCACCACCGTCACCGACCCGGAGTCGGCGCGCCGCGCCGGCGCCCTGGCCTTCTTCGGCGACAAGTACGGCGACCGCGTGCGCATGGTCGGCATCGGCGAGTGGTCCAAGGAGCTCTGCGGCGGCACGCACGTCGAGCGCACCGGTCAGCTGGGCGTGGTCACGCTGCTGGGCGAGGCGTCGATCGGCTCGGGCACCCGCCGCGTCGAGGCGCTGGTGGGCCCCGACGCCCACGCCCACCTGGCCCGCGAGAGCGCCCTGGTGAGCCAGCTGACCACGCTGCTGAAGGTCCGCCCCGACGAGCTGCCCGACCGCATCGCGGTGCTCCTGGACCAGCTCAAGGAGGCCGACCGCACCATCGCCGCGGCCCGCGCCAAGGAGGTCCTCGCCGGGGCGGGCGCCCTCGCGGCCGGCGCCGAGGTCGTCGGCGGGCAGGACGGCGTGCGCCTGGTCGCCACCAGCGCCGGCGAGGTCGCCTCTGCGGACGACCTGCGCACCCTCGCGCTCGACGTCCGCGGGCGCCTGGGTGAGTCCGCGTCGGTGGTCGCCGTCGGCGGCGTGGCCAAGGGCCGCCCCGTCGTGGTCATCGCCACGAGCCCCGCGGCCCGCGCCGCGGGCCTCAAGGCCGGGGCCCTCGTCCGCGTGGCGGCCACCACCCTCGGGGGTGGCGGTGGCGGCAAGGACGACGTCGCCCAGGGCGGCGGCACGGACGCGGCGGCGCTCCCCGCGGCGCTCGACGCCGTCCGCGCCGCGGTGGCGCAGGCCGCAGGCGCCTGAGGCGCGAGCGGGCGGCAGGCGGGCGGGACGGCCGTGAGGCGGGGTGTGAGGCTCTGCGTCGACGTCGGCTCGGTGCGCGTCGGGCTCGCCGCCAGCGACCCCGACGGGCTGATCGCGTCGCCGGTGGAGACGCTCAGGCGCGACCGCGCGCAGGGCTCGGACCTGCAACGCATCGTCACGGAGGCCTCCGAACGGGGGGCTGTGGAGATCGTCGTCGGCCTCCCGTTCTCGCTCTCGGGGCGCGAAGGTCCAGCGGCGGCCCACGTGCGTGGCTACGCTGCTGATCTGGCAGGACGTGTCGCGCCGGTGCCGGTGCGGCTCGTCGACGAGCGGCTGAGCACCGTGAGCGCCCACCAGGCGCTCACGGCCTCCGGGCGGTCGGGCCGGCGCCACCGACAGGTGGTCGACCAGGTCGCGGCGGTGCTCGTGCTGCAGACGGCCCTGGACGCGGAGCGCGCCTCGGGCCGGCCACCGGGGTCGACCGTCGATCCCGGGCCCGCCGGGGCCTGTCGCCGCGGCGGGGGGAGGGACGGATCGCGCGGATGAGCGGCTTGTCGCTGGAGGACCTGCCCGGGAGCCCCGAGTCCCGGGCGTCCTCGAGGTCGGCGCAGCGCAGCGCGCAGCGCAGTGACCGCGACCGGCGCCGCAAGCGCCGCCGCACCACCGCGCTGGTGGCCCTGGCGGTGTGCGCCGTCCTCTTCGGCGGGGGAGCCGTGCTCGTCGGCAGCCAGGCCAGCTCGCTGGTCGCCTCCCTCACCGACTCCGGCGACTACGAGGGCACCGGCAGCGGCGACGTCGACGTGACGATCCCCGCCGGCGCCTCCGGCCGCACCATCGCCTCGACCCTCGCCGAGGCGGGCGTCGTGAAGACCTCCGGGGCCTTCCTCACCGCCGCCGCCGAGGAGCCGGCGTCGACCTCCATCCAGCCGGGCACGTACCGGCTGCGCTCGGAGATGTCCGCGGCCTCCGCCCTGGCCCTGCTGCTCGACCCGTCCTCGAGGCAGTCGCTCCAGGTGCAGATCATCGAGGGCAACCTGGCCTCCCAGATCTTCCAGAAGCTGTCCGAGGCCAGCGGCCGGCCGGTGAGCGACTACGAGGCCGCTGCGAAGGACCCCGCCCTGGGCCTGCCGGCTGCCGCGAACGGCTCCGTCGAGGGCTACCTGTTCCCGGCCACGTACACCTACGACCTCGACTCCACACCGCTGGAGCAGCTGCAGGCCATGGTGACCCGCGCGACCCAGGCGATGGACGAGGTCGGCTTCCCCGCCGACCCGGCGGAGCGGCACCGCCTGCTCACCGAGGCGAGCCTGGTGCAGAAGGAGGGGGCGAACGCCGAGGACATGGCCAAGGTGGCGCGCGTCATCGAGAACCGCATCACCGCCGGCCAGCCGCTGCAGTTCGACACCACCGTCAACTACGCCACCGGCAAGACGGGCCTGACCACCACCGCCGAGGACCGCGCCAGCACCTCGCCGTACAACACCTACCTGTACCCGGGCCTGCCGCCGGGGCCGATCGCCTCGCCGGGCGAGGACGCCATGCGCGCCGCCCTGCAGCCGGCCGAGGGCACCTGGCTGTACTTCGTGGTGACCGACCCCACCACCGGGGCCACGGCCTTCGCCGACACCTACGAGGAGCACCAGCGCAACGTCGCGCAGTTCCAGGCGTGGCTGCGCGCCAACCCGCAGGGATGAGGGCCGCCGTCTGGGGCTCGCCGATCGCCCACTCCCTCTCGCCGGCGCTGCACCGCGCCGCCTACGCGGCGCTCGGGCTCGACTGGCGCTACGACCTCAGCGAGGT
>JAKONK010000091.1 GCA_022701985.1 Actinomycetales bacterium
TCAACCCGAACATCCCCATGGGCGCGTACGCGAAGCGGACGACGGTGCTCGTCGGGCTGCTCGCGGTGCTGGTCACCCTGCTGCTGACGGCCGCCGCCAGGCGCAGGGGCCCCGGCGGCACCGGCGCGGGGGTGCTCCCCGCCGAGCTGGGGGCCCTGGGCGCCACCGGCCTCGTCGCCTACCTCGCGCTGTGGATCACCCCCAGCAAGTGGACCCACCACTTCGGCAGCCTCTCGGGGCTGCTGCCGCTGCTGGTCGTCGTCCTCGTCCTGATCGGCCCGGCGGCTGCGGCCCGCGTGTGGCCCCGCACGGCGCTCGCGCCGCGGGTGGGACTGCTGCTGGGCGTCGTGGTGGTGGCCGCGCTGTCCTTCCGCGGGCCCAACCTCTGGCCCTACAACTGGGTGCTCGGGCTGCCGCTGCAGGGCGACAACGCCGTGGCGAAGGGCCCCCTCTCCTCGCCCGCCCTGTGGGTGCTGGTCGCCGTCGTCGCGGTGGTGCTCACGCGCCTGGTGCTGCGGCGCCGCGCGTCGGCGGGGACAGCGGGATCGGCGGGGACAGCGGTGCCGGCGGGGTCGAGCGGCGGACCGGAGGGCGCGCTCCGCCCGGACGCCCTCGTCGCCGGGGCGGCCGTGACCGCCGTCGTCGCCCTCGGGCTGACCGTCGCCCTGCTGGGCAGCACCTTCGCCGCCTCGGCGGTGCGCACCCTCGACACCTACTCGCCACCGGCGCAGTACGTCAGCGACCCGTTCAACGAGCGGTGCGACGCCGCGTCGGCCGTGCAGGTGGCCGACCCGCAGCGGTCCACCCCGCTGCCCGCCGCCGCGGGACAGGAGGGCCGCGCCCAGGTCGAGGGCTTCGCGACCCAGGGCGGCTACTGGAACGGCGACCCGGTGCCCACCGGCGTCGCCCCCGAGGCCTTCGCCCAGGTGTGGGGAAGCCTCACCGGCAGCGGCGACGACAACACCGGCGAGCTGACGACCGGCTGGTACGACCTGTCCGGCCGCGACGCCGCCGACTACGTGACGGTGACCGTGGCCGGACGCCTCAACGAGGGCAACACCCTCGAGGTGCAGTACGGCAGGCCCTCGGCTGACGGCACGGACGGCTCGGTCGAGGTGCTGCGGACGCGCCAGGTCGACGACCTGGTCGACTCGCCCGAGTGGCGCTCGGTCCTCCTGCTGCGCCCCGGCCAGGAGCCCCGCGACGGCGAGACCCTGGTGCGCCTCGTGGGCCGTGACGCCTCCGGCGGGACCGGCGGGTGGCTCGCCGTCTCCGCTCCGGTGCAGCAGCCGCCGGCGCTCCTGGAGGACTGGATCCCCCGCGACGCCGTCGTGGTGACCTCGTGGCAGTTCACCTACCTGTTCAGCTGCCAGCGGCAGCCGGCCATCGCCGACGGCATCGTCGAGCGACCGGCGTACGCGGTGCTGTGGGGCCCGAACGCCCTCGAGGGCACGAACGACTCGATCTGGCAGTACGGCCGCGGCGGCCTGGCCGCTCCCCTGCCCGACGCGGCGACGCTCTTTCAGCCGGTCAGCGAGTTCGCGTACCCGAGCGCCCGGCGCGACGCCGGCCAGTGGGGGCAGGTCGCCGAGCTGCAGTACCCGTACGCGGCGGACGCCTACGACCTGTCGTACGAGCCGGAGACCTCCCCGGGCTGGGTCGGGCCCGACGTCCCCGCCCTCGGCTGACCCCGTCCCGTCCCCCGGGGAACCGCAGCCGAGCGCCTGGTTGCGGTCCCCGGGGGCGCGGGAACCGCGACCAGGCGCTCGGCTGCGGTGGGGGTGGGGCTCAGAGGGAGCGCAGGTGGGCGACGGCGTCCGCGGCGCTGCCGTCGAAGACCTGGTTGCCGTGCTGCAGCACGACCCCGCGCGAGCACAGGTCGGAGACCATGTTCAGGTCGTGGCTGACGACGACGAGCGTGCGGCCCTCGTCCTTCAGCTCGCGGATGCGGTCCAGGCACTTGCGCTGGAACGGCTCGTCACCGACGGAGAGGATCTCGTCGATGAGGAAGATCTCCGGGTCGGTGTGCACCGCCACGGAGAACGCCAGCCGCAGGAACATGCCCGAGGAGTAGTGCTTGACCTCGGTGTCGATGAACCGCTCGATCTCGCTGAACGCGACGATGTCGTCGAAGCGAGCGCGGATCGCGGCCTCGTCCATGCCGAGGATCGCCCCGTTGAGGTAGACGTTCTCGCGGCCGGTGAGGTCGGGGTGGAACCCCGCACCGACCTCGATCAGGCCGGCGATGCGCCCGCGCAGGCGCACGGACCCCGACGTGGGGTGCATGACGCCGGAGATCAGCTTCAGCAGCGTCGACTTGCCGGAGCCGTTGTGGCCCAGCAGCGCGACGGTCTCGCCGGAGTCGACGTTCAGGGAGACGCCGTCGAGGGCCATGAAGGTGTTGCCGAGGTCCTTGCCGCGCACGGCGGCCATCGCCAGCTCCTTGAGGGAGCGGTTGTGGCGCAGCACGAACTGCATCCGGACGTCGTCGACGACGATGCGCGAGGTCGGACCCGCGCTGGCGGGGGCGCTGGCGGGCAGGACGCTCACGGGGTGCTCCCGGTCGTTGCTGGGGTCACGGGTCGGCTCACAGGTCGGCTCACAGGTCGATGGCGAAGCGGCCCTCGACCCGCCGGAAGACCAGCTGGCCCACGACGAGGACGGCGGCGGCGATGACGACGGCGACCAGGGAGTTCACCAGCAGGTCCGGCGGCAGGGCCGTCGCCGGGGTGTCGCGGGTGCCGGGCCACCAGAACGCGTAGTGGTAGAGCTCGACGGCCACCGTGATCGGGTTCAGCTGGTAGAGCACCCCGACCCACGCGGGCACGACCTGGGTGACCTGGTCCCAGCGGTAGAGCACCGGTGAGAGCCAGACGACCACCATGTTGGTCAGGTCGACGAAGTTCTCCATGTCGCGGAACACCACGTTCAGCGACCCGAAGAGCAGCCCGAGGCCCGTGGCGAGCGCTGCGATGATGAGCGTCGCGAGGACGGCACCGAGCACGGGAAGCACCTCCAGGCGCCACCCCGACAGCAGCGCCCCGACGAGCAGCACCACCAGCTGGGGCACGAAGTGCACCCCGGCCACCCACACGCTGGCCACGGGGAACAGCTCGCGCGGCAGGAAGATCTTCTTCACCAGCGGCGCGTTCCACACCACCGCCCGGGTCGCGTTGCCGAAGGCCTCGGTGAACACGTTGACGACGACGAGCCCCGAGAACAGGTAGACGGGGAAGTCCTCGATGTTCCGCGACTGCTGCAGGAAGATCCCCAGCGCGAGGAAGTAGACGACGTACTGCACGCCGGGCTTGACGTAGCTCCAGGCGAGCCCGAGCACGGAGCCGCGGTAGCGGACCCGCAGCTCCTTGCGGACGAGCAGCTTGAGCAGGTACCGCCGGCGCACGACGTCGAGGAGCCCCGAGCCGCGCCCCGGCTCGGTCCAGGGCTGCGCCGTCAGGTCGCGGGCGCTCACTTCGCCGGTGCGGAGGCGGGCGGGGCAGCGGGCGTCGACAGCGGCGAGCCGTGGAAGGTGCGCTCCCAGACCTCCGGCGAGGTCAGCTCGGGCATCGCGGCGCGGTAGGTCGCCGCCAGCTCGGGCCACTCGCGGGCGAGCCGCTCGTGCAGCGCGGTGCTGCGGCGCACCAGCTCGACGAAGCGCCTGCGGTCGCGGCGGTACCAGGCGGTGCCGGTGCCGTCGGCGGCGGAGACGAGCGCGGAGTCGTACTGGCTGAGCATCCACCAGCGGGCGTCCTGGTGGGCGATCGCGGTCTGCGGGTTGGTCGCGGCGAGGGCGTCGACCGGGCGGGCCTGCTTGACGATGCCGACGGCTGCGGTCTTCAGGACCGCCAGGCGACCCTTCGGGACCTCGGCCTCGCGGCCCTTGCGCGGCGGCTTCTTGCGCTTGCGCGCGGGGAAGTCGCCGGCGTCGCCCTTGTAGACGGCGTCGGAGTAGCCGGCGCGCAGCGCGCGGATCTCGGGCAGCTTGGTGGCGAGGTCGCCGTGCATGCCCTGCGGGCCGGCGAAGACGTCCTCCAGGGCCATGAGGCGCAGCTCGGCGGCGGAGTACTGCATCGACAGCAGGTGCTTGAGCTGGGTGGTGAGCAGCTCGCGCACCACGTTGCCGCCCCGCGGGTACGGGGAGTGCACCAGCGCGGCCACCACGCGGTTGCGCGCGTGGTGGTAGGCCTGCCAGTCGATGCCGTCGTCCTTGTCGGTCCACGGCACGTGCCAGACGGCCATGCCCGGGAACGAGGCGGTGGGGATGCCCGCGGCCTGGGCCCGCAGGCCGTACTCGGCGTCGTCCCACTTGATGAACAGGGGCAGGCTCAGGCCCAGCTGCTCGATCACCGCGGTGGGGATGAGGCACATCCACCAGCCGTTGTAGTCGACGTCGAAGCGGCGGTGCAGCCACGGCGTGGAGCGCAGGTTCTGCATGCCGAGGTCGTGGTTGTGCTCCGAGACGCCCGAGGGGCCCCACCAGAACTTCCAGCGCTGCACGCCCTCGGCCCAGGCGTTGAGCAGCGTGCGCTGGTACATCGAGAACATGTGCCCGCCCACGATGGTGGGGGTGCGGGCGAGGTCGGCGAAGGCGGCGCCCCGGGCGATGCCCTCGGGCTCGACCATCACGTCGTCGTCCAGGAGCAGGACGTAGTCGTAGCCGCCCTGGAGGCCCTCGTACATGCCGCGGGCGAACCCGCCGGAGCCACCGAGGTTGGCCTGGCGGATGACGCGGAGCTTGTCGCCGAGGAGGCGCTCGGCCTCGGGGAAGGCCTCGACGTCGTCGGAGACGAGCTGGGTGCCCTGGTCGGTGCAGACGACCTCGGCGACGATGCCGTCGAGGCCGCCGCCGGGCTGCACGGCGTGGCCGAGGGTGCGCAGCAGCCGCGAGCAGTAGTCGGGGCGGTTGAGCGTGGTGATGGTGACGACGACGCTGCCGCGCTTGGCGGCCTGCTCCCCCGTGACCGGCGCGGTGGGCGAGGTGGTCCAGGCCGCGTGCTCCAGCACCAGGTCGTCGGAGCCGGCGTGCAGGTCGAACCAGTACCAGCCGCCGTCGGTGAACGGCTTCAGCGGGAGGTCGAAGTCGCTGGTCGCGGGGCCCTCGACGGGCTCGGCGGCCACGCGCTGGACGTTGCCCTTGGCGTTGGAGCGGTAGACGACCACGGTGCCGGTGCCGGTGGTGCTCACGGTCAGGCGCACGGCGCTGAGCACGCTGTACTGCCGCCAGTAGCTGGCGGGGAAGGCGTTGAAGTAGGTCGCGAACGACGCGCGGTCTCCGACGGGCACGCGGAAGCGCGTGCGGTCGAGCACCTGGTCGGTGGACGGCGCGGTCCCGGGCGCGGCGACCGTGGCCGGCACCGCGGTGGAGCCGGGTGAGGCGGAGCTCGCCGGGGCGGCCGTCAGCTGGCCGTCGACGTACAGGGGCAGGACGTCCTGGTCGCCGTCGACGGGCAGGACGACGCGCTGCAGGACGCGCTCGGCCGAGCCGCCGGCCGCCGAGGGGGCCTTCGCCAGGTCGGCGGTGGTGCTCATGCGTCCACCCCGCCGGAGGCGAACGCCTCGCCCTTCGTGAAGTGCGGCACGAGCTTGTTGTCGAAGGTGCTCAGCGCCGCGCCGATCGCCATGTGCATGTCGAGGTACTTGTAGGTGCCCAGACGGCCGCCGAAGATCGTGCCGCTCTCGCCCTTGGCGAGGTCGCGGTAGGCCAGCAGGCGGGCGCGGTCGTCAGCGGTGTTCACCGGGTAGTAGGGCTCGTCGCCCTTCTCGGCGAAGCGCGAGAACTCCCGCATGATCACGGTCTTGTCCTGGGAGTGCTGCGCCTCGCGCTCCGGGTGGAAGTGCCGGAACTCGTGGATGCGCGTGTAGGGGACCTCGTCGCCGGCGTAGTTCATGACCGGGCAGCCCTGGAAGTCGCGCGTGGGCAGGACCTCCTGCTCGAAGTCCAGCGTGCGCCAGCTCAGCGCGCCCTCGACGTTGTCGAAGTACTCGTCGACCGGGCCGGTGTAGATGACCGGCACCTGGCCCACGACGTCGCGCTTGTTCAGCGGCTGCGACAGGTCGAGGAAGTCGGTGTCGAGCTGCACCGTGATCTTCGGGTGGTCGGCCAGGTTCTCGAGCCACGCGGTGTAGCCCCTGGTGGGCAGGCCCTCGTGGGTGTCGTTGAAGTAGCGGTTGTCGTACGTGTAGCGCACGGGCAGCCGGGAGATGACCTCGGCGGGCAGGTCGCGCGGGTCGGTCTGCCACTGCTTGGCGGTGTAGTCCTTGATGAACGCCTCGTACAGCGGGCGCCCGATCAGGGAGATCGCCTTCTCCTCGAGGTTGTTCGCCTCGCCGGTCTCGATCTCGCTGGCCAGCTCGGCGACCAGGGCGCGGGCGGCGTCGGGGCCGTGCGCGGCGCGGAAGAACTGGTTGATGGTGCCGAGGTTGATCGGCAGCGGGTACACCTCGCCCTTGTAGGTCGAGTAGACCTTGTGGACGTAGCTGGTGAAGCTCGTGAACCGGTTGACGTGCTCCCACACCCGCTCGTTGCTGGTGTGGAACAGGTGCGCGCCGTAGCGGTGCACCTCGACGCCGGTCTCCGGCTCGAACTCGCTGTAGGCGTTGCCGCCGATGTGCGATCGGCGGTCGATGACCAGCACGTTGAGGTCCAGCTCCTCGGCGCACCGCTGGGCAACGGTGAGGCCGTAGAAGCCGGAGCCGACGACGACGAGATCTGCGTTCACGACACTCCTGCCTAGGCGGACCGGCTCACCCTAACGGCGCAGCCTGCGGGGCCTCGTCGCTTTCGCCGGGCTCGTCCGTTCCGGGCCCTCCCCCGCCGCTCCCGCCGCAGCCGAGCGCTCGGTTGCGGTTCGAGCAGGGTCAGGAACCGCAGCCGAGCGCCCGGCTGCGGTTCGAGCAGGGTCGGGAGCCGCAGCCGAGCGCCCGGTTGCGGTTCGGGCAGGGTCAGGACGGCGGGCGGCGGGTGAAGACGGCGCGGTAGGCCAGGCGGCGCAGGCCCTCGGGCACGGCGCGGTACCCGCCGCGGACGGCGGTGTTGCGGGCGAACTGCGCCGGCGTCGTGAAGCCCTCGGCCAGCAGGTGGCGCTGCAGGGCGAGCTCGCTGCGCAGCAGCCGCAGACCGCC
>JAKONK010000100.1 GCA_022701985.1 Actinomycetales bacterium
ATGACCACCTGGCAGCGGGGCCGCCGGGGCGTCACGGCGCTGCGCCAGCGCCAGGAGGGCCCGCTGCACGCGCTGCTGGACGACGTCGCCGCCTCCGACCCGCCGCTGGCGCTCGTGCCCGGCACCGCCGTGTACCTCAACCGGGGCTCGGCCAGCAGCGACGCCACCGCGCCGCTCGCGATGCGCGCCACCGTGGAGCACCTGCGCGCCCTGCACTCCCGGGTGGTGGTGGTGTCGGTCGAGACCGCCGGCGTCCCCCAGGTGCCGATCGAGGAGGTCGGCCGCACGGCCGAGTGCCGCCCGCTGGTCGACGGCGCCCGCCCGGCGGGCGAGCTCCTGCTGGTCGAGCTGCGCTTCGGGTACCTGCAGCGCACCGACGTCCCCGACGCCCTCGCCGCGCTGTCGGTGCGCGACGGGCTCGAGATCGACCTCGACGGCGCGTCGTGGTTCCTGTCCACCCTCGACCTGCGCCGCGCCGGGGGCGACGACGACGGTGACGGGAGCGGTGCGCCCGGCCTCGACATGCCCCGCTGGCAGCGGGGCCTGTTCACGGCCACCTCGCGGCTGACCACCGACGCGGCCCGGGCCTTCGACCTGCCGGCCACCCGCACCGTGCTGATGGGCGCCCGCCTGGAGGTCTGACCCGCGGTGAGCCGGGTGAGGTGAGGCGCTCCTCAGGAAGGCCCGCCTGAGCGGACCCGGTCCGCCGGGCCCCCGGCACACTCCAGTCGTGACCCACGACGCGCCCGCCGCCCAGGCCCCAGCCGCCCCCGAGCCCGCGCTGCACCGCAGCGTCGGCGACCGGCTGAACCGGCTGCGCGCCGGCGTGCTCGGGGCCAACGACGGCATCGTCTCGACCGCCGGCATCGTGCTCGGCGTCCTCGGTGCCACCACCGACCGCGCCGTGCTGCTCACCGCCGGTGCGGCCGGCCTGGTGGCCGGGGCGCTGTCGATGGCGGTGGGGGAGTACGTCTCGGTGAGCACCCAGAAGGACACCCAGTCGGCGCTGCTCGACCTCGAGCGGCGCGAGCTCGCCGAGACGCCCGAGGCCGAGCTGGACGAGCTGGCCGCGATCTACGCCGCCAAGGGCATCCCCGCCGACCTGGCCCGCCAGGTGGCCGTGGCGCTGACCGAGCGCGACGCGCTGCGCGCGCACGCCGAGGCCGAGCTGAACCTCGACCCCGACGAGGTGGTCCGCCCCTGGCAGGCGGCGTGGGCCTCGCTGCTCTCGTTCACCGTCGGGGCGCTGCTGCCGCTGCTGGCGGCGCTGCTGTCACCGCCGCACACGCAGGTGGTGGCGACGGTCGTGGCCGTCCTGCTGGCCCTCGTGCTCACGGGGGCCGTCAGCGCGCGCCTCGGCGGGGCGGCGGTGTCGCGGGCCGTGCTGCGGACGGTGGCGGGCGGAGCGGTGGCGATGGCCGTCACGTACGGCATCGGCTCGCTCGTGGGCACCGCCGTCTGACGGCGCCGGGCAGGCGAACCGGTGGACTTGCCATCCTCAGGCCCTTGCTGTTAGACATCAGACATCAGATGACGAAGGAGTTGATCTGGATGTCCGACGCCGACCCGCGCGCCGCCCTGCTCGAGGGCTTCCCCGCGCCGCACCCGGTCGAGGCCGCCGCCGTCGCCGAGCGCGTCGCCGCCTCGGGCCGCGTGCTCGTCGTCCTCGACGACGACCCCACCGGGACCCAGTCGGTGCACGGCGTGCCCGTGCTGACCAGCTGGACCGAGGACGACCTCGCCTGGGGCCTGCAGCAGGGCGCCTCCTGCGTGTACGTGCTCACCAACACCCGCGCCCTCGGGCCCGACGACGCCGCGCGCCTCAACCGCGAGGTCGTCACCTCCGGGGTGGCCGCCGCTCGTCGCCTCGGCGTCGACGTGGGCTTCGTCTCCCGCGGCGACAGCACGCTGCGCGGGCACTTCCCCCTCGAGACCGACGCCATCACGGCGACCCTGCGCGAGCTCGGCGAGCCGGTGCCCGACGCGGTGCTCGTCGTCCCCGCGTTCCCCGACGCCGGTCGGATCACCGTCGGCTCGGTCCACCACTGGTGCACCGGTGACACCTGCACCCCGGTGGGCGAGACGGAGTTCGCCCGCGACGCCACCTTCGGCTTCAGCTCCTCCGACCTGCGCGACTGGGTCGCGGAGAAGGCGGCGCAGTCGGGGGCCGCCGGGCCGGCCGCCTCCGACGTGCTCGCCCTCACCCTGGCCGACCTGCGCCGCGGCCCCGAGGCCGCCGCCGCCGTGCTGCGCGGGGCCCGCGACGGGCGCGTCGTGGTGGTCGACGCCGCTGACGAGCGCGACCTGCGCGTCCTCGCGCTCGCCGAGGAGCTCCTGGCGGGGGAGGGACAGCGCTTCCTGCACCGGGTCGGGCCGCCGTTCGTGCGCGCCCGCGTCGGCATGGAGGAGCGCGCTCCGCTCACCCGCGACGAGGTGCCCACGGGCGGCGCGCGCGGTGGCCTCGTCGTCGTCGGCTCCCACGTGGGCCTCACCACCCGCCAGCTCGACCAGCTGCGCAGCGGGCACCGGCTGGCTGCGCAGGTCGAGGTCGACGTGTCCGCCGTGCTCGACGCCGACCGCCGCGACGAGCACCTGGCCGCCGTGGTCGACCGCCTGGTCGCTGCGCTGGCCGACGGGGACGCCGTCGTCAGCACCTCGCGGGTGCTCACCACCGGTGGCGACGCCGCTGCCAGCCTCGACATCGCGGTGGCCGTCTCGCGCGCCGTCGTCGAGGTGGTGCAGGGCGTGGTCGCCCGCACCACCCCGCGCTTCGTGGTGGCCAAGGGCGGCATCACCTCCAGCGACGTCGCCCGCCACGGCCTCGGGATCCGCCGCGCCGTGGTCCGCGGGCCGCTGCTCCCGGGGCTCGTCTCGCTCTGGGAGCCCGTCGAGGGGCCTGCCGCCGGCGTCCCGTACGTGGTGTTCGCCGGCAACGTCGGTGACGACGGCTCCCTGCTCGCCGTGGTGCGCACCCTCTCCGCCACGCCCTGACCGTTCTCACCCCCTCGCCGGGGTGGCGGACTCCCATGATCACGGTCGGTCCTGGCCGTGGTGCCAGCGGGAGTCCGCCACCCTCCGGCCCCGCTCACCCACCCCCGGAGGACTCGACGATGAGCACCAGCACCACCCCTGCCACCACCCCCACGACGGCCGTCATCGGCCTCGGCGCCATGGGCCTGCCGATGGCGACCCGCCTCGCCACCGGACTGCCCGTCCGCGGCTTCGACATCGCCCCCGCACGCCTGGAGCTGGCCGCGCAGGCCGGCGTCCAGACCACCACCAGCGCCGCCGAGGCCGTCGTCGGGGCGCAGGTCGTGCTCGTCGCGGTCCGCAACGCCGCCCAGCTCGACGCCCTCCTCTTCGGCGCCCCCGCGGACGGGGACGACGGCGCCGCCACCCCCGGCATCGCCGAGCACCGCGAGGCGGGCTCCGCCGTCGTGCTCACCAGCACCGTCGGCACCGAG
>JAKONK010000138.1 GCA_022701985.1 Actinomycetales bacterium
CCTCAAGCCGCCACCGGCTCCTGCCGATGCACCCTCGACGAGCACGTCCGAGCGAAAGGCACTCCCATGGCCTCCACGTCCGCGATCAGCGGCCTGGTGAGCGGTCTGGACACCAAGACCATCATCAGCCAGCTCATGAGCATCGCCAGGGCGCCGCAGGACGACCTCAAGACGTCGCTCGCCAAGACCAACACGCAGATCACCGCTGCGCAGTCGATCAACTCCAAGGCCGCCTCGATGACGACCCTCGCCAAGGAGCTGGCCGCGGCGAAGACCTACACCACATCCAACGCCACCAGCAGCAACGCCACGGTGAGCGCCACCGCCTCCGCAACAGCGGCCACCGGGTCGGTGTCCTTCGTCGTCGTGCAGACCGCCGCTGCGCACCAGGCGACCACCGGGTACGTCAGCACCTCGGGGACCTCGCCCCTGACCTTCAGCATCAGCCCGCCAGACGGGGGCGCGGCGATCGAGCTGACCGCCGCCACCGGCAGCGCCACGGACGTCGCGGCGGCCATCAACGGCTACACGGGCTCGCAGGCGCTCAACGTCACGGCACAGGTCGTCAAGGACCAGGGCGGCGAGAAGCTGCTCCTGAGCTCCTCCATCACCGGCGCGGACAAGTACATCCAGACGAGCGGCATCACCTCGGGCTCGACAGGCAGCTCTGACGCCCTCACCGACGTCCAGGACGCCCGCGACGCCAAGATCAAGCTCGCCTCGGCGGACGGTGACGCCAGCGGGAGCGCTGCGCTGGTCTCGTCGACGAACACCTTCAAGGACCTCATCCCCGGTGTCGACGTCACCGTCAGCGCCAAGACGGAGAAGTCCGTGACCGTCTCCAACACCGTCAACCAGAGCGCCATCACCTCCAAGGTGAGCAACCTGGTCGCGGCCATGAACAACGTCCTGACCGACGTCGCCTTCCACACCAAGGCCCTCCCCGTCGGCACCACGGCCAGTTCGACCAACGGCGGCCTGCTGCGCGGCAACAGCACCATGCGCGACCTCGCTGGCCAGGTGGTGAGCTCCGTCAGCGCGGGGACCGCGGGTGGAGACAACGCCACCCTCGCCGGCCTCTCCGTCACGCGCCAGGGGCAGGTCACCTTCGACTCCGCCGCCTTCGACAAGCTCTACAAGAGCGACCCGACCAAGGCTGCCGACGTGCTGGCCAAGTTCGCGTCCGCCGTCCAGAGCGCCGGCAGCCTCGCCAGCGATTCCACGAGCGGCTCGGTGACGAGCTTCATCACCGGTAGCCAGACGACGGTGAGGACCCTCACCGACAACATCGCCACCTGGGACACCCGCCTCGCGAGCAAGCAGAAGCGCCTCGAGGCGCAGTACGGCGCTCTCGAGGTGGCGCTGCAGAAGCTGTCCGGCCAGGGCAACGCCCTGGAGGCCGCCCTCAAGCAGCTCAACGGCAACAACTGACCCGTCGTCGCGAACGACAGCACCTGTGACGCCGCCGACGGAAGGACGACCGTGACCTACGCCCTGCAGAACCGCCGTGCCCGCTTCATCAGCGACGGCGTGGCCGCCGCCTCCCCCCAGACGCTGCTCGTGCTCCTCGCCGACCGCCTCGTGCTCGACCTCGGTCGCGCCGAGGCCGCCCAGCGCGCCGGTGACCGCGAGAAGGCCAACACCCAGCTGCAGCACGCTCAGGCGATCGTCGCCGAGCTCGACGCCGCCCTCGACCGCGACGCGTGGGACGGCGCTGCCGGCCTCGCCTCGCTGTACCGGTACCTCCAGCGCGAGCTGGTCACCTCCAACCTCACCCGCGACGCCGACCTCACCGCGCGCCTGCGCGAGGTCGTCGAGCCCCTGGCCGACGCCTGGCGCGAGGCCGTCAGCGGCGTCCCCTCCGTGAGCACCACCGTGCCGTCGATGCGGAGTGCGCTCGGGGGGACGGCGTGAGCCCCGCCCCCGAGGCACGCACCTGGGCCGAGGCGCTCGACGCCCTCGAGCTCGACGTCGCGGAGGTCGAGCGCCTGCTGCTCGTCATCGAGGCCGACCCCGACGTCGTCCCCGACCTCAGCGCCGCGTGGACGGCTCCCGCCGAGCCGCTGCCGGCCGAGGTCGCTCCCCGCGCCGCGGCGCTGCTCACCCGCCACCAGCAGGCCGTCGAGCGCGTCACCGCGGCCATGGCAGCCATCCGCCGCCAGCAGGTCCGCTCGAACCGCCTCGCCTCTCGCCTGGACCAGCGCCCCGAGAACCGCCCCGTCTACGTCGACAGGGCGGTCTGAGGCGTGCCCCACCACCGGAAGGTGCGCGTCGGCCGGCAGGCCATCGTCGACCGCGACATGAACCTCGTGGGCTACGAGCTGCTCTTCCGCGCCTCCGGTGCCGACGCCGCCAACCTGCAGAGCCAGGCCGACCACGACGCCGCCACCTCCCAGGTGCTGACGGCCGTGCTCGGTGACTTCGGCGACCGCACCCTCTCCACGGGTGCACGCTTCTTCGTCAACCTCACGCGCGCGTTCGTCGTCGGCGAGCTGCCGCTGGCCCCCGGGCTGGAGGACGTCGTCCTCGAGCTCACCGAGGAGATCCTCGTCGACGAGGAGGTCATGGCCGGCGCGCGCCGCCTGCGCGACCGCGGGTTCGCCCTCGCCGTCGACGACTTCGAGGGCGAGGAGCACCGCGTCCCCACCCTCCCGCTGGCGCAGTTCGTCAAGCTCGTGCTCCCCGGGGTCGACGAGGCCGCCACCCTCGGCATCGACAGGTACGCCCACGTCGAGCGCCTGCTCGCCCTCGTGCGCGAGCACACCGACGACGTGCTCGTCGTGGTCGAGAAGGTCGAGAGCCTCGAGGACTTCCACCGCTGCCGCGCCATGGGCGCCGACCTCTTCCAGGGCTACTGGGTGCAGCGCCCCGTGGTGCACGAGAGCGCCTCGATGGACCCGGGCCGCATCTCCGCGCTGCGGCTCCTCGTGGCCCTCGGCGACCCGGAGACCCCCAGCGCCGAGGTCGAGCGCCTCGTGCTCGCCGACCCGGCCCTCAGCTTCCGCGTGCTGCGCCTCGCCAGCTCCTCCGCCGTCGCCACCAGCTCGCCGGTGAGCTCCGTGGGCCACGCCCTCGTGCTCGTCGGGCGGCGCACCCTGTCCTCGTGGGCCGCGATGGCCGTCGTCGGCTCGGCCGACCCCGGCGCTGGAGGCATCACCGGGCAGGGGAGGGCCGCCCTCACCTTCGTGCTGGCCCGCGCCGGCGCCTGCGCGCGCCTCGCCAACGAGCAGTCCCAGGAGGCGTACACCGCCGGCCTGCTCTCGGGGGCCGCTGAAGCCATGGGCCTCACCACCGACGAGCTGCTCTCCACCGTCCGCGTGCCCGACGGCATGCGCCAGGCGCTCACGAGCTTCGAGGGCCCCGTCGGATCGGCGCTCGCCGCCGTCCTGTCGACCGAGGCCAGCCCCGGTGCTCCCGCACCCGACGGCGCAGCGCAGCCCCTCGAGGCCGGCCGTGCCTACGCCCGCGCGCTCTCCGAGGCCGCGGGCCTGTCCGCCCAGCTCTCCGTCTGACCCCGTCCGGGGCTCCACCACCCGACCGCCGCTAACAGCCACCCGGGCGGGCTAAAGGACATCACCCGTCCTGCCGATGACTGGTCTGAGCGACGGATCGCTCACCCCCTCGGCCACGGACACGGCCACCCCCTCGCGGGACTGCTCCTCGCAGCCCCCGCCCCTGTGGAGGCCCACGTGTTCGACTCCGTCAGCGCCGCAGCGCTGCGCTCGGCCCTCGACGGGCTCGCCTCGCGGCAGCGCGCCACCGCCGACAACATCGCCAACATCAACACGCCGCACTACCTCGCGGCCCGCGTCGACTTCGAGTCCGCCCTGCGCGACGCGGTCGGCAGCGGCAGCGGGGTGGCCGGCAGCACCGAGAGCCGCTCCACCGCACCGACGCGGGAGGACGGCAACAACGTCGACCTGGACACCGAGACCATGTCCAACCTCGACACCCAGCTGCGCTACCAGCTGGTGTCGCAGGCCATGAGCGGCAAGTTCTCGTCCGTCTCCCTCGCGCTGAAGACGAGCTGACCCGGTGGCCCTCTTCGACGCCTTCCGCGCCTCCGGCTCCGGCATGACGCTGGCGCGCAAGTGGATGGACGCCGTCGGCGACAACATCGCCAACATCAACAACGTCTCCCGCACCGACGAGGACGCGTTCCGCCAGCGGTTCATCGTGGCCCAGGCCGACGACTACGACGGCGGCCACACCGCCGGCAGCGCCGGTGGCGTGAAGGTCGCCGGTGTCGCCTTCGGCAGCGGGGAGGGCCGGCTCGTCTACGACCCGAGCAACGCCCTCGCCGACGACAAGGGCTACGTGAAGGTCCCCGACATCGACATGAACTCCCAGATGGGACAGCTCATCGTCAGCCAGCGGGCCTACCAGGCCAACGCTGCCGTGGTCGAACGCGCGCGCGCCTCCTACGAGGCCGCCATCAACATCGGAGCGAAGTGAGATGGCCGGCATCCTCCCCCTGGGCGGGGGTTCATCCGCCCTCGAGCAGTACGCGGCCCTGCTGCAGTCCAACCGAGCTGCAGCCGGCGGCGCAAACGGCGCCGAGAGCGCTGGCGGCGCCGACTCCCTGACGGCGGCGCTCGCCGCCGCGACCGGCGCGTCGCGTCCCACCTCCACCGGTTCGACCGGTTTCGCGGGCACCCTGGCCACCAGCCTGGAGAACGTGCAGGCGCTGCAGTCCCGCAGCTCCGACCTCGCCATCCAGGCCGCCACCGGTGACCTCGACGACATCCACGACTACACGATCGCCGCGGCGGAGGCCCGCTCGGCGACCGAGGTGACCGTGGCACTCCGCAACAAGGCCCTCGAGGCGTTCTCCGAGATCATGAGGATGCAGTTCTGATGCCCCCGCAGCTGGTCGCCGCCCTCAAGAGGGCCGGCACGCAGGTCAACGGGATGACCCTCGGCCAGAAGGTCATCGCGGTCATCGGCATCGGTGTCCTCCTGCTCGGAGGCTCCGCCTTCTACGCGTCGGTCTCCAAGCCCGACTACGTCACCGTGTTCTCGGGCCTGTCGGGCTCGGACCCGGGCGACACCCGCGACGCCCTCGTGGCCGCGGGGATCGACGCCCAGCTCGACGGCAACGCCGTGACCGTCCCCGCCGACCAGGTGAGCGAGGCGCAGGCCAAGGCCGCCCAGGCCGGCCTGCCGAAGGGGGAGTCCTCCGGCGGCGACGTGCTCGCCTCGATGGGCGTCACGACCACGCAGCTGCAGCAGCGGGCGGCGCTCCAGGCCTCCCTCGAGCAGAAGATCGGCTCGACCCTGGAGCTGCTCGACGGCGTCCAGACCGCCTCGGTGCAGCTGGCCGTCCCGGAGAAGACCGTCTTCGAGGACCAGAAGCAGTCGACGACGGCGGCCGTGGTCGTCGACACCGGCACGCACGAGGCGACGACCGACGAGGTCAACGCCATGGTCTCCCTCGTCTCGCGCTCGGTGCCGGACCTGAAGCCGGCTGACGTCACGATCACCGACGCCACCGGCAAGCTGCTCACCGACGACGGCACCGGCGCCGGTGGCAAGCGCGACGAGCTGACCACCGGCTACGAGCAGAAGATGCAGTCCAAGATCCAGTCGATCCTCGACACCACGCTGGGCACCGGCAAGGCCATCGCCACCGTCAACGCGACGCTGGACATGGACGCCACCAACCGCGCGTCCACCACCTACACCAACAGCGGCGCCCTCCCGAACTCGCAGACCGAAGCCTCCGAGGAGTACTCGGGCGCGGGGGCCGGCGTGGGCGGCGCCCTGGGGGCCAACGGCGTCTTCGGCGTCGACGGCACCTCCACGACCGGGGGCACCACCGGTGACGGCAGCACCTACGTGAAGAAGAGCAGCACCACCGACAACGCCAACAACGTGGTCGTCGACAACACCGTGGTCGCCCCCGGTGACGTCGAGCGCCAGTCGGTGGCCGTCATCGTCGACCAGAAGGCGATGGACGCCTTCGGCGGCCAGCAGAACCTGCAGACGTTCCTCACCACGGCTGTCGGCTTCGACCAGAACCGCGGCGACGTCGTCAGCGTCACCCCCGCCACCCTGAGCACCACCGCGGCGGACGCTGCTGCTGCGGCCCTCAAGGCCGCTGCGGCTGAGCAGAAGAGCGAGGAGCAGTTCGCGCTCATCAAGCAGGGCGCCATCGCCCTGGGCGTCCTCCTGCTCGCGCTGGTCCTCTTCGTCGCCTGGCGCCGCGCCGTCAAGAAGGGCAAGCGCGAGGCCGTCGACATCGGCGAGCTCGAGCGCCTCTACCCGGAGGTCCCCGTGGCCGTCGGGCAGGCCGGCCCCGCCGGCCTCGCCCTCCCCACCGCCAACGACGCCCACCTGCTCACGGCCCCCGAGCCCGAGCCCGAGGCGCTGCGGCGCCAGGAGTTCGGCCAGCTCGTCGACACCCAGCCGGCGGAGGTCGCCAACCTCCTCCGCGGCTGGCTCGCCGCCTCGAAGAAGGGCTGACCCACCATGGCCACCGGTCTCGCCGTCCGCAGCCTCGCGAGCCTCACCGGCCCGCAGCGCGCCGCCGTGCTGCTCGTGCAGCTCGGTCCGGAGCGCTCCGCACTCCTCATGTCCCAGCTGGACGCGGAGGAGGTCGAGCTCATCACCGCTGAGCTCATGCGGCTCGGGGACATCGACCCGCAGCTGGCCGACGAGGTGCTCGTCGCCGGCTTCGGCGAGCTCATGGGCCCTGCGGGGCTGGGCAGCGGTGGCCCCGGCTTCGCCAAGGCGATGCTGGAGGCGTCCCTCGGCAAGGACGCCGCCGCGGAGATGATCGAGCGCCTCAAGGGCGGTGACGAGAAGCAGCCCTTCCTCTTCCTGGAGGAGGCCGACACCCGCCAGCTGGTGTCGTTCCTGCAGGGCGAGATGCCGCAGACCCTCGCCCTCGTGCTCTCGCACCTGAAGTCGCACCAGGCGTCCTCGGCGCTGGTCTCCTTCCCGCCCGAGGTCCAGGCCGACGTCGCCCAGCGCATCGCCACGATGGAGCGCACCTCGCCCGACATCGTCGCGGTCGTGGCGGAGTCGATCCGGCGCAAGGCCGGCGCCGTGCTCACCGCGCAGGTCGACGAGGCCGTCGGCGGCATCCAGCCGCTGGTCGACATCATCAACCGCACCGACGCCGGCACCGCCAAGGTGCTGCTGGAGGAGCTGGCCAAGCGCGACCCGCAGCTCGCCGACCAGATCCGCGCCTCGATGTTCACCTTCGAGGACATCCTCAGCCTCGAGGACAAGGCCATGCAGCTGGTGCTGCGCGAGGTCGACGCCGCCACCCTCGCCGTCGCCCTCAAGGGCGCTCGGGAGGACCTGCGCGACAAGATCCTCGACAACGTCTCCAGCCGCGCCAAGGACAACCTGCTCGAGGAGATGGAGCTCATGGGCGCCGTCCGCCTCTCGCAGGCCGAGGAGGGCCGCTCGACGATCGTGGCCGCGATCCGCCAGCTGGAGGAGTCGGGCCAGATCACCATCCAGAGGGAGTCTGACGATGAGTTCGTCGGCTAGCTGGGCCCGGGCCGGAGCGGCGACCGCTCCGGCCCCCCCTGCTCGAGCAGCGTTCACCCCCCTCCCCGGCAGCGCCCCCACGGGCGCTGCCGGGGCTTCCGGCTTCCACTCGGGAGACATGGCCCACGCCTCCCAGGCCTCCGGCTACGCCGCGGGCTGGGCGCAGGGCCTGGCCGCCGCCGCGGAGGAGGAGCGCCGCGTCGTCGCCGCCCTCCTCGCACAGGCGCAGGTCGAGCGCGCCGCGCTGCGCGCCGAGGTCGACAGCGCCCTCGCCGGCCTGCACGCCGCCGCCGAGGAGCTGCGCAACCGCACCACGCCGCAGCTCGACGCCGTGGCCGACGCCGTGGCCATCGCCGTCGTCGACCTGGCCGAGGTGGTGATCGGCCGCGAGATCGAGGACGACGGCATGCGCGGCCTCACCGCGCTGCGCCGCGCCCTCGACGCCGCGCCCACCCACGCCGACGTCGTGGTCCGCCTCAACCCGGAGGACCTCGCCGTCATCGACGACGTCCACGGCCCCGACGGCATCCGCGGCCTCGCCGAGGGTCAGGTGACCGTCCTCGCCGACGCGCGCCTGGCTCCCGGTGACGCCTTCGCGGAGTTCCCGGGCGGCCTCGTCGACGCCCGCACCGACACCGCGCTCGCCCGCATCCGCGGCCAGCTGCGCGGCGCGAGCCGCCCCTCCGCGGCCGGTGCGGCCGCCGACCCGATGACGGGCCGCGCGTGAGCCCCGTCAACGGCGCCCTGAGCGCCCCCCCGTCCTACGAGGTCGCGCTCGACCCCCGCCTGGGCACCGACCCGCGCACCGCCGCGTCGGTCGGCGTGCCCGGCGTCGCGCTGCCCGCGATCATGCGCCGCGCCGCTGCCGCGGGAGCTCCGCAGGTCACGGGCACCGTGCGCCGCGTCGTCGGCCTGACCATCGAGGCCGCCGGCCTGCGCGCCCCCGTCGGTGACATCGTCAGGGTGCTCACCGGAGACCTCACCACCACCGGCCAGGGCATCGACGCCGAGGTCGTGGCCGTGGCCCCCGACCACGTCACCTGCATGCCGCTGGGAGCGCCCGGCCCCGGCCAGGGCCTGCGCGCCGGGCAGCCCGTGCTCGCCATCGGCCGCAGCCAGCGCATCCCCGTGGGCGTCGGGCTGCAGGGCCGGGTGCTCGACGGCCTGGGCCGCCCGATCGACGGCTTGGGCCGCGTCCGGGCCACCGCGTGGGTGCCGATCGACAACCCCGCCCCGAACCCCATCGAGCGCGAGCGCATCGACACCCCCATGGGCACCGGCGTGCGCGCGCTCGACGCGATGACGCCCGTCGGCCGCGGCCAGCGCATCGGCCTGTTCGCCGGTTCCGGCGTCGGCAAGTCGACGCTGCTGTCGATGGTCGCCCGGGGCACCACCGCCGACGTCAACGTCATCGCCCTCATCGGCGAGCGCGGCCGCGAGGTCCGGGAGTTCCTCGAGGACGACCTGGGCCCGGAGGGCCTCGCGCGCTCCGTCGTCGTCGTCGCGACCTCCGACCAGCCGCCGCTGGTGCGCCTGCGCGCGGCGATGGTGGCCACCACCATCGCCGAGCACTTCCGCGACCTCGGCATGGACGCGCTGCTGATGATGGACAGCCTGACCCGGTTCTGCATGGCCCAGCGCGAGATCGGCCTGTCGGTGGGGGAGCCCCCCGCCACCCGCGGCTACCCGCCGAGCACCTTCGCCCTGCTGCCCCGGCTGCTCGAGCGCGCCGGCACCAGCGCCACCGGCTCCATCACCGGCATCTACACGGTGCTGGTCGACGGCGACGACCACAACGAGCCGATCGCCGACGCGGCCCGCTCCATCCTCGACGGGCACGTGGTGCTCGACCGCGACCTCGCCACCGCCGGGCACTTCCCGAGCATCGACGTGCTCGGCTCGGTCTCGCGCGTGGCCTCCCGCGTCACCACCCGCGAGCAGCGCGGCCTCGCCACGCACGTGCGCCGCCTCATGGCCGCGCGCCGCGAGGCGCAGGACCTGGTCGACGTCGGCGCGTACGTGCCCGGCTCCAACCCGCTGACCGACGCCGCCATCGGCGCCCGGTACGACATCGACGGCTTCCTGCGCCAGGACGTCGACGACCGCACCAGCCTCGACGACGCCTGGGGCGCCCTGGCCGGCGTCGTGGCGCGCAACCCCGTCCAGGAGGGCTACTGATGAGCCGCTCGTCACGCCGCTTCCGCCTCGAGCAGGTGCTCCGCGTGCGCCACCTGCAGCGCGACATCGCCGCCGCCGCAGCCGGTGCCGCCGCCTCGCGTGCCGTGGCCGCCCGCGGCGCTGCCGAGTCGCTGCTCGAGGAGGCCGCCACCCAGAGCTTCGCCGACCACGGCGACGCCAACACCTTCGCCGCCGTCGTCGCCGCGCGCAGCGCCTCCAGCAGCCGCTACTCCGAGGCCCTCGCCGTCGTCGAGGAGGCAGAGGCCGCCTCCCGCGCCGCGCAGGCCGAGTGGGCCCACGCGCAGGGCCGGGCCAAGGGCCTGGACCGCCTCGCCGAGCGCCACCGAGCCGCGCTCGTCACGGCCGATCTCAAGGCCGACCAGGCCGTGCTCGACGAGGCCGCGGCCCGCGCCCGGGGCCGCACCGCCGGCATCGAGGGCCCCGCGGCCCTCGACGGCTCGGGCGCCACCGCCGAGGGCCTGGACCTCGACGGGGGGAGCGACGCATGAGCAGCCCCGCCCTGCAGGCGGCCTCGGCGTCGCTGAGCGTGGTCCAGGACCGCGTCATCTCCCTGCAGCAGCGCATCGCCGCCCTGACCGGCGCGCCCGTCTCGGCCGCCGCCAGCGCCTCGACGAGCACCACCTTCGCCAGCACCCTGGCGATGGCCAGGTCGCAGCTCGACGGCAGCGGCACGACGACGAGCGGCGCCTCCGGCGACGACCTCGTCACCGACGCCGAGAAGTACCTCGGCGTGCCCTACGTCTGGGGAGGCACCGACCCGGACACGGGCCTGGACTGCTCCGGCTTCACGCAGCTGGTGGCGAAGGAGAACGGCATCACGCTGCCGCGCACCGCTGCGCAGCAGGCGAGGGTCGGCACCGAGGTGCCCTCCCTCGACCAGGCGAAGGCGGGCGACCTCGTGGTCCTCGAGGGCGGCAGCCACATCGGCATCTACGTCGGTGACGGCAAGATGATCCACGCGCCCAAGGCCGGCGACGTCGTCAAGATCTCCAAGGTGTGGGAGACGCCGATGACCATCCGGCGCCTCACCACCGACGACGGATCCTCGGCCGCCTCGGGGTCCAGCTCGGCGCTGCTCGCGAGCATGCGCGCCTCGGTGCTCGGGACGTCGAGCGCGACGACGGCGGTGGCGGGCACCTCCCGCGCGTCCGGCGCTTCGGGCGCCGCGGCGTTCCAGGGCCTCTTCGACGCCGCCGAGGCGAGGTACGGGCTGCCCGACGGGCTGCTCTCCGCCGTGGCCAAGACCGAGTCGAGCTACGACCCCGACGCCGTCAGCCCCGCCGGCGCCCGCGGCCTCATGCAGATCATGCCGGGCACCGCGCGCGAGCTGGGCGTGGACCCGACCGATCCGGCGCAGGCCGTCGACGGCGCGGCGCGCCTGCTGTCGAAGCACCTCGACCGCTTCGGCTCGCTGCCGCTGGCGCTCGCCGCGTACAACGCGGGCCCGGGCAACGTCTCCAAGTACGGCGGTGTGCCGCCCTTCACCGAGACCCAGAACTACGTGCGCCGCGTCTCCGCCGCGATGTCGTAGCCCGCTGGGGCTCCAGCACTGGGCCGATCGTGTCGATCACCACCCCAGAAGGCATCTGGCCCTTCGGGCTCGCAGATCTTGGCGATCGGTGGCCCGTGTGGGCTCCCGAGGCCCATCGATCGCCAAGATCCGCACCGCCCAGCACCACCAGCACCGACCGCCGCACGTCCGCCCAGACCAGGAGCAGAGCCGCCATGGCGCTCAGCAACGTCACCGCCGCCACCGCCCCCATCGCGCCCGCGCCGCCGGCTGCCGCTCCGGCACCCGCGCAGGACGGCGACGGCGGCTTCGCCGACGTGCTCGCGCGCCAGACCGCTGCTGACGACCAGGGCACCCCCAGCCAGCGCGATGCGGTGCGCGCCCCGCGGGACGCGGCAGCGGGGGAGCGCTTGGTCTCCCGCACGGACGGCCCTCGTGCCGGCGTGACCGCCGCTGACGACCCGGCCGCCACGGACAGCGCCACGGACAGCACCGCGGTCGACGGGGCAGGCGTGGATCCTGCCGCCCCGGCCGACGGCGAGACCGACGGCCAGGACCCTGCGGCGCCTGAGGCCCAGGCCACCGCACCGTCACCGCTCCTGGCGGTGCCAGTGCCCTTCACCCAGCCCGTGGTCCCCGTCCTGGGGAGCGCCGTGGAGCCGCTGGGGGCGACGGGGACCGCTGTCGTCGACGGCGCGGGTGCCCCTGGTGCACCGGCTGCGGCAGCAGCTCTGGCGACCGCCCCCGCGATGCCGGCCAACGCCGAGCCCGTGCTCCCCGGGGCTCCCGGAACTGCTGCCGGACCCGTTCCAGGAGCCGCAGAGGACGCGTTTGTCGCTGCACAGGCGCCGGTGCCCACCGCGCAGCCCTCCGCAGCCAGCGGCAGCACCGCCACGGCGCCCCCCACGACCACAGCTGCACCTGCTGGGGCGTCTGCACCTCTGGGATCTGCCGCTCCCGCGGGCACCGCACCCGACGCGACGCCCGCGCCAGCGACCGCAGGGGAGCCCTCTGCTGGTGCTGCCACGCCCACCGCCACGCCCACCGCCGCCCCGGGGGCTGCCGCTGGTGACAGGGCCTCCGGAGGTTCGTCCGCACAGCAGGACGCGCCGCAGGACGGCGGCCGGCCCTCGACCGGGGCCGTGCCGGAGCGAGCCACCACCGACGCCACCACCGGCGGTTCCGCCGTCGCGGCGGTGCCCGCCGATCCGGGTGCCGCGGCGCCGTCGCTCGCCACCTCGCCCGCTGCTCCGCTGGCGCAGCCCGCCGACCCGTCGTCGTCCAGCACTGCTGCGACACCCCAGGTCAGCACCGCCAGCGCCCAGAACCCCGCGGCGCCGGTCGCTGCGCCGGCACCCACGCCGGCAGCCCCCGTGGCTCCGCCGGTGCTCGTGGCGCAGCCCGCTCACGTCGCCGCGCAGCTGTCACCGCAGCTCGTCGCCCTGACGGGGCGCTCCCTGGGGACGCACCGGCTCGCGCTCGTCGTGGAGCCCGAGGCGATCG
>JAKONK010000140.1 GCA_022701985.1 Actinomycetales bacterium
GTGTGAGATCAGGCCTGGTTGCATGGGGTTGTGAGTTCGAGCCGAGAAGATGACATCGTCAGCTGGGTCGAGGCTGACGGTCGTGTCGCCCTGGCCGACCTGGCCGAGCGCTACGGCGTCTCGGAGATGACGATCCGCCGCGACCTCGACTCCCTCACCGCGGCCGGCCGCCTGCAGCGCGTGCGTGGCGGCGCCGTCCGCCTGCCAGCTCCTGGCGATGCGCCCTCGGGGTCGACGGCGGGGTTGGCCAGTGCGCGCGCTGCGGGCGAACGTCGTCAGCCCCTCGCCCCGGCCGCCTCTCCTCGCGTGTCCCCTCCCCCGCCCCCGAGTGACCCCGGTGCGCCGATCGAGCCCCCCGACCCCTCCGGTCGACGCCGTGGGCCCACTCCCCCGCCTGCTGCTGTTATCACTTCATCGGGGGACTCCGGCCCCCTCGACCCGTGGGAGGGCGTCGCAGACGCGGCCCTGGCGACTCTCGGCGCCCTGCGGCAGGCGGATGGGGGCGCCGTCGTCCTGCTCGCCGGAGGTCCGGGGTGCGCGGCCGTCGCCCGCCGCCTCGCTGCACCGGCAGCCCCGGGCTCCCCCACCTCCGGGCCCGGCCCTGCTTCCGGCCCTGGACCCGTCGCGGAGCCGGTCACCGTGGTCGTCACCTCCGTCACCCCGGCGGCCCTGCTGGCCGGCGCGCCCGGGGTCCGGCTCGTGGTGCTCGGCGGTGAGGCCGAGACCGGCAGCGGCGAGCTCGTCGGCCCGGCGGCGCTCGCCGCGCTGGACGACCTCCACGTCGACCTCGCCGTCCTGACCCCGTCGGGGCTCGACGCCCGCGGGGCGTGGGCGCCGACGTCGTCGACCGCCCAGCTGCACGCCGCCGCGGCCCGGGCCGCTGACCGCACCGTCGTCGTGGTGGGTCCGGAGGCGCTGGGTCGACCCGGGCGGGTGCGCTCGGTGCGGCTCGACGAGGTCGACCGCGTGGTCGCCGCCCCTGGCGAGGGGGTCGCTCAGCAGCTGGGCGACCTGCGCGCCTCGGTCCGATCGGGCCCGGAGCTCGTCACCGCCTGAGGCGCCCCTCCCCCGCCCGGTGCCGTTATCACCAGACACCACCGAACACGTCAGGCCCGGCGTCCCACCCCCAGCACCCGCGAGCACGCGAGGACGACGACCGCACCGGCCACCGCCGCGACCACCGGCACGAGCAGCGCCGCCTGCGGCCCGGCGCCGTCGACCACCCGCCCGGCCACCGCCGCGCCGACGGCGACCCCGATGCCCAGGGCGGTGCCCACCCACGCCAGTCCCTCGGTCAGCTGCCGGGGCGGCACGAGCTGGGCGACCAGGGCGTTGCCGGAGATCAGCGTCGGGGAGATCGCCAGCCCCGCCAGGAAGAGGGCCGCCGCCAGCAGCGGGGTGCTCGTCGCCAGGGCGACCGGGGCGATGAGCACCGCCATGGCGACCGCCCCCACCACGAAGCGGCGCGGCAGGCTCCCGCGCCAGGTGACGGCACCGAAGACCACACCCGCCACCAAGCTGCCGACGGCGTACAGCGCGAGCACCAGCCCGGCCGCGGCCGGCTGGCCCCGCTCCTCGGTGAAGGCGATGGCCGTCACGTCGACAGCACCGAAGACCACGCCGGTGAAGACGAAGGTGGCCACCAGGACCCTGACCCCGGCGTGCTCGAGCACCCCCAGCGCCGATCGCACCCACCCCCTGGCCACCGGCGGTCCGTCGAGGCCGGTGCGCACCGGCGGCTCGGTGCCGCGCTGCGCCAGCAGGGCGAACCCCCCGACGACGGTGGCCGCGAGCGCCGCGGCGAGGGCGAGGGTCGGTGAGACGCCGACGGCGAGGAGGGTGACCAGGGGCGGGCCGACGGTGAAGACGACCTCGTCGAGGACGGACTCCAGGGAGAAGGCGGGGTGCAGCGGTGGGCTGGCGGCGGGGTCGCGCAGGGCCCAGGCCCAGCGGGCGCGCACCAGGGAGCCCCATCCGACGAAGCTGGCGCCGGCGAGGGCGGCGGCGGCGCCGATGAGCACGAGCGTGGTGGGGGTGTCGGCGCTGCCGGGTCCGGAGGAGCTGGCGGCGGCGAGCAGGACGCCGGCGGTGGCGGCGACGTGCACCGCGAGCGCGGGCAGGGCGACGCGGCGCTGGCCGTGGCGGTCCACGAGGCGTGACAGGACGGGCCCGCCGACGGCGGAGGAGATGGCGAAGGCGGCGACCACTCCCCCTCCTGCGCCGTAGGAGCCGGTGGTGGACTCGACGAGGAGGACCAGGCCGATGCCGTACATCGACAGCGGGAGGCGGGCGAGCAGCCCGGCGGTGACGAAGCCGGGGGCTCCGGGGGTGCGCAGGACGGCGGCGTAGGGGTTCCTCACCGCAGGGTCGTCACTGGGTCGTCCCCAGCTGGTCGCCGGTCATCGCGGGGGCAGGGAGGTGCCGGGCTCCTCGGCGTCCAGGTCGAGGGGGGCGAGGTCGGCGAAGGCCTCGCCGGGTCCGGGGTTGTCGGGGTGGGCGCTGCCCCCGAGGTGGCGCACGACGCCCCAGACGGCGTTGAGGGCGGTGGTCACGGCGCCGTCGGCCCAGCCGGGGGTGAAGGAGATGTCGTCGCCGGCGAGGAACAGGCCCTGCTCAGCAGTCGGCACGTCGGGGGCGCCGGGCAGCTCTGCGCGGACGAAGTGGCTGTAGAGGCGGCGCTGGTAGCGGTAGTGGCCGGGCAGGGCGCCGCGGAAGGCGCCCATGAAGTTGGGGTCGGACTCCCAGGAGACGGTGACGGGCTCGCCGACGATGTGGCTGGCGATGTCGACGCCGGGGTAGACCTCCCCCAGGGAGCGGACCATGAGGCGGACGCGCTCGTCGGTGGACAGGGCCAGCCACTTGAGGGCGTCGTCGTTCCAGGTGTAGCTGAGGCAGATGGTGGCGGGCCTGTCGTGGTCGTCGGCCGCGCCCTCCACCGGCTCGGGGTCCAGCAGGTAGGTGGCGCGGGTCATGCGGTCGGTGAGGGTGGTGGACAGGACGCGTCGTCCGGTCACCGGGTCCCTGTCGCGCCAGAAGGGCCGGTCGACCATGACGAAGGTCTTGGACGACTGGGCGTAGTGGGACCTGTCCATCGCCATCCACGTGGGGTGGTCGAACAGGGCCTCCTCGGTGTCGATGCGGGCGCTCAGCAGCCAGCTCTGGCAGGTGACGACGGCGGCGTCGTGCTCGCCGGTGCGTCCCCAGCGGTCGGTGACCCGCACCCGCGAGCCGGCGCGGGCCAGGGCGGCGACCCCGGGGCGGGGGGCTCCGGCGTGCAGGTCGCGCAGGCTCTGCCCGGCGAAGGGACCGTCGGGCAGGGGACGGGTCCACAGGCCGACGGGCACCTGCTGGACGCCGCCCAGGACGCGGCGGTGGTCCTCGTCGGCGTTGGTGGAGATGACGCGGAGGATCTCCAGGATGGAGTGGGGGAAGTCGGTGTCCCACCCCCCGGTGCCGAACCCCACCTGGCCGAAGGCCTCGCGGTGGGCGAAGGGCAGGGCGGCGAAGGCGCCGGAGGCGGCGATGAAGCCGTAGAAGCTCTGCTCGTCGCGGGCGCGGACCAGGGGGTTCCAGATCGCCTTGACGCGGGCCAGGTCGCGCCTCGCGATGGCCTCGCGCAGCTCGGGGACGCCGATCTCGGCCAGCGCGGCGGTCCAGGCCTCGGCGACCTCGGAGAAGAAGGGGGGCAGGTCGGCGGGGGTCTCGGCGTAGTGGGTGCGGCCGCCCAGGTCGATGACGGTGGACCCGGCGTGCGGGGTGAGGGGGTTGGGGAAGGGGACCGTGCGGGCGCCGACGAGGTCGGCGTAGTGGAAGAAGGAGCGCCCGCTCGGGGGGAAGCGCATGCCGCCGAGCTCGGCCAGGACGCCGTCGACCCCTCCGGGGAAGGGGACCGAGCGCAGGCGGCCGCCGATCTGGTCGGCCTCGTGCACGACGGGGCGCGCGCCCAGGCGGGCGAGCTCGTAGGCGGTGACGAGGCCGGAGATGCCGGCGCCGACGACGGCGACGCTGGCGCCGACCGCGTCGGCGGGCAGGCGGCCGAGCCCGGCGCGGTGGCTGAGCCAGCGGTCGTGCTCGAAGGGGAAGTCGGGGGTGAGCATGGTCACCCCGCTGGTGCGGTCGCCCTCGAGGACGCCCTCTCCGGTGGCGGAGGTCATCGGTTCCCTCCCAGTGCCATCAGGGACACGAGGTCGTAGGCGACGTGGCTCGCGGCTACGGCGGTCATCTGGGCGTGGTCGTAGGCGGGTGCCACCTCCACGACGTCGGCGCCGACCAGCTGCAGGCCGGCCAGCCCGCGCAGGACCTCCAGCAGCTCGCGGCTGGTCATGCCGCCGGCCTCGGGGGTGCCGGTGCCGGGGGCGTGGGCGGGGTCGAGGACGTCGATGTCGACGCTGACGTACAGCGGGCGGTCACCGATCCGCGAGCGCAGGCCCGCGACGACCTCGTCGACGCCGCGGCGCATGACGTCGGCGCTGGTGACCAGGCCGAAGCCGAGGCCGGCGTCGGCGGCGAGGTCGGAGCGGCCGTACAGGGGACCGCGGGTGCCGACGTGGGTGAGGGCGCCGGTCTCGAGCAGACCCTCCTCGACGGCGCGGCGGAAGGGGGTGCCGTGGGTGTAGGGGGCTCCGAAGTAGGTGTCCCAGGTGTCGAGGTGGGCGTCGAAGTGGACCAGGGCGACGGGGCCGTGGCGGCGCACGACGGAGCGCAGCAGGGGCAGGGCGATGGTGTGGTCGCCGCCGATGGTGACCAGGCGGGCCCCGGCGCCGGAGAGCTCGTCGGCGCCGGCCTCGACCTGGGTGATGGCCTCGGCGATGGAGAAGGGGTTGGCGACCACGTCACCGGCGTCGACGACCTGCTGCAGGGCGAAGGGGTCGACGTCGAGGCCGGGGTGGTGGGGGCGCAGCAGGCGGGAGGCGTCGCGGACGGCGGCCGGCCCGAAGCGGGCCCCGGGCCGGTAGGAGACCCCGGCGTCGAAGGGGACGCCGATGACGGCGACGTCGGCGCGGCCCACCTCGTCGGCGCGCGGCAGGCGCGCGAAGGTGGCGGGGCCGGCGAAGCGGGGGACGCGGGAGGAGTCCACGGGTCCCACGGGCTGCCCTGCTCGCTGCCCTGCGGGACCTGTCGCCTCAGTCACCTCAGTCACCTCGGCATCGTAGGGAGCCCGCGAGCACCCGCTCGCCCTCCCCCACCGGCGCGGGGCCCGTGCGGCGCAGCAGCTCGGTGGCGCGGACGACGGCGTGGGCCCCGGACCTGGCCAGGGCCTGGCTGACGGCGGGCTGGGTGATGCCCTCGTGGTGGGCGGCGTCGGCCTGGGAGCGTCCCCGCAGGTGGTGGGCCAGCAGGCGGCGGGCGCGGGGGCTCATCCGGGTGACCAGCTCGTCGCGCAGGAGGAGGTGGGCGTTCACCGCGTCCACCCACCCCCCGCTCGTGCCTGCGTCGAGCCACGTGCGGGCGGTGCGTGACCGGGGGGAGGTGGCGTGGGCCTCGGCGGTCTGGACGGCGCGGCGTGCGGCCCTCCAGTCGTCCAGGGCGAGCCCGGCGTGGAGGTCACCACCGGCGTCCAGCAGGGCGAGGCGCACCAGGAGCACCGCGAGCGCAGCGGTGCCGGCGTGGGCGTAGGCACCGCAGACCTCGTCGCCGGGGGTGGGGGTGAGCGGCTGCGTCGCGGGGGCCAGCACCTCGGCCTCGGCGACGGCGGTCTCGAGGGCCCGCTGCAGGTGGGGCCGCTTCCAGGCGCGGTGGGAGCCGCTGACCCGGCCGACGACGACCACTCCCTGACCGCCGGGCCCTCGACCACTCGCTCGATCACCTGTCCGATCACGCGAGGGCTTATCCACGTCTCCCATCACACCAGCGGTGATGCTCGGTCACCGCGAGCGACGCGCGGGGTGCGCCTGGCCCACCGGCGGGTGCCCGTGGGCCAGACTGCGCGCGTGCCCCAGCGCGAGCCCCAGAGCTCCGGTCAGCGGCCCGGGGAGCAGCGCGGCTTCCTGGGACTCGCCTCCCCGGTCGGCCTGGCCCACCGCGGCAGCGCCGCGCACCCGGAGAACTCCCTAGCGGCGTTCGCCGAGGCGGTGGCGCTGGGGTACCGGGTGCTGGAGACGGACGTGCACGTCACCGCCGACCGGCAGGTGGTGGCCCTGCACGACCCGACCCTGGACCGCACCACCGACGGCACCGGCCCGCTGGCCTCGCTGACCTGGGAGCAGGTGGCGCGGCTGCACCTGCTCGCCCCCGGCGGCGGTCCGGGGACGGGCGGGAGGCACCACCCCGTGCGGCTGGTCGACCTCCTGGACGCCTTCGCCGGACCCCACCCGCGCGTGCGGATCAACGTCGACGTCAAGGAGCGCGCCGCCGTCGCCCCGGTCGTGGAGCTGCTGGCGGCGCGGCCCGACGACACGGCACGGGTGTGCGTGGCCTCCTTCTCCGACGCCCGCCGCCGCGCCGTCGTCCGCGCCCTGGCACGGCGCGGGGTGCACGTCACCAGCTCGGCGGGCACCGGCGGGGTCCTGCGCTTCCTGGTGGCGGCGCGCCTGGGCCTGCGGGGGCGGCTGCTGCGCCGGGTGGTGGGCGCCGACGCCCTCCAGGTGCCCGAGCGCGCCCACGGGCTGGCCCTGGTCACACCGCTGCTGGTGCGCGCCGCGCACTCCGCGGGCCTCGTGGTGCACGTGTGGACCGTCGACGACCCCGACCGGATGCGCCGGCTGCTCGACGCCGGGGTCGACGGGATCGTCACCGACGACGCCGCGGCCCTCGCCGACGTGCTCCGCGAGCGCGGCTCGTGGCCTCCCACCGGCCTGCCCACCCACCTGCCCGATGACCCGGAGGCCCGACCGTGAGCGAGACCACGACCCTCGAGGGCGCGGCGCTGGGCCGCGCCCGACGGGCCTGGTACGTCTACGACTGGGCCAACTCGGCCTACGTGACGACCACCGCGACGGTGCTGTTCTCCCCCTACCTGACGGCGGTCGCCGAGGCCGCGGCGTGCCCGGGTGGGACCGGGGAGGTCGACGGCGTGTGCCGGGTCCCCCTGAGCGTGCTGGGGCTGCCGGTGGCGCCCGGGTCGCTGGCGCTCTACGTGGTGACGTTCGCGACGCTGCTGTCGGCGCTGGTGCTGCCCGCGGTGGGGGCGGTGGCCGACCGGTCGCGCTCGCCCCGGCGCCTGATGACCGGGTTCGCGTGGGTCGGGGCCGCGGCCGCATCGGCGATGGTGCTGGTCACCGGTGACCGCTGGGCGCTGGGGGCGCTGCTGCAGCTGGTGGCGAGCCTGTGCCTGGGGGCCTCGCTGGTGGTCTACGACGCGCTGCTCGTGCGCCTGGCCGGGCCTGCCGAGCGCGACCGGGTCTCCAGCCGGGGGTGGGCGCTGGGCTACGCCGGCGGGGCGCTGCTGCTGGCGGCCAACCTGGTGCTGCTGAGCGCAGCGCCGTCCCTCGGTCTGGACCAGGGCGAGGCGGTGCGGGTCAGCCTGCTCTCGGCGGGGCTGTGGTGGGCGGTCTTCACCCTGGTCCCGCACCTGGGGCTGCGCCGCCTGGACGGGCCCCCCGCCGTCGCCGACGGCACCGACCCCCGCACCAGCA
>JAKONK010000160.1 GCA_022701985.1 Actinomycetales bacterium
TGAACCCGCCGGGGGCGGCGCGGCGGATGTAGCCGGCGCGCACGAGCAGCTTGTGGCTGGCCAGCTCGGCGTCGGCCGGGTCCTCCCGCAGGGTGCGCAGGAGCAGGGTGGAGGTCCTCAGGAGCACGTCCCGACCTTAGTGCCGCCCCGCACCCCCTTTCTGGTGACGCCGAACGGGCAGAGGTGGCCTTCTTGCGCCCGACCCCGCGGGCTCGAGCGACTTCTGCACGTCGGCCGTCACGGCGCACCGGGCCGCCGTGGCGCGCAGGGTCCGCGACACCCAGGGCCTGTCGAACATGACCTGCTCCCACGCGAACCTCAGCACGGTCCACCCGTCGGCCACGAGGTCGTCGTAGCGGCGGCAGTCGTCCGCCAGCGCCCGCCGCCGGCCGTGCCACTCGAAGCTGTCGGCCTCGGCCATCAGGCGCAGGCGGCGGTGCAGGAGGTCGGGGCGCACCCGGCCGCCGACGCACTCGAGCACCACCTGGGGCTCGAGCCCCAGCACGCCGGCCTCGACCGCGATGCCGCGCAGCGCCGACTCGAAGGGGTTGGCAGCCCTCCCGCTGGCGTGCTGGGCGACCCGTTGCACCGCTGCGCGTCCCGCACCCCGCGTCGCCTCTGCCCTGGCACGCAGCTCACCGGGTCGCACGAGGCCGCGGCGCAGCGCGGAGTCGGCCACGGCCAGGGCGTCAGGGAGCTGCAGCGAACGGGCGCAGTCGACCACCGTGCGCAGAGGTGTGGTCACCCCGCCCTCGACGTCCGCGGGTGGGAGGTCCGCCCAGTGCCTCACGACGTCGCGGGCGCTGAGCTTGCGGCTGCGCGGCACCGTCACGTGGGGCAGGACCGGCGCGGAGACGACCTCCATGAGCCACAGCTGCGCCGCGCTGGTGTGCGAGACGACGCCCCGGAGCCGCGCTGCCGCCTGCTGGGCGGGCTGCTGGCTCGACAGCACGTAGGTGCCCCGCGCCAGGCGCAGCAGCTTCCCGCTGGCGAGGGCGCGGTCCAGAGCCCGCCAGTCGCAGGGCAGGTCCCCGCGGCGCACGGCGCCACCGGCGCGCCACACCAGGCGGCAGATCTCGTCCACGTCCACGCGTTCGAGCCTGGTGGAGCCCGCGTGTCGGTGTGGATCTCGTCCACAGGTGACGTCGGACGGGCAGAGGTGTCCTCGGCAGCACCCCGGCGCCCCACCGGACGAGGTTCTGCCCGTCTGGCGTCACACCCGGCGCTCACAAGCGCCGGCCGGCGGGGTCAGCGGGTGAGGTCGGGGCGCGGCGCCGAGGCGGGGCTCGCGGGCTCCACGGCGGCCTCGCGACCGCGGTCGGCGCCGGTGGCGTCGCCCGGGTCGGTGCCCCGCCAGCGGCCCAGCGCCGCCATCAGGTGGTAGATCCCGACGGCCGCGACGGTGCCCAGCGCGATGCCCGTGAAGGTGAGGCCTCCGACGGTCAGCGTGTAGTCGGCGATGCCGATGACCAGCGCCACGCCGGCGCTCGTCAGCACCGCGGGGCGGGAGAAGTCGACGCGGGCCTGCACCCAGATGCGGGCCCCGAGCACGCCGATGAGGCCGTACAGGACCGTGCCGGCGCCGCCGAGCACCCCCGCGGGCACGCTCGCGATGACCGCGCCGAACTTCGGCGACAGCGAGAGCAGCAGGGCCGCTCCCGCCGCCACGGCGTAGGCGGCGGTGGAGTAGACCCGGCTGGCCGCCATCACGCCGATGTTCTCGGCGTAGGTGGTGGTGCCGGAGCCGCCGCCGAGGCCGGCGAGGGTGGTGGCGAGGCCGTCGGCGACGAGGGCGCGGCCGGTCAGGGGGTCGAGGTCGCGGCCCGTCAGAGCCGCCACGGACCTGACGTGCCCGACGTTCTCGGCCACCAGCACGAGCACCACGGGGATGAACACGGCGATGACCGCGAGGTCGAACGAGGGGGCCGTGAACTGCGGCAGCCCGACCCAGGAGGCGCCGCCGACCGCGGAGAAGTCGACCTCGTCCCGCACCAGGGCCACCACGTACCCGACGACCACGCCCAGCAGGATCGACAGGCGCCCGAGCAGCCCGCGGAACAGCACCGACGACAGCACGATCGCGGCGATCGTCACGACGGCGGTCACCGGCCCGGCCTGCACGCTGGTCCACGCGGCCGGCGCCAGGTTCAGCCCGATGAGCGCCACGATCGTGCCCGTCACCGCCGGGGGCAGCAGCCTGTCGACCCACGCCGAGCCCGCGCGCTGCACCAGCAGGCCCACCAGGGCCAGCAGCACACCGGTGACCACGATGCCGCCGAGCGCCGCCGCCGGGCCACCGGCCGTCTCCGCCGCCGCGATCGGCGCGAGGAAGGCGAAGCTCGACCCGAGGTAGCTGGGCAGGCGCCCGCGCGTCAGCAGCAGGAACAGCGCCGTGCCGACCGCGGAGAAGAACAGCGTGGTCGACGGGGAGAACCCCGTGATCGTCGGCACCAGCACGGTGGCGCCGAACATCGCCATCACGTGCTGCACGCCGATCCCGACGGTGCGCGGCCAGCTCAGCCGCTCGTCGGGGGCGACGACGGCGCCCGGACCGGGGACGCTCCCGTCTCCGTGCAGCTTCCAGAACCCACCCGTGCGCGCCACGAAGAACCACCCTCACCAGAGCCGTCGACCGGCCGCCCGTGCTGCGCGGCCAGCAGACGGTAGTGGCTGGCGGCACCCTCCGGGTGACGCCGCTCCCGAACGGACCCCAGCCGCTGTCGGCGGCGGGGCCCGTCGTCGTCAGAACAGGACGGTGGCGAAGGTGCCCACCCGCTCGAAGCCCACGGCCTCGTAGGCGCGGACCGCCCGGGTGTTGTAGTCGTTAACGTAGAGGCTGACCACGGGGTAGCCCGCGGCCTGGGTCGCCAGCACGACGGCGGACATCCCCGGCTCGGCCAGGCCGCGGCCGCGGTGGTCGGGGTGCACCCAGACGCCCTGCACCTGCGCGACGCCCGGCGCGACGGCCCCCAGCTCGGCCTTGAACACCACCTGGCGCTCGTCGCCGGTGCCCTCGATGCGCACGAACGAGCGCCCGGCGGTGACGAGCTCCTCCACGCGGCGGCGGTAGGTCACCCCGCCGTCACCGGCGGTCGGCGAGTACCCGACCTCCTCGGTGAACATCGCGACGCAGGCCGGCACGAGGACGTCCAGGTCGGCGGCGGTGGCCCGGCGGACGGCGGTGTCGGGGGCGACCAGCGGCGGGGTGCGCACCGCCATGAGCGGCTGGTCGGGCCGGACGTCGCGGGCCGGGCCCCAGGAGCCCTCCAGCCGAGACCACAGGCCCATCACCGCGTCGGCGCTGCCGACCAGGGAGGAGCAGCGGCGGCCGCTGCGGCGGGCGCGGGTGGCGAAGGCGTCGAGCGCCGCCTCGGCGTCGGTGCCCGCTCCGCCCGGCAGCACGGGGACGAGGTTCGCGCCGTCCCAGCACAGCGCCTCGAGCCGCCCCGAGGGGCACCAGCCCCAGAGCTGCCCGCCCAGGCGGGCCGGGTCGGCACCCACCGCTGCGACGCGGCTCGTGACGAAGATGCTCGCCACCGGGTCCTGGGCGCACAGGGCGAGGACGTCGGCGCGGTCGGCGTCGTCGAGGACGCGCAGCGGGCTGCGGAACACGCTGCGCATCCTGCCTGCCGACGGCGCGGCGCGCGCCGCCAGCCGGTGGACCAGCGCGCCGTCAGCCCGGCGCCAGCCCGCCGTCAGCCGACCGAGACGGACGGGGCGGCGCCGTCGACCTCGCCCATCTCGGCGGCCAGGCGGTTGGCCTCCTCGATGAGGGTGGCGACGATGTCGTGCTCGGGGACGGTCTTGATGACCTGGCCCTTGACGAAGATCTGGCCCTTGCCGTTGCCCGAGGCGACGCCGAGGTCGGCCTCGCGAGCCTCGCCCGGGCCGTTGACGACGCAGCCCATGACGGCCACGCGCAGCGGCACGCTCATGCCCTCCAGGCCGGCGGTGACCTGCTCGGCGAGGGTGTAGACGTCGACCTGGGCGCGTCCGCAGGAGGGGCAGGAGACGATCTCGAGCTTGCGCTCGCGCAGGTTCAGCGACTGCAGGATCTGCAGCCCGACCTTGACCTCCTCGACCGGGGGCGCCGACAGGGAAACGCGGATGGTGTCGCCGATGCCCTGGGAGAGCAGCGCGCCGAAGGCCGTGGCCGACTTGATGGTGCCCTGGAAGGCGGGGCCGGCCTCGGTGACGCCGAGGTGCAGCGGCCAGTCGCCGGAGGCGGCGAGCAGCTCGTAGGCGCGCACCATGACGACGGGGTCGTTGTGCTTCACCGAGATCTTGAAGTCGTGGAAGTCGTGCTCCTCGAACAGCGACGCCTCCCAGACCGCGGACTCGACGAGAGCCTCCGGGGTGGCCTTGCCGTGCTTGTCCATGATCCGCTTGTCGAGGGACCCGGCGTTGACGCCGATCCGGATCGACGTGCCGTGGTCCTTCGCCGCGCGGGCGATCTCCTTGACCTGGTCGTCGAACTTGCGGATGTTGCCCGGGTTCACCCGGACGGCCGCGCAGCCGGCCTCGATGGCCGTGAAGACGTACTTCGGCTGGAAGTGGATGTCGGCGATCACCGGGATCTGCGACTTCTTGGCGATGATGTGCAGGACGTCGGCGTCGTCCTGGCTGGGGCAGGCGACGCGCACGATGTCGCAGCCCGACGCCGTGAGCTCGGCGATCTGCTGGAGCGTGGCGTTGATGTCGGTGGTGGGCGTCGTCGTCATCGACTGGACGCTCACCGGCGACTCGCTGCCGACGCCGACGGACCCGACCCTGATCTGCCGGGTGGTGCGCCGCGGCGCGAGCACGGGCGGCGCCTCCTTGACGCTCGGCATGCCGAGGCTGACGGGGACCGATGCCATGACCCAAGTATCACCCGCGCCCCGACCGGCCCCACCGCTCAGGCAGACCTCACCCGGAGCCCCTCCCGCAGCCTCACCCGAGGGTGATCGGCCTGACGATGTCGGCGTACAGCAGCAGCACGGACATCCCGATGAGGAGCGCGGTCACCACGTAGGTCACCGGCAGCAGCCGCGCCAGGTCGAACGGCCCCGGGTCCGGGCGCCCGCGCAGGGCGGCGACGCGGCGGCGCAGGCCCTCCCACAGCGCGCCCGCCACGTGGCCGCCGTCGAGCGGGAGCAGCGGCACGAGGTTGAAGACGAACAGCGCCAGGTTCAGCGAGCCGAGCACGGTGACGATCGCCGAGACGCGCTGGCCGGTGGAGGTGAACAGGTCGCTGCTGGCGATCTCCCCGGACAGCCGCCCGACGCCGACGACGCCGATCGGGCCGTTGGGGTCGCGCTCCCCGCTCCCGAACGCGGCCTGCGCCACGCCGACCATGCGCTGGGGCAGCGTCAGCACGATCTCGGCGACGTTCCAGGTCTGCTCGGCCACGAACCCGGGCACCGCGGTGACGGGCTGCGGGACCAGCTCGGCGGTGGGCGTCACCCCGAGGAACCCGACCGTGTCGGTGAGGACCGTGCCGTCGGCCGCGGTCTCGACGGCCCCCGAGGAGCTGAGCCGGGCCACCTGGTTGGCGATGACGGGCGCCTGGAGCTCCAGCCGCTGCGCCGAGCCCTCGGGGCCGCGGTCGACGACGACCGCCACGGTGCGGCCCGCGGCGGCGCGGATGGCGTCCTGCACGCGGGTCCAGTCGCCGTCCGCGGCGACGCCGTCGACGGACAGGATCCGGTCACCGGGCTGCAGCCCGGCCTGCGCCGCGGGGCTGGGGGTGTCGCCGGGGGCGCACTCGGTCTGGGTGCTGCCGGCGGGCAGCACGCACTGCGAGACGGTGCTGACCGTCGGCACGGTCTGGGGCAGACCGGTGGTCGTGATGTAGGTGCCCAGCAGCAGCGTGGCGATGACGAGGTTGACCACCGGGCCGCCGAGCATGATGACGACGCGCCGCGGCACGGACAGGCTGTGGAAGGAGCGGTGCTCCTCCCCCGGCACGACCTCCTCGGCCGCCATCTCGCGGGCGTCGCTGACCATCTGAGCGAACGGCCCCGCCCGCCGCCGGCGGCGCCGCGCCGCGGCGTCCCCCTCCGGCCCGCCCTCGAGCTCGGCCACCTCGTCGTCCAGGCGCTCCTGCGCCACGGCGGTGAGCGGCGCGTACATGCCGACCATCCGCACGTAGCCGCCGAGCGGGATCGCCTTCACGCCGTACTCGGTCTCACCGCGGCGGCGCGACCACACGGTGGGCCCGAAGCCGACCATGTACTGCGTCACCTTCACGCCGAAGCGCTTGGCGGGCACCAGGTGCCCCACCTCGTGCAGGGCGATCGAGATCCCCAGGCCGAGCACGAAGACCCCGACGCCGACGACCCACGCCAGCACCTCGCCGAGCTGACCCATCCCTCAGACCCCCACCAGCTCGCGGGCGCGGGTGCGCGCCCAGTCCTCCGCCGCCAGCACGCCGTCCACGGTCATCCCGCTCCCTGGGAGGGGGCTGTGCTCGCCCACGACGCGCGCGACGGTGTCCACGATGCCCAGGAACGGCAGCCGCCCGCCGAGGAACGCCGCGACGCACTCCTCGTTGGCGGCGTTGAAGACCGCCGGCGCCGTCCCGCCGCTGGTCGCCGCCTCGCGCGCCAGGGCGACGGCGGGGAAGGCCTCCTCGTCGAGGGGCTCGAACGTCCACGAGGCCGCCGTCGTCCAGTCGATGCCGTAGCCGGGGCGCTCCACCCTGTCGGGCCAGCCCATGCCCAGGGAGATCGGCAGGCGCATGTCCGGCGGGGAGCACTGCGCGAGGGTGGAGCCGTCGGTGAACTCGACCACGGAGTGCACCACCGACTGCGGGTGGACGACGACGTCGATGCGCTCCATCGGCAGGTCGAACAGCAGGTGCGCCTCGACCACCTCCAGGGCCTTGTTGACCATCGTCGCGGAGTTCGTGGTGACCACCGGTCCCATCGCCCACGTGGGGTGGGCGAGCGCCTGCTCGGGGACGACCTGGGCCAGGGACGCCCGCGAGCGCCCGCGGAAGGGGCCCCCCGAGGCGGTCAGCACCAGGCGGCGGACCTCCTGCGCCGAGCCGCCGCGCAGGCACTGGGCGATGGCCGAGTGCTCGGAGTCGACCGGCACCACCTGGCCCGGCCGCGCGGCCGCCTTCACGAGGGGACCGCCCGCGACCAGCGACTCCTTGTTGGCCAGCGCCAGGACGGTGCCCGCCTCCAGGGCCGCGAGCGTCGGGCGCAGCCCCACCGAGCCGGTCATCCCGTTGAGGACGACGTCGCAGCGCCGGCCCGCCAGCTCCACGGCCGCGTCGGGGCCGGCGAGCACCTCGGGCGCCCACCCGGTGCGGCCCGCGGCGCGGGCGGCCTCGGCCAGCGCCGCGCGCAGGGGGCCCTCGGCCGCGGGGTCGGCGACGCCGACGGCCTCGACCTCCAGGCGCACGGCCTGCTCGGCGAGCTGGCGCACGCGGGCGGGGTCGGAGCCCCCCGCCGCGACGGCGGTGATGCGGAACCTGTCGGGCGCGGCGGCGGCGACGTCCTCCGCCTGGGTGCCGATCGAGCCGGTGGACCCCAGCACCACGACCTCGCGCAGGCCGAGGGGCCCGCGGGGGCCGTCGTGCTCGGAGGGGCCGGTCGGGCGCGCGAGGCTCACGGCACCATCCTCGCGCGCCGATGATGTGACCGTGTCGAGCCCGTCCGCACCGCCGTCGGCGCCCGCGGCCGCCGTGCGCCCGGGCGCCGCCTGGTGGCGGGTCGCGCGGTGGTTCCTCGGCGTCCTGCTGGTGGGCGTCGTCGCGGTCGAGCTGGTCGAGGGCCGCGACGACCTGGCCCGCGCCGTCGACGCGGTGAGCGACCCGCGCTGGGGCCCGCTGCTCCTCGCCGTGGTGGTCGACCTGGCCTCGGTGGTCGCCTACGCGGTGATGCAGCGCCGGCTGCTGCTGGGCGCCGGCGCGCCGGCCCGCGGTGCGGGGCGCCGGGCGGTCACCTCGCTGGCCTTCACGGCCCACTCCCTGAGCATCACCCTCCCCGGCGGGCCGGTGTTCTCCACCGCCCTGAACTTCCGCCGGATGACGGCCATGGGGGCGTCGGGGCCGGCGGCGTCGTGGGTCATCGCGGTCAGCGGGTTCCTCTCGGCGGCCTCCCTCGCCGCGCTGGGCGCGGTGGCGGGCCTGGCCACCGGTGCTCGCGGTGACGGCTCGCACCTGCTGGTCGCCGTCGGCGTGGCCGTGGTGGTGCTCGTGGCCGCGGGGGTGGTGCGCCGCCAGCCCGCCGTCGTCGCCCGCAGGAGGGCGCTGAGGCGGCGCGCGGCGGCGGGCCTCGCGGAGCTGCGCGTGCGCCGCCCCCGGGTGGGGGCCGCCGCCGGCGCGGCGCACTCGCTGGCCGCGCGCCTGGCGTCCGTGCGGGTCGGCCCGGCCACGTGGGCCTGGGCGGGCGGCGGGGCCCTGCTGAACTGGCTGCTCGACGCGCTCGCCCTGGCCCTCGTCTGCCGCGCCGTCGGGCTCGACGACCTGTCCGCGCTGCACCTGCTGCTGGCGTACACCGCGGCGATGGCCGCGGCGTCCTTCCCGGTGGTGCCCGCGGGGCTGGGGGTGGTCGACGCCGCCCTGGTGGTCGGGCTGGTGGCGGCGGGCGCCACGACGGGCGAGGCGCTCGCCGCCGACGTCCTGTACCGCGTGGTGAGCCTCGGCGTCGTCGGCGGCACCGGGTGGGCGCTGTGGGCGGCCCAGCGGGTCCGCGAGCGCCGAGGCGCTGCGGGTGCCGCGTCATCCACCTGAGAGGCCCTCGGCACGGTCGCCGCCGAGGACTAGCCTGCCGCGCATGACGACCACGGCGCCCCGCCCCCAGACCGCTGCCCCCGCCGCCGGCAGGGAGCCGCTGGAGCAGGTGCGCCGGCTCGTCACCGAGGTGCCCGGCCCCCGCTCCCGCGCGCTCCAGGAGCGCCGCCTGGCGGCCGTGTCGAAGGGCGTCGGCTCGACCCTGCCGGTGTTCGTGGAGCGCGCCGAGGGCGCGGTGCTGCGCGACGTCGACGGCAACCAGCTCATCGACCTCGGGGCGGGCATCGCCGTCGTCAACGTCGGGCACGCCCAGCCCCGCGTGGTCGAGCGCGTGCAGCAGCAGGTGGCCGACTTCACCCACACCTGCTTCATGGTCACGCCGTACGAGGAGTACGTGGCCGTGTGCGAGGCCCTGGTGCGCCTGGCCCCGGTCGAGGGCCCCGCCAAGGCGGCGCTGTTCAACACCGGCTCCGAGGCGGTGGAGAACGCGGTGAAGATCGCCCGGCACGCCACCGGGCGCGACGCCGTCGTCGTCTTCGACCACGCCTACCACGGCCGCACCAACCTCACGATGGCCATGACCGCCAAGGCCATGCCGTACAAGAAGGGCTTCGGGCCGTTCGCGGGTGAGGTCTACCGCGCCCCGATGAGCTACCCGTTCCGCGACCCCGAGGGCATGACCGGCGAGCAGGCCGCCCAGCGCGCGATCCGCGTCATCGAGTCCCAGGTCGGCGCCGACCAGGTGGCCTGCGTCGTCATCGAGCCGGTCCAGGGCGAGGGCGGCTTCATCGAGCCCGCGCCGGGCTTCCTGCCCGCGCTGGCCGCCTGGTGCCGCGAGAACGGCGCGCTGTTCGTGGCCGACGAGGTGCAGACCGGCTTCGCGCGCACCGGTGACGTCTTCGCCTGCGAGCGCGAGGGCGTGCGCCCCGACCTGGTCACCATCGCCAAGGGCGTCGCGGGCGGGCTGCCGCTGGCGGGCGTCGTCGGGCGCGCTGACGCGATGGACGCGGTGCACTCCGGCGGCCTCGGCGGCACCTACGGCGGCAACCCGGTGGCCTGCGCCGCGGCGCTGGGCGCGCTCGAGGCCATGGCCGACCTCGACCTCACCGGCGCGGCCCTGGCGATCCAGGAGCGCATGACGGCACGGCTGCGCGCGCTGCAGGCGCAGCGCCCCGGCATCGGTGACGTCCGAGGCCGCGGCGCGATGCTCGCGATCGAGGTCGTCAGGACCGACGGCGGGGCTGCGACCCTCGAGCCCGACGCCGCGGGGGCCGCCGCCATCAGCGCCGCCTGCCACGCCGCGGGCGTGGTGACGCTGACCTGCGGGACCTTCGGCAACGTGCTGCGCTTCCTGCCGCCGCTGACCATCGAGCCGGCCCTGCTCGACGACGCGCTCGACGTCCTCGAGACGGCCGTGCTCTCCGCGCTGGCCGGCTGACCGCTGGCGGCCGGGGCCGCGGAGGGCCAGGCTGCCGGGCGTGACGTTCGACCCCGGCGGCAGGATCGACCCCGGCCGCGCCCGCGCCGGTGGCGGTGGCGGCCGCCGGGGCGTCGCCGTCGGCGGTGGCATCGGCGGCCTGCTCCTGCTGCTCGTCGGCGCGTACTTCGGCCTGGACCTCACCGGGGTGGTCGGAGGTGGGGCCACGGGCGGCCAGCAGGCCGGCTCGCAGGAGCAGGCGACCGACGGCTCCGGGGCCTTCGCCCGGTGCACCACCGGGCAGGCGGCGAACGAGGACGTCGACTGCCGCGTCATCGCCACCGCCGAGTCGCTGGACGCCGTCTGGTCGCAGCTGCTGCCCGGCGAGTACGCCGAGCCGGAGCTGGTGCTCTTCAGCGGGGCGGTCAGCACGGCGTGCGGCGAGGCCACCAGCGACGTCGGCCCGTTCTACTGCCCCGGTGACCGCACCGCGTACTTCGACACCGGGTTCTTCCAGGAGCTGACCGACAGGTTCGGCTCCAGCGGGGGGCCGCTCGCCCAGGAGTACGTGGTGGCCCACGAGTTCGGGCACGCCGTGCAGGACCAGCAGGGCCTGCTCGCCGCCGTCCAGGGCGACCGCGCCGGGGCGGACTCCGCGGCGGTGCGCAGCGAGCTGCAGGCCGACTGCTTCGCCGGCGTGTGGGCGCACCACGCGGCGTCCACGCCCGACCCCGACACCGGCGCCCCCCTGCTGCAGCCCCTCACGCGGACCGACGTGGCTGACGCCCTCTCGGCGGCGGCGTCCGTGGGGGACGACCGGATCCAGGAGGCCGCGACGGGCCGCTCCGACCCGGAGACGTACACGCACGGCACGTCCGAGCAGCGCCAGCAGTGGTTCTCCACCGGCTACGACGGCGGCGACCCGGCCGCCTGCGACACGAGCACCGCCTCCCTCTGACCCCGGACCGCCTCAGCTGGAGGCGGTCGCGCTGGGGCTCGGGCTGGCGCTCGGCGCCGCGCTGCTCGGTGCGGCGCTGCTCGGCGCCCCGCTGCTCTCCGGGGCGAAGCCCGCCGCCGTCGACCCCAGCCACTGCAGCGCCTTCGGCATCTGGGCGAGCCAGACGTCGCTGCGGTGCCCGCCCGTCTTCGCGACCAGCGAGGTCACCGACAGGGGCGCCTCCACCGCGGCCAGGAAGGTCTTGGTGGTGGGCCAGCTCTCCGGGTCGTCCTGGCTGCTCGAGACGAACATCGACACCGCCGGCGCCGAGGCGCTGCCGGCGAGGGCGACCAGGTCGTGCTGCTGGGCCTGGGCGCTCCCGCGGGGGAAGGGGACGTAGTCGGCCGGGTCGTACTGGAAGTAGCCGCCCATGACGATGCCCGCGCCGTACTGCTGCGGGTGCAGCATCGTCAGCACCGCCGAGCACCACCCGCCCATCGAGAAGCCCATGGACGCCCAGGCCTGGGGGCTCGTGCGGGCCCGGTAGCTGGCCTCCACGGCCTTCGGCAGGTCGCTGGACAGCCACGTCTCCAGCTGCGGCTGGCCGGCCGGGCCGTCGAGGCACTCGGTGTCGCGCCCGGCGGGCTGGGCGAGGTCGGGGATGACGACGATCGGCTCCTCGACCTGCCCCGCGTCGGCGGCGGAGTCGAGCGCGGCCCGGACGTCGAGGGCGGTCAGCCACTGCTCGGGACTGCCCGGGAAGCCGTGCAGGGCCACGAGCACCGGGTAGGTCCGGCCGGCCTGGGCGGCGTCGTGGTAGCCGCGGGGCAGCACCACGAGCACCCGACCCGAGGTCCCGTCACCCGTGACGGTCATCTGCTGGACGCGGCCGCCGTAGCCGTCGACCGCGGAGCCCTCGGGGGCGGTGGGCGCGGTGGTGCCGGTGCGCACGGCGGCGGCCTGGGCCGCGGTGACGTCACGGGGGGCGGCGCCGGCGATGTCCTCGGCCGCGTTCGCGGGGCCGCCGAGCAGGTCGTCCCATCCGCTGTAGAAGGCGTAGTGCTTGTTGGCGGAGACCAGCAGCGCCAGCACCACCAGGAGGTTGACCACCACCAGCGAGGTGGCGCGGAGCCCGATGCTCACCAGTCCCGGGCGCCCGAGGCGGGGCCAGAGGACCACGAGGGCCACCCCTGCGAGCAGGGCGGCGAGGGCGGTCGCCCACTGCAGGGCGGCACCGGTCAGCGACACGTGACGATCATCGCAGGCGGGATGCGCTGCTCCTGGGGAGCGCCTGGGCGTGCGCTGGGAGGCCGAAGCGCACGGCGAAGGCGCCGAGCCGGCGCAGGAGCGCCACGGCCTGGGGGCGCCACAGAGCCGGGTCGCGCTCCAGGCCGCCCAGGCGCGGCAGGTCGGGGAGCAGCGCGAGGAACCGCCGGCTGCCCGGCACGTGCCGGCGCAGCACGAGGGCGCGCCCCACGCGGTCGCCGCGCGCCGACTGCCACCCCAGGACCAGCGGCGACCACGCCGGGTCGGCCTCGGCCCAGCCGGGCGACCGCAGCTGCTCGTCGAGCACGGCGACGCTCAGCGGGTCGCTGTCGGACGCGCCCGCCGAGGCGCGTCGGAGCGGGGCGAGGACCTCATCCACCCCCCGAGCCTGCCGGGCTGGGCACGCGCGCCGCGACCGCCGACGGGCGGGTGCGCACCGGCAGCGCGTCATCCTCAGGGCTGACCCCGACTCCACGACGGCCCCGGTGCGGCGGTCCGAGGAGCGCGGTGGCCCGGGACGGTCAGGGCGCGCGCTGCGCGAGGCCGACGGCGTACGACGGCCACCACGCACCGGCCGGGGGCTCGCCGCGGCCGCACTGGCCGTCGCTCTCCCCGACGCGCTTCACCCACAGGTACGCGTCGGCGTGAGCCCCGC
>JAKONK010000168.1 GCA_022701985.1 Actinomycetales bacterium
CTGGGCCGGGGTTCCGGGCCGGTCGTCGACCCGGAGGTGCACGCCCACGACCACGCCGCGCAGCGCTACCTCGGTCCCGGCAGCCGCCTGGACCACGACGAGGACCCGGAGACCGCCGAGGAGCGCGAGGCGCGCCTGGCCCTGCTGGCCGAGGTCGAGGCGATCCCGCAGGAGCGGGTGGCCGCCGCGCTGCTGGCGAACCCCCTGGTCGCGCACCTCGGCGAGGTGCTGCTGAGCGGCGCCGACGACGACGCCTCCCCCGTCGTGGCGCCCCCGTCGGGCGAGCCCGGCGCGGACGCGCTGGACGACGACGAGACCGCCGTCCTCGCCCGGTGGAACCGCGCGGCGCTGCTGCTGCACGACCGCACCGAGGCCGACGAGCTGGCCGGCGAGTGGCGCGAGGGGGGCGAGGCGCAGCTGCTGGCGGCGAGGGCCGCGCTCGCCCAGCACCTCATGGCGGTCGTCGAGGGCGAGCCCACCACCGACGAGGCCGACAGCGCCGCCGCCAGCACCGTGGCGTGGCTGGGCGCCGGTGCGACCGGTCCCGCCCCCGACGACCTCGACGTCGACGCCGCGCAGGCCGCCCTGCTCGACCTGGAGCGCGGCGAGGTGGTCATCGACCTGGTCGCCCGCCTCGCGCTCACCGGGCGGGTGGAGCTGGACGAGGTCATCGGCGAGTCGACGGCGCGCGAGCAGGTGCTCCGCGACGTCCGGCTGCTCACCGCAGCGGGGCTGTTCACCAGCGCTGACGGCGCCGTGTCCGTCGACCCGGACCTTCGGGGCGTCCTGCTCGACGTCGCCGACGACCTGGTCCACGCCCTCCACGAGGACGACGACCACTCCGGCCACGACCACTCCGGCCACGACCACCACCACGGCGGTCGCTCCTGACGCGCCACGTCGTGAGGCTCGAGGAGCTGGTGGTCGGGCGGCGCGTCGTCGTCCGCCACCGGCTCCCCGACGGGTCCGCCTCCGACGCCCTCGGAGACCTGGTCGCCGCTGACGAGCAGCGGCTCGTCGTCGCCACGCGGCGCGGCGAGGTCGTCGTGGCGCGCAGCGCCGTGCTCGCCGCGAAGGCCGTGCCGCCCGCGCCCGCACGCCGCGAGCGCCGGCCCGCCGAGCCGGCCCACGTCGCGGTCGGCACCGACGCGCTGGAGCTGGAGGCCGCTGAGCACTGGCGCCCGCAGGAGCGCGAGGACCTCGGCGCGTGGCGGCTGCGGGCCGCGGGCGGCTTCACCGGCCGCGCCAACTCGGCGCTGGCGGTGGGCGACCCGGGCTGCGACCTCGACACCGCCCTCGAGAGGGTGCGCGCCTTCTACGCGGTGCGCGGCCTCGAGGCCGTGGTGGCGGCGCCCACCGGTCCGCTCGGCGAGGAGCTGGAGCGGCGCGGGTGGACCGTCCGCACCCCGACCCTGGTCATGACGGCCGCTGTACCCCCCGGGGGCGGGCTCGACGGGAGCACGGCGGGTGTCCGCTTCGACCCCGAGCCCGACGAGCGGTGGCTGGCTGCCTACCAGGGCCGCGGTCCGGTCGGCCCCGCCGGCCGTGCGGTGCTGCTCTCCGCCGACCGGCAGGTCTTCGCCAGCATCCGCGACCACGGCGGAGACGACAGCGGCGACGACGGCGAGGTGCTCGCCGTCGCGCGGGGCTCGCTGTCGGGCGGGGGCTGGCTCGGGCTGTCCGCGGTGGAGACGGCGCCGGCGCACCGCCGTCGCGGCCTGGCCGGGCGGCTCACCGCGGCGCTGCTGGGCTGGGGCGCGCAGCAGGGCGCCACCGCGGCGTTCCTGCAGGTGGCGGCGTCGAACAGCGCGGCGCAGGCGCTCTACGAGCGGTCGGGGTTCGCCGTGCACCACGAGTACCGCTACCTCGTCGCCCCCCTCTGAGCTCCCTCAGGGTGCCCTCGGGCGCACCGCCCCAGGAGTGGCAGGTGCGCGCGCCCGGGTCCAGGGTGAGGTGGTTCGTCCAGGCACCGGTGCCTGGGCGCGGAGCACGGGAGACCTCGCATGTCCCGACCTGACGACACCTCGACCCACCTCAGCCGGCGCTCGGCGCTGGCAGCGGCCGCGGCGGGCGGGCTCCTCGCGACCGCCGTGGGCAGGGCCGCGCCGGCCCGCGCGAACGGCGGCGGTGCAGCAGGGGGTGGCGGCACGCCCACCACGTCGTCCGAGCCGTTCGGCACCACGCGGGGCGGACAGGCCGTCGAGCGGTGGACCTTCGGGCACGACGGGCTGCGCGTCACGATGCTCACGTACGGCGCGACCATCCAGAGCGTCCTGGTGCCCGACGCCCGCGGCGAGGTGGCCGACGTCTCCCTCGGACAGAGGACCCTCGCGGAGTACGAGGCGCTGACCACGTTCTTCGGGGCGACCATCGGCCGGTACGCCAACCGCATCGCGAAGGGGCGCTTCACCCTCGACGGGCGGACCTACCAGGTGCCCGTCAACGACCCGGGGACGAACCCCCAGAACGCCCTCCACGGCGGGCCCGAGGGCTTCAACACCCGCGTCTGGGATGCCGAGGCGCTGCAGGGCGACGGCGAGGCCGGCGTCCGCTTCACCCTCGTCAGCCCCGACGGCGACCAGGGCTTCCCCGGCGAGCTGACGACGGTCGTCGAGTACGCGGTCACCTCCGACAGCCAGCTGGTCATCCGCTACCGGGCCACCACGACGGCGCCGACGGTGCTGAACCTGACCAACCACGTGTACCTGAACCTCGCCGGGGAGTCCTCCGGCGACGTCTACGACCAGGAGCTGCAGATCGCAGCGTCGCGGTTCACGCCCATCGACGCGGTCTCGATCCCCCTGGGCCCGCAGCGCGACGTGGCGGGCACGCCCTTCGACTTCCGCGAGCCCCACCGGATCGGCGAGCGCATCACCGTCCCCGACGAGCAGGTGCTGAACGCCCTGGGCTACGACCACAACTGGGTCTTCGACGACGGCGTCGACCGGGAGCGCACCCCCGTCGTCGTCGCCCGCGACCCGCACAGCGGCCGTGTGGTGGAGACGTTCACCGACCAGCCGGGTGTGCAGTTCTACAGCGGCAACTTCCTCACCGGCTCGCTCGTCGGCCAGGGCGGGCGCACCTACCGGCAGGGCGCGGGCTTCACGCTGGAGACCCAGCACTTCCCGGACTCCCCCAACCAGCCCGACTACCCCTCCACCGCGCTCCGGCCCGGCGAGGAGTTCACCAGCTGGACGCGGTTCCGCTTCAGCGCCCGCTGAGGCCGCGCCGGGGTCCGGCAGGAACAGGCGGGGCGTGCAGGCGGTTGCCCAGGGCATGACCGTGCACGTCCCGCTGTCCGTCCTCGACCTGGCCCCCGTCGAGCGGCGCGCGGCCCCCGGGCGCGGCGCCCGCGACACCCTCGCCGCCAGCGTCGAGCTGGCACGGGCCGCGGAGCGCCACGGGTACCGGCGGGTCTGGTACGCCGAGCACCACAGCATGCCGAGCATCGCCTCCTCGGCCCCGGCCGTGCTCGTGGCGCACGTCGCGGCGCACACGTCGACCATCCGGCTCGGCGCGGGCGGGGTGATGCTGCCCAACCACGCCCCGCTGACCATCGCCGAGCAGTTCGGCACGCTGGCCGCCGCCCACCCGGGCCGCATCGACCTCGGCCTGGGGCGCGCTCCCGGTTCCGACGGCGCCACCAGCGCCGCGCTGCGACGCGACCCCTCGGCCGCCGACACCTTCCCCCAGGACGTGCTGGAGCTGCAGGACCTGCTCGCGGGGACCCCGCGCCCCGACGGGGTCCAGGCCGTGCCCCACGCCCTCGACGACGACGACCTGCCCGTGCCCCTCTACGTCCTCGGCTCTTCCACCTTCGGGGCGCGCCTGGCCGCCCAGCTGGGCCTGCCCTACGCGTTCGCATCGCACTTCGCGCCCGACGCCCTCGAGCAGGCCATGGACGTCTACCGCCGCGGCTTCACCCCGAACGGGCGGCCCGGCGCGCTGACCGCGCCGCACGCCATCGCCGCGGTCAACGTCTTCGCCTCCGACGACGAGGCCACCGCCCGCGAGCACGTCCTGGCGGCCCGCCGCCAGCGCGCCGTGGGCCTGTTCGGCAGGGGCCGGGTGCCGGCGGGCACGGAGACCGCTGACGACGACGCGTTCGACGCCGTCGCCGACGCCCTGCTCGAGGCGGGCGCCGGCGTGCACGTCGACCGCATGACGCGGCTCGCCGCGGTGGGCACGCCGGACGACGTCGTCGCCCAGCTCGACGCCTTCGCCGCCCGCGTCGGGGCCGACGAGCTCATCACCGCCCACGGCGCCCCGACCCCCTCCGCGCGCGTGCGCTCGGTGGAGCTGGTCGGCGCCAGCGCCGC
>JAKONK010000183.1 GCA_022701985.1 Actinomycetales bacterium
CGGCCACCCCGACGCGGTCGTGGCGCGCCTCGGGGGCGACGAGTTCGCCGTCGTCCTGGCCCTCCCGGAGCGGGAGGTCCTCGAGGCCGCGGACCACCTCGCGGGACTGGTGCGGGAGTCCGCGGGCACCGTGCCCGGCGTCTCCCACGCCAGGGTGTCGGCCAGCATCGGCGTGGTCGTGGCGGACGCCGCCGACCTGCGCGACGCCGCCGACGCGCTCGCGGTGGTGTCCCGCGCCTCGGCCGCCATGCAGGAGGCGAAGCGCCGGGGCCGCGACCGGGTGGTCCGCCACGACGAGGTGGCCGGCGCGGTGGCCCGGCAGCGGGCGGTGCTGCGCGAGCTCGCCCCCGCGCTGGAGTCCGGACGCGGTCTCGCGGCCCGGACGCAGCCGGTCGTCTCGCTCGTCAGCGGCGCCGAGCGCGGGCAGCACGTCCAGCTCGGCCTGGTGTCGCCGGAGGTGGGCGAGGTGGCGCCGCTCGAGGTGCTGCGCGTCGCCCGGCGCCACAGCCTCGACGCTGCGCTCAGCCGCCACGCCCTGCGGGTGGCCCTCGAGGGCGGTGGTGACGCCTGGGTGCGCGTGGAGGCCCACCAGCTCCACGACGACGGCTGGCTGGCCGGCACGGCGGCGCTGCTGCGGGAGCGGTCCGCCGTCTCCGGGCGGCTGGTGCTGGAGGTCGCGGGCGGTGTCGTCCCCGACGACGCCCGCGCCGTGGCGGCGATGCGGGCGCTCGACGCCCTGGGCGTGCACCTGGCCGTGCGCGGTCCGGGCACCGCCGGGGGCGTGCTGCTGCCGCACCTGGCGCGCCTGCCCGTGCGTGCGGTGGTGCTGGAGGCGCCTGCGGGGTCGCCGGCCGCCACGAGGGAGGACCTCGTGGTCACCCGGGGTCTCGTCGGCCTCGCGCACGGCCTCGGCCTGCGGGTCCTCGCCGAGGGCGTCACCACCGCCGAGCAGCGCGACGCGCTGGCCGGGGCCGGTGTCGACCTGGGGCGGGGACCCCTCTGGGCGGCGGACCGGCTGCCGGTGGGGGTCGCCGCGGGCTGACCGCGTCCGTGCCGCCCGCTGAGGCGGGGCTCAGGCGAGCGGCAGGCGCAGCACCCGGTCGTCGCCGGGGTTCCCCGCGCCCCGGGAGGTGTTGTTGGTCAGCACCCACAGCGCACCCCCGTCGGGCGCCGCGACCACGTCGCGGATCCGCCCGTGCTCCCCGTCCAGCAGCGCCTCGGGCTGTCCCAGCACCCCGCCGGCCAGCGGCACGCGCCACAGCCGCTGGCCCCTCAGCGCGGCGACGTAGACGGCGTCGGCGGTGACCAGCAGCCCGCTGGGGGAGGCCTCCGCCGTCGCCCAGGTCAGCAGCGGGGCCGTCAGGGCCGGGTCGTCGACGTCGGCAGGCGTCCCGTCGGGGCCGGGCACGAACCCCTCCACCAGCGGCCAGCCGTAGTCGCGGCCGGGCTCGAGGAGGTTGAGCTCGTCCTGGGCGTCCTGCCCGAACTCGGCGGCGAACATCCGCCCGTCGGCGTCCCACCCGATCCCCTGGGGGTTGCGGTGCCCGTAGGTCCACACGGGTGACCCCTCGGTCGGGTTGCCGGGCGCCGGCTGCCCCTCGGGGGTCAGGCGCAGCACCTTGCCGGTCAGCGCAGCGGCGTCCTGGGCGGTGGACGGGGCGCTGGCGTCACCGGTGGTGACGTAGAGCATCCCGTCGGGGCCGAAGGCGAGCCGGCCGCCGTGGTGCACGGTCGCCGACCGGATGCCGGTGAGCACCGGCTCGGGCTCGGACAGCGCCCCCGCCGTCCCCGTGCCGCCGCCGGTGAGCCGCATCCTCACCACGCGGTCGTCGTCGGCGGTGGTCAGGTAGGCGTAGACGTACCCGTCCTGGGCGAAGCCGGGGGACACGGCCAGCCCCAGCAGCCCGCCCTCGCCGCGCGGCTCGACGCCGGGCACCGCCCCGCCGGGCCCGGTCGCGACCACCTGGTCCGCGGCGCCGGAGGCGTCGACCCGGACCACGCGGGCGGTGTCGCGCTCGCTCACCAGGGCGGTGCCGTCGGGCAGGGCCGCGATCGCCCACGGCACGTCCAGGCCGGTGACGACGTCGGTCGCTGCGCCCGGCGCCCCGCTCAGCGCGTGGCCGGCGGCGAGGGCTGCGGGCAGCGCCGGGGCGCCACCGGTCACCGAGCTCGTCGGCGGGCCCGCCGGGTCGCTGGACGACGGCGCGGGCAGCGTCCCGGTCTGCGTCGGGCCCTGCGAGCCGGGGCCCTCCTGGCCTCCGGCGCACCCGGTCACCACCAGGGCCAGCGCGAGCGCGGCGGCGGGCCGCAGGGGGGCGGGGAGGCGTCGTCGGTGGCGCACCCCGCCAGCCTCACCCGCTGGCGCGCCGGGCGCCAACCCGCCAGGGTTGGTGATCGTGAGCACCCCAGGACCCGAGCTGCTGGTGACCCTGCCCGACACCGAGTGGCAGGAGGCCCTGGGGCAGCTGCCCGAGGGCGTCCGCACCGTCGTGTGGGACGTCGACTCCGACCCCCGCGAGGCGCTGGGGGAGGACGCCGAGCGCGTCGGCTACGTGGTGCTGCCCTACATGACCCCCGCGACGGCGCTGGAGACCGTGGCCACGCTGCCGCGGCTGCAGCTGGTCCAGACGACGTCGGCCGGGTACGACAACCTCGTCGACAGGCTCCCCGGGGGCGTGCGCCTGGCCAACGGCGCCGGCATCCACGACGCCTCCACCTCCGAGCTGGCCGTGGGGCTCGCGCTGGCGAAGCTGCGCGGCATCGACACCGCCGTGCGCGACGCCGACCAGGCCGCCTGGCGCCCCGCGAAGCGCCGGTCCCTGGCCGACCGGAAGGTGCTGCTGCTCGGCGTCGGCGGCATCGGCGGCGCCATCGCCGCGCGCTTGGCGCCGTTCGAGGTCGACCTCGTGCGCGTGGCCACCACGGCCCGCACCGACGAGCACGGGGCGGTGCACGGGGTCGACGAGCTGCCCGAGCTGCTGCCCGAGGCGGAGGTCGTGGTCATCGGCCTGCCGCTGACCGACAGCACCCGCGGCATCGTCGACGCGGCCTTCCTCGCGGCGCTCCCCGACGGCGCACTCCTGGTCAACGTGGGGCGCGGTGCGCTGGTGGACACCGACGCCCTGCTCGCCGAGCTGCGCACCGAGCGCCTGCACGCCGCGCTCGACGTCGTCGACCCCGAGCCGCTGCCGGCGGAGCACCCGCTGTGGGGGGCGCCGAACCTGCTGTTGACGCCGCACGTCGGCGGGGCCACCACCGCGATGCAGCCCCGCGCGCTGCGGCTGCTGCGCGCCCAGGTGGAGCGCCTGGCCGCCGGTGAGGAGCCGCTGAACGTCGTCATCGGCTGACGGCCCCCCGCCCCGCCCCCCCGCCCCCCGCCTCGCCCCCCGGGCCGCCGGCGGGCGGGGCGGACCGCGCAGGTGGAGGCGGCGGGGCGCTTGTTACGGGACCGTAGGATCTGGGCATGACCCAGGCCCCCGAGCGCCCCGCCACCGCCGACATGAAGCCCCGGTCCCGCCAGGTGACGGACGGGCTCGAGGCCACCGCGAGCCGCGGCATGCTGCGCGCGGTCGGGCTCGGCGACGACGACTTCGCCAAGCCCCAGATCGGCGTCGCCTCGTCGTGGAACGAGATCACGCCCTGCAACCTCTCGCTGGACCGGCTGGCCAAGGCCGTGAAGGACGGCGTGCACGCCGCCCAGGGCTACCCGCTGGAGTTCGGGACGATCTCGGTCTCCGACGGCATCTCCATGGGCCACGAGGGGATGCACTTCTCCCTGGTGAGCCGCGAGGTCATCGCCGTCTCCGTCGAGACCGTCATGCAGGCCGAGCGCCTCGACGGCTCGGTGCTGCTGGCCGGCTGCGACAAGTCCCTGCCGGGCATGCTCATGGCCGCCGCCCGCCTCGACCTGGCGAGCGTCTTCCTCTACGCCGGCTCGATCCTGCCGGGCTTCGCCAAGCTCTCCGACGGCACGGAGAAGCAGGTCACGATCATCGACGCGTTCGAGGCCGTCGGCGCCTGCTCCCGCGGCCTGATGAGCCGCGAGGACGTCACCGCCATCGAGAAGGCGATCTGCCCGGGCGAGGGCGCGTGCGGCGGCATGTACACCGCGAACACCATGGCCAGCGCCGCGGAGGCCCTGGGCATGAGCCTGCCCGGCTCGGCCGCGCCGCCCGCCACCGACCGGCGCCGCGACGGGTTCGCCCGCCGCTCCGGCCAGGCCGTGGTGGAGATGCTGGCGAAGGGCATCACCGCCCGCGACATCATGACCAAGGAGGCGTTCGAGAACGCCATCTCCGTGGTCATGGCCTTCGGCGGCTCCACCAACGCCGTGCTGCACCTGCTGGCCATCGCCCACGAGGCGGAGGTCGAGCTGACCCTGGCCGACTTCGACCGCGTCGGCTCGCGCGTGCCGCACCTGGCCGACGTCAAGCCCTTCGGCCAGCACGTCATGACCGACGTCGACAGGATCGGCGGCGTCCCGGTCGTCATGCGCGCCCTGCTCGACGCCGGCCTGCTGCACGGCGACGTCATGACGGTGACCGGCAGGACGATGGCGGAGAACCTCGCCGAGATCGCCCCGCCGGACCCGGACGGCAAGGTGCTGCGCGCGCTCGCGAACCCCATCCACCCGACGGGCGGCATCACGGTGCTGCACGGCTCGCTGGCCCCCGGTGGCGCCGTGGTGAAGTCGGCGGGCTTCGAGTCCGACGTGTTCGAGGGCACCGCCCGCGTCTTCGACCGGGAGCGCGCCGCGATGGACGCCCTGGAGGACGGGACCATCACCGCCGGCGACGTCGTCGTCATCCGGTACGAGGGCCCCAAGGGCGGCCCGGGCATGCGCGAGATGCTCGCCATCACCGGCGCCATCAAGGGCGCCGGCCTCGGCAAGGACGTCCTCCTCCTCACCGACGGCCGCTTCTCCGGCGGGACGACCGGCCTCTGCGTCGGCCACGTGGCCCCCGAGGCCGTCGACGGCGGCCCCGTCGCCTTCGTGCAGGACGGCGACCGCATCCGCCTGAACGTCACGGAGAAGACGCTCGACCTGCTCGTCGACCCCGAGGAGCTGGCCGCCCGCCGCACGCCGGAGTGGCAGCCGCTGCCGCAGCGGTACACCCGCGGCGTCCTCGCCAAGTACGCCAAGCTCGTCGGCTCGGCGTCGCAGGGGGCCGTGCTCGCCTGACCGCACCCGCGAGACCGACGGACGGCTGGTTCCCGGAACGGGGGACCAGCCGTTCGTCGGTCTCGATGCCCCGTGGGTAGCGTCCCCGTCATGCCTGCCCCGCCCGCGGACGTCGACGACGTCGACCGCGCCATCGTCGCCGCCCTCGTGGCGGACGGCCGGACCAGCTACACCGACCTCGGCAAGCAGGTGGGGCTGCCCACCTCGACCGTCCACCAGCGGGTGCGCCGCCTCGAGCAGCGCGGGGTGCTCAAGGGGTACACGGCGGTCGTCGACCACGAGGCGCTCGGCCTGCCGCTGTCGGCCATCGTCTCGGTGACGCCCTTCGACCCCTCCGCGCCGG
>JAKONK010000184.1 GCA_022701985.1 Actinomycetales bacterium
CCCCGCCCCCGGTGTCGGACGCCGCGTGACGGCCCTCGTCGCGGCCGGCGCGCTCGCCGTCGGGCTGCTCGGCGGCGTGGGCGTCGGCCGGCTGACGGCCCCCGCGGCAGCGTCCACCGGCGCAGGAGCCAGCGCCTTCCCGCAGGGCGGCCCCGGGGCGCAGGGCGGGGCGGGCGGTACCGGCGGGACGGGGCTGCGCGGACAGATGGGTGCTCCCGGCGGGTCGACGTCGCAGGGCGGCACCGGTCAGCAGGGCCAGGCACCGGGGACCACCGGCGGGACCACCAGCAGCACCTGACCTGCTGGCCGCCCTCGAGGCGGGGCGCGCCGAGCGCCGGTCGGCGCGCCCCGACTGCGTACGATCGGGCCGCTCCGGAGGCGGTCGTCGGGTGGTCAGGTGCACCCAGCGCACGGCGCGCCCCGCATCCTGCGAGAGGCACCCCACCCGTGTACGCGCTCCTGCTGGCGATCATCTACGCCGCCTTCGTCAGCCTCGGGCTGCCCGACTCCCTCGTCGGCGCCGGCTGGCCGGTGATGCAGCGCGACCTGGGCGTCCCGGTCGGCTACGCCGGCATCATCACCGCGATCATCTCCGCGGGGACCATCGTCTCCAGCCTGGCCTCGGAGCGGCTCACGCGCCGCCTGGGCGCGGGCGTCGTGACCGCCGTCAGCGTGGCGCTCACCGCCGCCGCCCTCGTGGGGTTCTCGCTGTCCGGCTCGTTCTGGCTGCTGTGCCTGTGGGCCGTCCCCTTCGGTCTGGGCGCCGGCGCCGTCGACGCCGCCCTGAACAACTACGTGGCCCTGCACTACGCCGCCCGGCACATGAGCTGGCTGCACGGCTGCTGGGGCCTGGGCGCCTCGGTCAGCCCGTTCGTCATGAGCTGGGCGATCGCCTCCGGACGCGGCTGGTCCAGCGCGTACCTCACCATCGGGCTGGTCCAGGTGGCCCTCGCGGTGGCGCTCTTCGCCAGCATCCCCCTGTGGGGGAAGGTGAACCCCGCCCCGACCGGTGGTCGGCCCGCCGACGGCACCGCAGCCGCGGAGGCGCCGGCGAGCGCAGGCCACGTGCCACTCGCCCGGGCGCTGCGCGTTCCCGGGGTGCCGCTCGTGCTGGTGGCCTTCTTCGCCTACTGCGCCGTGGAGAGCACGTCGATCCTGTGGGCCTCGACGTACCTCGTCAGCGTGCGCGACGTCGAGCCCGCCACGGCCGCGGCCTTCGCGTCGCTGTTCCTCATCGGCATCACCGCCGGCCGGTTCCTCACGGGCTTCGTGGCCGACCGCCTCGGCGACCGCGCCCTGATCCGCTGGGGCTTCGCCGCCGTGCTCGTGGGCGTCGCGCTCCTCGCCGTCCCGCTCGAGTCGGACGCGCTGGCCCTGGCGGGGCTCGTGCTCGCGGGGCTGGGCTCCGCGCCGGTGTACCCCGCGATCATCCACTCCACGCCCGCGAACTTCGGGCGGCAGAACTCCCAGGCCGTGATCGGCATCCAGATGGCGGCGGCCTACACCGGCGCGACGCTGGCGCCGCCGCTGTTCGGTGCGGTCTCCACGGGGGTGGGTCTGTGGGTGCTCCCGCTGTTCCTCGCCGTCATCGCCGCGCTCGGCCTCGTGGTGTCCGAGCGCCTCAACCGGCTGGTGGACCGGCAGGCCCTCAGCGCCCAGCGCACCGCCGCCTGAGCCTCGGGTCCCCTCGCGGGGCCGGCCGCGAGGACGGTGAGCAGGACCCGCTCCTACCGTGGGCGCGTGAGCGCCTCCACGGCGGGCGGCCGAGCGCTGCCCCCCTTCCGCGTCGCCCTCCTCGGCGAGGGCGTCGGCGCCTCCCTCACCCCGGCGATGCACGAGCGGGAGGGCCGCCTGCTCGGCCTCGACTACCGCTACGACGTCGTCGACGTCCCCGGCGCCACCTCCGACGCCGACCTGGCCCGGCTGCTCGACGACCTGCGCCACCGCGGCTACCGCGGCCTCAACGTCACGCACCCCTTCAAGCAGCGCGTCATCGGGCACCTGGACCGGCTCGACGACGACGCCGCGCGCCTGGGCGCCGTCAACCTCGTCCGCTTCACCGCAGCCGGCACCACCGGTCACAACACCGACTGGACCGGGTTCCGCTCGTCGCTGCGGTCCGCCCTCGGCGGTGAGCCGGGGGCCGGGCTCGACAGCGTGCTGCAGGTCGGGGCCGGGGGCGCGGGGGCCGCCACCGCCTACGCGCTGCTCGGCCTCGGGACGCGGACCCTCGGCGTCCACGACGTCGACGACGAGCGCGCCCGAGCCCTGGTCGACCGGTGCGCCGCGCTGTTCCCCGGCGCCGCCGTCCGCGTCGCGAGCGCCGACGACGCGCTCTGGACGAGCGCCGACGGCGTGGTCCACGCCACCCCGGTCGGCATGGAGCACCACCCCGGGCTGCCCTTCGACCCCGAGCGCCTCCGCGGCGGCGCGTGGGTCGCCGAGGTGGTCTACCGCCCCGTGCTCACCGAGCTGGTGGTGCGGGCGCGCGCGTCAGGACGGCGCGTGGTCGACGGCTCGGGCATGGCCGCCGGCCAGGCGGTCGACTCCCTGCGCCTGCTCACCGGCCGGGAGCCCGACGCCGCGCGGGTCATGGCGCACCTGGTCGAGCTGCTGGCCCGGGAGGCCGCGGCTCCTGGGGGTGCCGCGCCCGGGGCCACCACCGGGGTCTAGACTCCTCGGCGGCTCGCCGCGGTTCCTCGGACCCGCGACCGGCTGACCCTCCGTTCGCGTCCGGCTGCAGAGCCGGGGCGGTCGCTGCACAGCGATCCGGGCTGGAAACCCCGACGACGGCACCCTCGAACCTCGAAGGAGCCCCGCTGTGCCTGCTGCAGCCAGCCCCGTGACCCCTCCCGCCGGTGCGGGAACCCCCTCGACGCCTCGTCCCCGCGGCCCGCGCCACGCGACCTGGGTGCTGGTCATCACGTCCGTGACCCAGCTGCTCGTGGTGCTCGACGGCACCATCGTCGGCGTCGCCCTCCCGCACGCCCAGGCCGACCTCGGCCTGTCCGACTCGGCGCGCCAGTGGGTCGTCACCGCCTACGCCCTCGCCTTCGGCGCGCTGCTGCTGCTCGGCGGGCGCATCGCCGACTTCACCGGCCGCAAGCGGACCTTCCTGGTCGGGCTGGTCGGCTTCGGCGCGGCCTCGGTGTGGGGCGGCCTCGCCGGCACCGGCGTCGAGCTCGTCCTCGCCCGCGCCGGCCAGGGCGTCTTCGCGGCGCTGATGGCACCCGCGGCGCTGGCCATCCTGACCGTCACCTTCCCCGGCGGGCCCGAGCGCACGAAGGCCTTCGCCGTCTTCGGGGCGGTCTCCGGGGCTGGTGCGGCCGTCGGTCTGCTGGCCGGCGGCGTGCTGACCGACCTTCTGTCGTGGCGCTGGTGCCTGCTGGTCAACGTGCCCTTCGTCGTCGCGGGCGTGGTCGCCGGGGCGCGCCTGCTCGACGAGAGCCGCGCCGACGGCGAGCGCCGCTACGACGTCCCCGGCGCCGCCGCGGTGACCGCCGGCTTCGGCCTGCTCGTCGTCGGTCTGACCCTCGTCGAGGACTCCTCCCGCACCGCGGTGGCCGTCGCGCTCGTCGTGGCCGGTCTGGCCTGCCTGGCGCTGTTCGCCCTCGTCGAGCACCGCAGCGCCCACCCGCTGCTGCCGCTGCGCGTCATCACCGACCGCGTGCGCGCCGGCGCCCTGGGCGTCCAGGCGCTGGTGGGCGCGGTGATGGTCGGCGCGATGCTCTACCTCGCCTTCCACCTGCAGGTGGTGCTGCAGATGAGCCCGCTGCTCGCGGGCCTCGGCACCCTGCCCATCACCGTCGCGATCATGGCCACGGTGCCGCGGTCGACGCGCATGCTCGACCGCATCGGACCGCGCCTGCAGCTGGTGGTCGGGCCGCTGGTCGGTGCCGTCGGCATCGGGTACCTCACGCAGATCAGCGCCGGCGGCAGCTACTGGGTGCAGGTGCTGCCCGGGCTGCTCGTCTTCGGCGTCGGCATGGGCCTGACGCTGGTGCCGCTGCAGAACGTGGCGCTGCTGGGCGTCGACGCGCACGACGCGGGGGCGGCCTCCGCCGCCGTGACCGCGGCGATGCAGCTCGGCGGCTCCGTGGGCCTGGCCGTGCTCACCTCCGTCTACGTGGGCGTCGCCGGCACCACGGGCGCGCCCGCCGACCTCGTCGCGGGCTACTCGGCGGTGTTCTGGGGCGGCGCGGCGCTGCTGGTCGCCGCGGCCGTGGTGGCCGCCGTCGCGGTCCCGCGCGGCACGCGGGTCTCCGGGGGCGACGCTCCCGCGCTGCACGTCTGAGCGGTCGGCGGTCGGCGCCGGTGCGCCGGCGCCGGCTCAGCGGCCGAGCACGTGCCGGCGCAGGTCGGCGAGCGTCTGGTCCATGTGCGACTCCATCGCCTCCCGGGCGGCGGCGGGGTCTCCCGAGCGCACCGCCTCGAGCACGCCCGCGTGCTCGGCGATGGCGTTGACCTGGACCGGCTCGTGCCGGGAGGTCTCCTCGCGGCGGGCGCGCAGCACCGCCGAGAGGGGCCCCAGCAGCACCGCGACGAAGGGGTTGCCGGAGGCGTGGAAGACGACGTCGTGGAAGGCGATGTCGGCGGCCACGAACCCCGCGACGTCGGCGGCGTCGTGCGCGGTGCGCATCGCCGCGAGGTGGCGCTCGAGCTCGGCGAGGTCGGCGTCGGTGCGGTGGGCGGCGGCCAGCTCCGCGGCGCCGGACTCCACCATGCGCCGCAGCTGCAGCAGCTGCAGCGCCGCCTGCTCCCCGCCGCTGCGGTCGTGGGCGAGGGCGACGGCGTCGATCGCCGTCCACGTGCTCGTGGGCCGCACGACCGTGCCGCGGCCCCGCTGCACCTCGACGACGCCCTGGGTCTGCAGCACCTTCAGCGCCTCCCGGACGGTGAGGCGGCTGACGTCGTGCTCCGCGGCCAGCTCGGCCTCGGGGGGCAGCAGGCGGCCGGGCGGGGTGCGCCCGTCGACCACGCGCTCGAGGAGCGCCGCGGCGACGACGTCGACCAGGGACTCCCGCGCCACACCGACCTCCTGATCGTGCTGGCAGCCGAGCCGCCGCCGGGGACCCCGGCGGCGGCTCCACCACACTACTGACGGGTGGTGCTGCTCGAGCGCCTGCTCAGGCGCCGGTGAGCACCCAGCCCGCCCAGGCGACGCCGAAGCCGAGGAGGCCCAGCACGGTGGTGAGCACCGTCCAGGTGCGCAGCCCGTCGGCCACCGAGAGGCCGAAGTACCTGGTCACGGTCCAGAAGCCCGCGTCGGTGACGTGGCTCAGGCCCAGGGAGCCGAAGCCGACGGCGACGGTGAGCAGCGCCACCTGCAGCGGGGAGTACCCGCCCGCCTGCACGGACTCGACCAGCAGCCCCGCGGTGGTGACGATCGCGACGGTGGCCGAGCCCTGCGCCGCGCGCAGCGCCAGCGTGATGACGAACGCCAGCACGACCAGCGGCAGCCCGAGGGTGTCGAGCACCCCGGACAGGGCGGCGCCGATGCCGCTGGCGCGCAGCACCTCGCCGAAGACGCCACCAGCGGCGACCACCAGGAGGATCGCGGCGATCGGGGGCAGGGCGCCCTCCATCACCTCTCCGGTGCGCTCCAGCGGCCAGCGGCGGCGCACCGGGATGAGGAAGTAGGCCAGGGCGACCGCCACGAGCAGCGCGAACACCGGGGTGCCGATGAACGCGGCGGTCCCGTAGAGCGGGTGCTCCTCGCCGAGGGCCAGCGTGAGACCGGTGCCGAGGAGGATCTGGACGATGGGCGCGGCGACCAGCAGCACGACGAGCCCGGCGCTCGGCGGTGCCTGCACCGCCGAGCTGGTGATCGGCCGCGTCGCCGTGGCCGCGCCTGCTCCGGCGGTCGTCGCCCCGCCCGCGGACCCGGGGCCCGCGGTGGGGCCCGGACCGTCCGCGCCGAACTCCTCGACCTGGCGGGCGACGGCCGGGCTGAGCGAGAGCGGCCCGCGCGTCATCCAGCGGCCGAGCAGGTGGGCGACGACAGCCAGCGGTACGCACGCCACCAGGCTGACCAGGAGCACCAGCCCGATGTCGGCGCCGAAGACCCCCGCGCCCGCGACGATGCCCGGGTGCGGCGGCACCGCGACGTGGACGGCGAGCGCGATGCCCGCCATCGGCAGCCCGAACCGGATCGGCTGGAAGCCCAGCACCTTGGCGAAGGCGTAGACCACGGGGACGAGCACGATGACGGCGACCTCGAAGAACACCGGGATCGCCACGAGGAACGCCACGGCGGTCAGCGCGACCGCGGTGCGCTGCGGGCCGAGGGCGCTGGTGAGCCTGTCGGCGAGGCTCTGCACCCCGCCCGAGGTCTCGATGAGCCGGCCGAGCACCGCGCCGAGCGCGATGAGCAGCGCGACCTTGCCCATCGTGGAGCCGACGCCGGTGGCCACGACGGTGAAGACGGACTCCAGCGGCAGGCGCGCGGACACGGCCACCGCCACGCTCACCACGAGCAGCGCGAGGAACGCGGGCACCTTGAACCTGATGATGAGCAGGAGCAGGACGGCGATGCTCGCGCCGGCGATGCCCAGCAGCAGCGGGGTCGAGAGCGCCACCTCGGGGGTGACGGGGTCGGCCGTCAGGACGGTCGCGGGGGTCATCGCGCCTCAGCTCCGGCGCTGCGGGGAGACGACGCGGATGACGGCGGAGTCGTCGGCCTCGGCCAGGCCGTGGGCCTCGCCCAGGAGGAACAGCTGCTCGGCGGCGGCGGCGACGGGCGTGGGCAGGTGGGCGCGCCGGGCGGCGTCACCGACGATGCCGAGGTCCTTCACGAAGATGTCGAGGCGGCTGAGCACCTCGGCGCCGCCCTCGTCGTGGGCCTGCAGCATGCGCGGACCGCGGTTGCCGAGCATGAAGGAGCCCGCCGCCCCGGCGCTCAGCGCCTCGAGGGTGCGCTCCCGGTCGAGACCGAGGGCGTCGGCGAGGGCCAGCGCCTCGGCAGCCGCGGCGATGTGCACGCCGCACAGCAGCTGGTTGACGGTCTTGAGGGCCTGGCCGTCACCGGGGGCGTCGCCGACCACGGTGAGGGTGGAGGCGAGCAGGTCGAGCACGGGGGCGGCGGTCTCGCGGGCCCGCGGGGTGGCCCCGACGACCACGAGCAGGTCACCGGCACCAGCGCGGGCGGGGCCGCCGGACAGGGGGGCGTCGACGAGGTCGACGTCCAGGTCGGCCAGGCGCGCGGCCAGCTCGGCGATGCCCTCGGTGCCGACGGTGCTGGTCAGCACGACGGCGGAGCCCGCCTCGAGGTGCTCGGCGATGCCGGGGACGGCGGCGCCGTCGTCGCTGGTGGAGCCGAACAGGAGCGCGTCGAGCTGGGCCGCGTTGCGGACGGCCACGAGCACGACCTGCGCTCCGGCGACGGCCTCGGCGGCGCTGGTGGTGGTCTGCACGCCCGCCTGCGCGGCGAGCTCCAGGCGTGCGGGGGCGATGTCGAAGCCGCGCACGGGCAGGCCGGTGGCCAGGCGCGTGGCCATGGGCAGGCCCATCGCACCGAGGCCGATGACGGCCGTGGTGGGGGTGCTGGTGCTCATCGTCGAGTCCTCCGGGTGTGGGTTGTCGGCCACCTCGGGCCAGGGGTGGTGCGGGTCAGGGCGTGGCGGAGAGGGTGCGCACCACGTCGAGCAGGGAGGCGTCGTCGCCGACGTTGCCCGCGAAGACCACGTAGGGGACGCCCGCGGCGGGCCCCTCGACGGGCTCCCACAGCGAGACGAGCCCCGGCAGCAGCGGCCCGCGGACCACCGCGCGGCGGATGCCGAGGCCGTACCGGGCGACGTCGCTGGAGGTGATGCCGCCCTTGGCGACCACGAAGCGCGGGGTGGTGCGGGCCACCACGCCCTGCACCACCTCGACGACGGCGCGCGAGACGGCGACCGCGATGTCGAGGCTGGCGGCGGCGTCGTCACCGGTGGTCAGCACGCGCGAGGTGCTCACCACGACGTCGCCGTCGGCGAGCGCGGCGACCAGGCGGTCGACGACGGCGGCGAGGTGCTCGTCGCGGCGGTCGGCGT
>JAKONK010000194.1 GCA_022701985.1 Actinomycetales bacterium
CCGCGCCGGACGAACGCCTCCGGCGCCCCCGCGGCGCCCACCTTGACGTGCACCACCTCGTCGACGACCCGCCCCACGTCTCCTCCTCCGGGAGTGGCGGCGGTGCGGCCCCGGGGCTTCCCCTCCCCGGTGACCGCAGCCGCCCGCGTCGAACGCGTGTTCGACATCGGTAGTGAAGCGTCCACCACTCCTGCCGTCAACCCGCCGCTCATGGCGAGGACGCTGCCACCGACCACTGACAACGCCCTCCCACCTGCGGTGACGCCCGGGTGTCCGGCCGTGGTCGGTCCGGGGTCGGACGGGCGCGCCGGGCGCCGGCCGGCCTCCGGCGGCTACCGTGCTGGCGTGGCCGACACCGCTCCCGCCGTCCCGGTCGCCCTCCCCCGGCCCGAGCCCGTCCCCGCCGTCGTGGTCCTCCACGTGTGGGGCGTGTCCCCGCGCGCCGTCCCGCTCGCCGTCGCGCGGATGGCCCTCGACCGCCGGCACCTGCGCACGAGCCCCGCCCGCTTCTGGAAGCTGCTGGGCACCGGTGACGGGCGCACCTTCACCCCCCGCGACGCCGACCCGGGGCACTGGGCGACCCTGACCACCTGGGACGACCCCGCCGACGCCGCCGCCTTCGAGCGCTCCCCCGCGGTGGCGGCGTGGGACCGGCTGGCCCACGAGCGGCTGCGCGTGGAGATGGTGCCGGTGGCGGCGCGGGGGCGCTGGTCGGGCCGGGCCCCCTTCGGCGAGCCCGAGCCGCGTCGCGGCACCACCGCGGACGGCCCCGTCGCCAGCATCACCCGGGCGCGGATCCGGCTGGGCCGCGGCAGGGCCTTCTGGCGCGCCGTCCCTCCGGTCTCCACCGACCTGCAGCAGGTGCCGGGCCTGCGCCTCGCGGTCGGGATCGGCGAGGCGCCGGTCGGCCTGCAGGGCACCTTCAGCCTGTGGGACGACGCCGCCTCGCTGCGCGACTTCGCCCACCGCCGCGCCGCCCACCGCGACGTCGTCGAGCGGACCGCCCGCGAGGGCTGGTACGCCGAGGAGCTCTTCGCCAGGTTCGCGGTCCGCGACCTGGCCGGCACCTACCGGGGGGCGACCCCGTGAGCAGCCCCACGAGCAGCCCCTCCACCACCGCCACCCGCGCGGGCGGCGCCGCCGCCGCGGGCCCGGTGGGCCGGGTGGGCCGGGTGGCGGCGCTCGCCCTGGCCGCGGCGGCCGTGCTGGTCCAGATCACCTACCCGCTGCTGTCCGGGCGGGCGCTGACGACGGCCACGCTCGCCTCGGTGCTCCTGTTCGCCGCGGCGTCGCTCGTGAGCGCGGCGTCCACCCACGGCCCGCGCGCCGTCGTCGCGCTGCTGCTCGGCGCCGGGGGCGTCGGCCTGGTCGCGGAGGCCGTCGGCGTGAGCACGGGCTTCCCGTTCGGGGAGTACGCCTACGCCGGGACCCTCGGGCCGCAGGTGCTCGGCGTGCCCGCCGTGGTGCCCGCCGCCTGGCTGATGATGGCCTGGCCGACGCTGCTGGCGGGCCGCGCCGTCGTCGACCTGCTGCGCGCCCGCTTCGGGCCCGTGCCGGCGTGGGTGGCCGTGCCCCTGGGCGCGTGGGCGCTCGCGGCGTGGGACCTCTCCCTCGACCCGCAGATGGTCGAGGCCGGCCACTGGACCTGGGCCGACCCCAGCCCCGCGCTGCCCGGGATCCCGGGCATCCCCCTGACCAACTACGCGGGCTGGGTGCTGGTGGCCCTCGTCATCCAGGCGCTGCTCCACGCCGCCGTGCCCCGCGGGGTGCGCCCGGGAGCCCCCGCGGGCGCCGCCGTCGGCGCCGGCGCCCCGGCGCTGCTGCTGGGGTGGACCTGGCTCGGATCGGCCCTGGCGGGCGTCGCCTTCTTCGGGCGCCCGTGGGCGGGGCTGTGGGTGTTCGTGGTGATGGGCCTGGTCGCGGCGCCGGCGCTGCTGCGGGTGCTGCGGCCGCCCCGCCCGTGAGCGCCCCGACCAGCAGCCCGACCAGCAGCCCGACCAGCAGCCCGACCAGCAGCGCCTGGCGCTGGGCGGTGCGGGCGGGGAGCGCGGCCGCCGTCGTCGTCGCCGGGCAGACAGCGGTGAACGCCGCGCTGCTGCGCCGGCCCCTGGCCGCTCCCCCGGTGGTGGCCGAGCGGGTCAGCGTGCTGGTCCCGGTGCGCGACGAGGCCGGTCGTGCGGGGGCGTGCCTGCGGGCGGTGCTCGCGAGCACCGGCGTGCCGGAGCTGGAGGTGCTGGTCCTCGACGACGGGTCCACCGACGGCACGGCCGCGGAGGTGCGCGAGGCGGCCGACGACGACGCGCGAGTGCGGCTCCTCACCGGCGCCCCCCTGCCGCCCGGCTGGCTCGGCAAGCCGCACGCCCTGCACCAGCTCGCAGCCGCGGCGACGGGGCGGGTGCTGGTGTGCCTCGACGCCGACGTGCGCCTGGCGCCGCACGCCCTGGCGGCGTCCGTCGACCTGCTGCGCCGCCACGGCCTCGACCTGGTCAGCCCCTACCCGCGGCAGGTCGCGCTGACGCCGGCCGAGCGCCTGGTCCAGCCGCTGCTGCAGTGGAGCTGGCTCGCCACGCTGCCCCTGCGCCTGGCCGAGCGCTCCCCGCGGCCGTCGCTGTCCGCGGCGAACGGGCAGCTGATGGCCCTCGACGCCCGCGCCCTGGAGCGCGCCGGCGGGTTCGCCGCGGTGCGGTCCGAGGTGCTGGACGACGTCGCGCTGGTCCGGGCCGTCAAGGCCGCGGGGGGCCGCGGGGGCGTGGCCGACGGGACGCACCTGGCCACCTGCCGGATGTACGACGGCTGGCCCTCGCTGCGCGACGGGTACGCCAAGTCGCTGTGGTCGGCCACCGGCTCGCCGGCCGGTGCCGCGGGCGTGGTGGCGGGTCTGGTGCTGGCGTTCGTGGTGCCGCCGCTGGCGGCGCTGGGCGGCTCCCGAGCGGGGCTGCTCGGGTGGGCCGCGGGCCTGGTGTCCCGCGTGGTCGCGGCCCGGCGCACCGGCGGCCGGGCCTGGCCCGACGCGCTGGGCCACCCGGCGTCCGTCGTCGTCCTGGCCTCGCTCGTGAGGCGCTCGTGGCGGCTGCGGCGCACCGGTGGCCTCGCGTGGAAGGGCCGCTCGCTGCCCTGACCGGGCCCCGCTCACGGGCCCGGGGCTCCCTGGGGGGATCTGCGCCGCTCCCCGACTGGCACGGGGTGGCCCTGTGCCACTCCTACTGGCACGGGGCCACCCCGTGCCAACGAGGAGGGGGCCGCTTACCGTGGCGGCGTGGCCCGGGTCGTCGTCGTGGGTGCGGGCCTGGGCGGGCTCGCGGCGGCCGCGCGCCTGGCCGCCCTCGGGCACGAGGTCACCGTCTGCGAGCAGTCCGGCGTCGTCGGCGGCAAGCTCGGGTGGTTCGAGCACGAGGGCTTCGCCTACGACACCGGCCCGAGCCTGCTGACCTGGCCCGACCAGCTCCGCCGCCTGTTCGCGGCCACCGGCGGCCCCCTCGAGGGGGTCCTCGAGCTGCGCCCCGTCGCACCCACCGACCACCGCTTCACCGACGGCTCCAGGCTCCACCTGTCCGACGACCTCGGCCCCGGCTGGCGCCGCCTCCTCGACCGCGCGCGCAGCATCTGGGACGTCACCGAGGGCCCCTTCCTCAGCTCACCGCTGCACGGCCCCCGCACCCTGGCGGCCCTGGCCGCGCGCCGCGGGGGGCTGCGCGACGTCGCGACGATCGCCCCCGGCACCTCGCTGCGCGCCCTGGCGCAGGCCCACCTCGACGACCCCCGCCACGTCGCGCTGGTCGACCGGATGGCCACCTACACCGGCTCCGACCCCCGCCGCGCCCCGGCGGCCCTCGCCTCGGTGCTGCACCTGGAGCTGACCGGGGGCTCCTGGTACACCCCGGGCGGTCTGCGCCGCGTGGTGGAGGCCGTCGCGGACCGGGCCGGGGAGCGCGGGGCCGAGCTGCTCACGGGCGCCCGCGTGGTCGAGGTGCTGCTCGAGGGGGGCCGTGCCGCCGGGGTGCGCCTGGCCGACGGGCGCCGCCTGCCCGCCGACGTCGTCGTCGCCAACGCCGACGCCGCGGCGCTCTACGGCGTGCGCACCCCGCCCGGGCAGAGCCCCCTCCTCCCCGGCGCAGCGGCGGCGCGGACCCGCGGCGCGCGGGCGGGCCTGGCCGCGACCACGCCGTCGCTCAGCGGCGTGGTGCTGCTGCTGGCGCTGCGGGGGCGCACACCGGACCTCGCCCACCACACCGTGCTCTTCCCCGACCTGGCCGGCGGCGGGTACGACGACGAGTTCGACGCCGTCTTCGGGTCGGGACGACGCCGCGGACGCCCCAGCGCCGTCCCGGACCCGGCCGTCTACGTCAGCGCCCCCGACGACCCGGCGCTGCGTCCCCACGAGGACGCCGAGGCGTGGTTCGTGCTGGTCAACGCTCCGCGCCACGCCCCCCACGACCCCCGCACCGGGATCGACTGGCGCGCGGGCGGCCTCGCCGGCGCCTACGCCGACCACGTGCTCGCCGTCATGGCGCGGCGCGGCCTCGACGTGCGCGACCGGGTGCTGCACCGCGAGGTGCGCACGCCGGCCGACCTGGAGGCGGCCACCGGCAGCACGGGCGGGTCGATCTACGGCTCCTCCAGCAACGGGGCCCGCGCGGCGTTCCTGCGCCCGGCCAACCGCTCCCCCGTGCCGGGGCTGCTGCTGGTGGGCGGGTCGAGCCACCCCGGTGGCGGGATCCCCCTGGTGCTGGCCTCAGCAGCGATCACCGCGGACCTGGTGGGCGGGGCCTGAGCGACCGCCGCGGGTGACGGCCATCCGGGTGGACGTCGCGCCGCCCCCTCCAGCCGGAGCTGCCCGGTGTCGACCACCGGAGCGCAGCAGCCGCCCGGCCCGCTGCGCCGCCGACAGCGACGAGGCCACCGTGGACACCACCGCCCTGCTCAACCTCACCGGCGTCATCGGCCTCGGCGCCACCGTGGTGGTGGCCGTGGCGTGGCTCGAGCGCGCGGCGCGCGGCACCGGTGCCTCGCCGGCTCGCGAGCTGGTGCGCGTCGACGGCCACCCCGACGCGACTCCCGCCGAGGCGTTCCAGCACGCCGCGGACGCCACCGCCTGGACGCGCTGAGCCGCTGCCCGCCCCGGTCCGCCGCCTCGTCAGGGCAGCCGGACCAGCAGCTCCCCGTGCAGGAGCGCGACCCACCCGTCGTCGGCCGCCGCCCAGCGCCGCCAGGCCGCGGCCACCTCCTGCAGCTGCTCGGCGCTCGCAGCCCCGCTGGCCACCGCCCGGTCCGCGAAGGCCGACGCGGTGGCGCGACCGGCCCACGACGTCCCCCACCACTCGCGCTCCGCGGGTGAGGCGTAGCACCACGCCGAGGCGCTGGCGGTGACCCGGCCCCCACCGCCGGTCCCACCGCCGGTCCCACCACCGTCGAGGCCCGCCGCGCGCGCCCAGGCCAGCAGGCGGCGCCCCGCGTCGGGCTCACCCCCGTTGCCGCGCGCGACCGTCCCGTACAGCTCCAGCCAGGCGTCCAGACCCGCGTCCGGCGGGTACCAGGTCGTGGCGGCGTAGTCGACGTCGCGGACGGCGAGCAGCCCACCCGGGCGCAGCACGCGCGCCGCCTCGCGCAGCGCTCCGACGGGGTCGGCGAGGTGCTGCAGCAGCTGGTGCGCGTGGACGACGTCGAAGGCCGCGTCCGCGAAGGGCAGGGCGAGCGCGTCACCGACCACCCACTCGACGGCCACCCCGCGCCGCCCGGCCAGCGCCGACGCCTCACCCAGCACCCCGGCCGCCGCGTCGAGGCCGACCACCCTGCCGGGGGCGACGCGCTCGGCCAGGTCGACGGTGATGGTGCCGGGTCCGCAGCCGAGGTCGAGCAGGTCCAGGCCGGGGCGCAGGTGCGGCAGGAGGTGGCCGCAGGAGTTCTCCGCCGTGCGCCACCGGTGGGAGGCCAGGACCGGCTCGGCGTGGCCGTGGGTGTAGGTGCTCACGCCGCCACCCTGCCACGGCTGTCTCACACCTCGAAACGGTCGTCCCACCAGGTGGGACACCAGGTCGCACCGAGCGCCCTCTCGGGTGACCCCCACCCGCCAGCGCTCAAGAGCGGAGCCGGGGCGCTCGATCAGGGACGGTGATCGAGATCGCCCCGGAGGTGCGGGGCCGCCCCCGCGCCTCGCTGGTCGTCGCCGCCGTCCTCCTCGTGGCGTGGACGACGGCCTGGGCCGCGACCCGCGGGACGCCCGCGGCCGACGGGGTCGTCGAGCTCGGGCTCCCGCTCGCCGTCGCGTGCGGCCTGGGGGCGGCGGCGGCGAGCCTGCGCTGGCGCAGCGGGCTCGACAGGTGGGCCTGGGCGCTGGTCTGCGTGGGCCTGTCGACCTGGACGGTGGCCAGCGCGCAGATCGGTTGGCGGGGCTGGGCGGTGGAGGTGCTCGTGCGCGGCAGCGTCCCCGCGCTGTCCACGGCCCTCGTCGCGGTGACCGTCGTCACGGGTACTGCTGCCTTCGCCCTCCTGATGAGCAGGGGGAACACCGCCGGGGGCGTCCTGCGCGACGCCCTGGACAGCGCCCTGCTGGCAGCCGTCGGCTGCACCGTGGTGTGGCACCTGCACACCGCCCGCGAGACGGCGGCCGCCAGCGCGCTCGACCCCGCGGTGACCGCAGCGGTGGTGGTCGCGGCCGAGGTCCTCGTCGTGGCGGTCGCCCTCCACACCGGCATCCGGACCCGGCGCCGAGACCCCCGCCTGGCCCTGCTGTGCGCCTGCGCCGTGGTCCTCCCCGGCAGCGACGTCGCGGGGACCGTGGCACTGCTGCGCGGCGGTCCGAGCTGGGACGACGCCATGGCGTGGGCCTGGGTCCTCTCCATGGCGGGGCTGGTCGCGGCGGCACGTCGGCCGAGCGGGCGCAGCGCCCAGGGCGCGGAGGGCCGACCCGTGCTGAGCGGAGCCGCCCTCCCGTGCGCCGCCGCGCTGCTCGCCCTCGCCTCCGCCGTGCCCGCGGCGGTCAGCGGGCAGCAGGGCGGCGAGCCCTCGTCGTGGCTCCACGCGACCGTGCTGACCCTGCTGACGGTGCGCTGCCTGCTGCTGGCGCACGACGGCGACCGCCTCACCCGCGGTCTGGGCGAGCGGGTGGAGGAGCGCACCCGCGAGGTCGCGAGCGCGGAGCGGCGCTTCGCCGCGCTCGTCGTCCACGGCTCCGACCTGGTCCTCGCGGTGGACGGACGCGGTCGCGTCACCTACGCCAGCCCCTCGGCCGAGCGCACCACCGGCGTCCCGGCCGAGCAGCTGCTCGGCCGCCCGCTCTCGGCCGCCCTCGCCGTGGAGGACCCCTCCGAGCTGCGCCGCGCGCTGGCCTCCGCCGCCCGGGGCGGGGGGACGCGCCACCACCTGCGGCTCTGCGTGCGCCACGCCACCGGTCGCACGGTCGTCCTCGACACCGCGTTCACGGGCCTGGTCGACGACGCCGTCGGCGGCACCGTCATCAACGCCCACGACGTCACCGAGGCCGTGCGGCTCGAGGACGAGCTCAGCCGCCAGGCGTTCAGCGACGCGCTGACCGGCCTGCCCAACCGCGCCCTCTTCAAGGACCGCCTCGAGCACGCCCTGCGCAGCCGCGGGGCACGAGGGCCCGTGCACGTCTGCTACCTCGACCTGGACGGCTTCAAGGCGGTCAACGACACCCTCGGCCACGGCGCCGGTGACGAGCTGCTCGTGCTCGTCGCCGCGCGGCTCCGCGCCACGGTGCGCGAGGGCGACACCGTGGCCCGCCTGGGAGGCGACGAGTTCGCCGTCCTGCTCGACGAGACCTCCGGTGACCACGACGCCGAGCGCCTGGCCCAGCGCGTCTGCGAGGCCGTGCGCCGGCCGTTCGCGGTCCGCGGCGTCCAGGTGTGTGTCGCCACCAGCGTGGGTCTGGCCAGCACCGCGACGACGGGCCCGGACGCCGAGGCGCTGATGCGCAGCGCCGACCTGGCCATGTACCAGGCCAAGTCGGCCCGCCAGGGCGGCTGGGCCGTCTACCACCCGCACCTGCACGAGCAGCTCCTCGAGCGCGTCCAGCTCGAGGCCGACCTGCGCCGCGCCGTCGAGGAGGGCCAGTTCCGCGTGGTCTACCAGCCGCTGGTGGACATGGGCGACGGCGGCGTCTCCGGGGTGGAGGCCCTGGTGCGCTGGGACCACCCCGAGCGCGGCGTGGTCGGCCCGGCGACCTTCATCCCCCTCGCCGAGACCACCGGGCTCATCGACGCCATCGGCGCCCACGTGCTGCGCGAGGCCTGCCAGCAGGTGGCCACCTGGCGCGCCGAGGTCCCCGGGGCGGAGGCGATGCGCCTGAGCGTCAACCTGTCCGGCCACCAGCTGGAGGACCCCCACCTGGTCGAGGCGGTGGTGGCGGTGCTGGCCGAGACCGGGCTGCCGGCCACCTCCCTGGTCCTGGAGGTGACGGAGAGCCTGCTCGTGGACCAGGACGAGACCGCTCTCGCCAGCCTGAACGCCCTGCGCGACCTCGGGGTGCGCCTGGCCATCGACGACTTCGGCACCGGGTACTCCTCGCTGAGCTACCTGCACCGCCTGCCGGTGGACATCCTGAAGATCGACAAGAGCTTCGTCGACCGGCTCACCGCCGACGGCGACGCCTCCCTCGTCGACGCCATCCTCAGCATGGCCGCCACGCTGGACCTGACCACCGTGGCCGAGGGCGTCGAGCACGAGCACCAGCGCGCAGCACTGGCGGCGCAGGGGTGCGGCACGGGGCAGGGCTACCACTTCTCGCCACCCGTGGACGCCCGCGACGTGCCCGACCTGGTCACCGGGGCGGCGCTCGTCGCGCGCACCGCGGGGACGCCCGACGGGGACCGGGACGGCTCCCCCACCCCGGAGGTGGCGCGATGAGCACCCTCGTCCTCACGGCCGCCCTGCCGGCGGCCGTCGCCCTCGCCGCGGCCGTCGCCTCGGTCGTCCGCTCGCGCTCGCGCTCGGGGGCCCAGCGGACCTCCTGGACCCTCCTCGGTCCTGCCGCGGCCGCCTGGGTGGCGGTGGCCGTGACCGGCCAGCTCCCCGTGGTCGAGGCGTCCCCCGCCATCCGCGCCGCGGTGGCGATCTGCGCCGTGGCCTGGCCGGCGCTCGCGATCGGTGCCGTCGCCGTGCTCAGCGCCCGCCAGCAGACGCGCGGCGGGCTGCTGCGCGACGTCCTCGACGTGCTCCTCCTGCTCCTGGCGGGGCTGTCCGTGCTCTGGTCAGCGGTGCTCGGGCCCGGGTGGGACCAGCGACCGTCGACGGCGACGACGTGGGCCGTCGTCGTGCTCGTGGTGCTGGCCCTCGACGTGGTCGTCACCGTCGTCCACGCCCTGCTGCGCGCCCCCGAGCGCGAGGGGAGCCTGCTCGTCGCGTGGGCGGGCCTGGCGGTGGTGTGCGCCGGAGACATCACCTCGTCGGGGGGCCACCTGCTCGACGGGCGCAGCACGGACACGGCCGCCGCCGTCCTGTGGCTGCTGGGCTGGGCGACGGTGCTCGTCGGCGCGCTGCTGCACCGCCACCGCCCCCAGCAGCGCGTCGACCGCCAGGAGCTCTCCGGCGGCGCCGCCATGGCGCTCTCCGCGGCGGGCCTCACGGTGCTCACGACGGTGCTGAGCACGGTCCTCGTCCGGAGCGGCCCGGACCCGGTGCTGTTCTGGCTCAGCACCGGGGTGCTCCTCCTGGTGGTCTGCCGCACGCTCGTCGAGCTGCGCCGCACCACCCGCCTGCGGCACCACCTGGAGCGGCGGGTCGAGGAGCGCACGGCGGCCCTCGCCGACCGCCGGCGCCGCTTCGCCTCCCTGGTCGCCCACAGCTCGGACCTGGTGCTGGTGGTCGACGCCGAGCGCCGCATCAGCTACGCCAACCCCGGCGCGGCGCGCGTCCTGGGCGTGGCGGAGGGCTCAGCCGTCGGGCGCCCGGCGGCCGACCACCTCCACCCGGGCGAGGGGGCGGCCCTCACCCTCGACGCCCTCGACTCGGCGATCGCGGCGGGGGCCGAGCAGGTCGAGCTGCGCCTGGCCCTGCGGCACGCCGACGGCCACCGGGTCGACGTCGACGCCGTGGTGACCGACCTGCTGGACGACCCGGACGTGCGGGGGCTGGTGGTCAACGGCCGCGACGTGACCGCCGCCCTCGAGCTGGAGCGGCAGCTCGCCCGCCAGGCGTTCACCGACGCGCTCACCGGCCTGCCCAACCGCGCCCTCTTCACGGACCGCCTCGAGCACGCCCTGCGCAGCCGCGGCGGCCGCGGCCCGGTCAAGGTCTGCTACCTCGACCTGGACGGCTTCAAGGCCGTCAACGACGCCCTGGGCCACGGCGCCGGTGACGAGCTCCTCGTCGCCGTGGCCGAGCGCCTGCGCGGCGCGGTGCGCGAGGGCGACACCGTGGCCCGCCTCGGTGGTGACGAGTTCGCGGTGCTCCTCGACGAGGGCGTCGAGCTCGACGAGGCCGAGCAGCTCGCCCGACGCACCTGCGAGGTGGTGGGCCAGCCCTTCACCGTGCGCGGCAGGCAGGTCCACGTCGGCGCCAGCGCCGGGCTGGCGAGCACCCGCACCGCGGGACGGGACGCCGAGCTGCTGATGCGCGCGGCGGACCTGGCGATGTACGAGGCGAAGTCGACCCGCAAGGGCGGGTACGCCGTCTACGCCCCGCACATGCACGAGGCGCTCGTGGAGCGGGTGCAGCTCGAGACCGACCTCCGCGCGGCGGTCGAGCAGGGCCAGTTCCGCGTGGTCTACCAGCCGTTGGTGGACATGGGCGACGGCGGCGTCTCCGGGGTGGAGGCCCTGGTCCGGTGGCACCACCCGAGCCGCGGCGTGCTCGGGCCGGCGACCTTCATCCCCCTCGCCGAGACCACCGGGCTCATCGACGCCATCGGCGCCCACGTGCTGCGCGAGGCCTGCCAGCAGGTCGCCACCTGGCGCGCCGAGGTCCCCGGCGCCGAGCAGATGCGGGTGAGCGTGAACGTCTCCGGCCACCAGCTCGTCGACCCCGGTCTGGTCGAGCAGGTGGCGGCGGTGCTGGCCGAGACCGGGCTGCCGGCCACGTCCCTGGTGCTCGAGGTCACCGAGAGCGTCCTCGTCGGACAGGACGACCAGGTGCTGGCCTCGCTCGCCGAGCTGCGGGCGCGAGGGGTGCGCCTGGCCATCGACGACTTCGGCACCGGGTACTCCTCGCTGAGCTACCTGCACCGCCTGCCGGTGGACATCCTGAAGATCGACAAGAGCTTCGTCGACCGGCTGTCGGAGAGCGGGGACCTCTCCCTGGTCGACGCCATCCTCAGCATGGCCGCCACGCTGGACCTGGCCACCGTGGCGGAGGGGGTCGAGCACGAGCACCAGCGCTCGGTGCTGCAGGCCCAGGGCTGCTCCACCGGGCAGGGCTTCCACTTCTCCCCGCCGGTGCCCCCCGAGCTCGTGCCCGAGCTCGTGGTCTCCGCGCTGCGGGGACGGACGGCCCCGGGCCCCGGCACCACGGCCCGCACCGCTCCCCGCCCCGCTCCCCTCCCCTCCGAGGGGGCCGCAGCCTCAGCGGAGGGCTGACAGCGCCCGCCGGCAGGCCACGAGCAGGTGGGCAGCTCCCACCGCGGCCGCAGCGGCCGCCACCCAGGCCCCGGTGGTCGCCCAGGCGGTGCCGGCCACCGGGTAGCAGCCGCACCCCAGGGCGAACATGGCCGCCACGAGCACCCGCGTGGGCCGCTCGGAGGCGGTCAGAGCGCCCGGCCCGGTCATCCCCTCGGCCTGGGCGCGGGCGCGGACGTACTCGTGCAGCTGGCCGAGCCCGGCCGCCAGCAGCACCGGCAGGGCCGGGGCCCCGAGCAGCCACAGCGCGGCCAGCGCCGCGGCGTCGGAGACGCGGTCGCAGGCGGCGTCGAGCACCGCACCCCCGCGGCTCGCCGTGCCGCCCAGGACGGCGACGGCGCCGTCGAGGCCGTCGGCGAGCGCCGCCAGGCCCAGGAGCACCGGGACCGCCAGGGCCCACCGGGCACCCGCTCCCCCGTCGGGCCCGTCGGCCCCGGCGACGGCAGCGGGCACGAGGGCCAGGAGCGACAGGACGAGGCCGACCAGGGTCACCGCCGACGGGCTGACCCCGGCCGCCACCAGCGGCGTCGCGGCGCGGCGCACCCCGTCCAGCCACCACCGCACCAGCGGTGCGGCGCGGACCCCGCCGTGGGCCTGCGACCAGCGCCGGGCGTGCTCCTCCGACGAGGCGCGCCCGGAGTCCCTCACCCCGGGCACGCTAGCCCGGCCGCCGCCGGCGGGGCAGCAGGACCGCGGGACCACCGTCCGGAGGACGCTCGGGTGCCCGGGGGTCCTTCTCCGGTGTCGCCCGCAGGGCACGACGCCGATCCGCGCATAGGCTCCCCCGGTGAGTCCCGTCCGAGTCCTCGACGCCGACGACCTCCGGGCCCGGGTCCAGGCCGAGCTGGACGCCGTCCTCGCCGCCCAGGCCGCCGCCCTGGCCGAGGTCGGCGAGGAGAGCGACGCCCTGGTCGCGGCCATCGCCCGCCTCGTCGCCGGCGGCAAGCGCCTGCGCCCCGCGTTCTGCTGGTGGGGGTGGCGCGGCGCCGGCGGCGACCCGGCCGCCGCGAGCGCCCCGGTCGACGCCGAGTCCGTGGTGCGCGTGGCCACGGCGCTGGAGCTCTTCCAGGCCGCGGCCCTCATCCACGACGACGTCATGGACGCCTCCGACACCCGGCGCGGCATGCCCGCGACCCACCGCTACTTCACCGCCCTGCACGCCGAGCGGGGGTGGGACGGTGACGGCGACAGGTTCGGCGCCGCGGGCGCGATCCTCGCCGGGGACCTCTGCCTGGCCTGGTCCGACGAGGTCTTCCGCAGCGCCGTCCTGCCGGGCGACCGGCGCCGCGACGCGGAGGTCGTCTTCGACCGCATGCGCACGCAGCTCATGGGCGGGCAGTACCTCGACATGCTCGCCCAGGCCGCGCCGCTGCGCGTGGCCTCCCCCGCGGTGAGCGCGGGGGGCTCGGGCGCGGCGACGGCGCCCCCGCTGCAGGCGCAGGCCGAGGAGCTGCTGCAGCGGGCCCGGCGCGTCATCTGCTTCAAGAGCGCCAAGTACTCCGTGGAGCAGCCCCTGCTGGTCGGCGCGGCCCTGGGCGGGGCCTCCCCCGCGCTGGTGGCGTCGTACTCGGCCTTCGGGCTGGCCCTGGGCGAGGCGTTCCAGCTCCGCGACGACGTGCTCGGCGTCTTCGGCGACCCGGCGCAGACCGGCAAGCCCGCCGGCGACGACCTGCGCGAGGGCAAGCGCACCGTGCTCGTGGCGTACGCGCTGCAGGGCGCGACGCACGCCCAGGCCGAGCTGCTGCAGCGCCACCTCGGAGACCCGCACCTCGACGCCGACGGCGTGGCCGCGCTGCGCGACGTCGTCGTCGACACCGGCGCCCTGGCCCGCGTGGAGGAGCTCATCGACGACGGCGTCCGCCGCAGCCGCGAGGCGCTGGCCGGGGCCGACGTCACCGACGAGGGCCGCGCCGCGCTGGACGCCCTGGTCGACGCCGCCACCGCCCGGACCACCTGAGCCCCGGACCCCGGCACCCGCCCCGCGGCGCCCCGTCGGCGCGGTGTGACGACCAGCACCTGCGCGCCCTCTGGGGCGGCGCCCCGCTCCCCCCGCTGTGAGGATGACCGCGTGACCTCCCTGCTGTCCCCGCTGGCCGGCTCCAGCTCCCGCCGGCTGGCCGTGCGCCGCACCGTCGACGCGCTCGTCCCCGGCCGCCAGCGCGGCGTCGTCGGCCCCACCGACCACGTCGTCGTGGTGGGCGCGGGGCTCGCTGGCCTGTCGGCCGCGATGCGCCTGGCGGGCGCGGGGCGGAAGGTCACCGTGGTCGAGCGCGAGGCGCACCCGGGCGGACGCGCCGGGCGCATCACCGCCCCCGCGCCCGACGGCGCCGGTGACTACCGCTTCGACACCGGCCCGACGGTGCTGACCATGCCCGACCTGGTGGCCGACTGCTTCGACGCCCTCGGCGAGGACATGGCCGACTGGCTCACCCTCGAGCCGGTCACGCCGCTGTACCGGGCCAAGTACGCCGACGGCTCCACGCTCGACGTGCACGCCGACCCCCAGCAGATGGCCGAGGAGGTGCGGCGGGTCTGCGGGCCCGAGGAGGCCGCCGGGTACCTGCGCTTCGTCGAGTTCGTCTCCGAGCTGTACCGCGCCGAGATGCGCACCTTCATCGACAGGAACATCGACACCCCGCTCGACCTGCTGCGCCCCGACCTGCTGCGCCTCCTGCGCCGCCAGGGCTTCTCCAAGCTCGCCCCGGTCGTCGGGCAGTACCTGAAGGACGAGCGCCTGCAGAAGGTCTTCTCCTTCCAGGCCCTCTACGCGGGCCTGTCGCCCTACGACGCGCTCGCCATCTACGCCGTCATCGCCTACATGGACTCCGTGGCCGGGGTGTTCTCGGCGCGCGGCGGGGTCAGCGCCGTGCCCTCGGCGATGGCGGCCGCGGCCGCCGCCCACGGCGTGGAGTTCCGCTTCTCGACGACGGTGGCCTCGGTGGAGCACGCCAACAGCCGCGCCACGGCGGTCATCACGACCGAGGGCGAGCGCATCCCCGCCGACGCCGTCGTCCTCAACCCCGACCTGCCGGTCGCCTACTCCGACCTGCTCGGCGTCGAGCACCGCCGGCTGCGGCCGCTGGTCTTCTCCCCCTCGTGCTACCTCATGCTCGCGGGGTCGAGGGCGTCCTACGAGGACGCCGCCCACCACACGATCCTGTTCGGGCGGGCCTGGAAGGAGGTCTTCGCCGAGCTGACCGGCGGGCGCCTCATGAGCGACCCGAGCGTGCTGCTGTCGACCCCGACGGTCAGCGACCCGAGCCTCGCCCCGGCGGGCCGGCACGTCTACTACGTGCTGTTCCCCACCCCGAGCCTGTCCGCCGGCGCCAAGCACGGCCTCGACTGGAAAGAGGTGGCGCCGCGCTACCGCGAGCACGTCATCTCCACCCTGGAGCGCCGCGGGTACCCGGGCTTCGGCGAGGGCATCGAGGTGGAGGACGTGACCACCCCGCTCGACTGGCTGGACCGCGGCATGGCCGACGGCGCCCCGTTCGCCTCCTCCCACACGTTCGGCCAGACCGGGCCGTTCCGCCCCGGCAACCTGTGGGGCGAGAACGTCGTGTTCACCGGCTCGGGCACGCAGCCCGGCGTCGGGGTCCCGATGGTGCTCATCAGCGGTCGCCTGGCCGCCGAGCGCATCACCGGGGTCGACCGCACGTACCGCTCCCGCGCGTGGCGGTGAGCGCGCTGGCGGCGGGGCGCGCGGGCCGGCGGCCGGCGGGCAGCGCCAGCCTCGACGCCGCGGGGGTGACCGACCCGCAGCTGCGCGCCGACCTGCTGGGGTGCCGCGCGCTGCACGCCGAGCACGGCAAGACCTACTTCCTGGCCACGGCCCTGCTGCCGCCGGCCAAGCGCCCCTGGGTGTGGGCGCTGTACGGGTTCGCCCGCTACGCCGACGAGTTCGTCGACTCCCTCACCGACCCCGACCCCGACGCGCTGGTCGCCTGGTCGGACGGGTTCCTCGCCTCGCTCGACGGCCGCGAGCGCCCGAGCGAGCCGGTGGGCCGGGCGATGCTCGCGACCGTGCGGCGCTGGGACCTGTCGCTGGGCACGGTGACGGCCTTCCTCGACTCGATGCGGGCCGACATCACGACCACGCACTACCCGACCTACGCCGATCTGCAGCAGTACATGTACGGCTCGGCCAACGTCATCGGCCTGCAGATGCTCCCGGTGCTGCAGCCCCTGCCCGGCGCCGAGGCGGAGGCGGCGCACCGCGCCGAGCTGCTCGGCGAGGCGTTCCAGATGAGCAACTTCATCCGCGACGTCGGGGAGGACCTCGACCGCGGCCGCACGTACCTGCCCGACGAGGACCTCGACGCCCACGGCGTCGACCGGGAGCTGCTCCTGCACGGGCGCCGCACGGGCGTGCTCGACCGCCGCGTCGTGGAGCTGCTGCGCTCCGAGGTGGCCCGGACCCGCGAGGTGTACCGCGAGGCCGAGCCCGGCATCGCGCTGCTGCACCCCACCAGCCGCGACTCGATCCGCTGCGCCTTCGAGCTGTACGGCGGCATCCTCGGGGCCGTGGAGGACGCCGGGTACCGCGTGCTCGACCAGCGCGTCTCGGTGCCGCTGCCGCGCCGCCTCGCGGTCGCGCTCCCGGCGCTGGCGCGCGCCCGGGCCGCCCGCCGCGAGATGACCCGCTGGCGCGCCCTCCCCGCCTGACCCCCGTGATCATGGGCTTCGTGCACACCACCGGCCGTGATCATGGGCTTCGTGCACGGCCGTGTGCGCGCAGGTCCCATGATCACGGTCACGGGTGTGCGCAGGTCCCATGATCACGGTCAGGGAGGCGGACCGGGAGGTCCTGCGGCTCGCCGTCCCCGCGCTGGGGGCGCTGCTCGCTGAGCCGCTGTTCCTCCTGGCCGACTCCGCGATCGTCGGGCGGCTCGGGGTGCTGCCGCTGGCCGGCCTGGGCGTCGCGGGAGCGGTGCTCGCCACCGCCGTCAGCGTCTTCGTCTTCCTGGCCTACGGCACCACCGCGAGCGTGGCCCGCCGCGTGGGCGCGGGTGACCTGCGCGGAGCGCTGGCCAGCGGCGTCGACGGGATGTGGCTGGCCGCGGGGCTGGGGGTCGTGGTCGCCGTCGCCGCGTGGGCGGTGAGCGGGCCGGTGGTCGACGCGCTGGGCGTCTCGGCGGCCGCCCGGCCGTTCGCCCTCGACTACCTGCACTGGAGCCTTCCGGGGCTGCCCGGGATGCTCGTGGTGCTCGCCGCCACCGGCGTGCTCCGGGGCCTGCAGGACACGGTCACCCCGCTCGTCGTCGCCGCCACCGGCGCCGTGGTCAACACCGGGCTCAACCTGCTGCTCGTCTTCGGCGCCGGTCTCGGCGTGGCCGGGTCGGCGGCGGGCACGGCCCTCACGCAGCTGGGCATGGCGGTGTGGCTGGCGGTGGTGGTCGTCCGCGGGGTGCGCCGACAGCCGGGCGGCAGCTGGACCGACCTGGCCCCGCGCGGCCTGGGCGTGCTGCGGTCCGCCCGCGCCGGGGTGCCGCTGCT
>JAKONK010000207.1 GCA_022701985.1 Actinomycetales bacterium
CTCCAACCCGGCTGCGCCGTTCGGCGGGGTGAAGCAGTCGGGCCTGGGCCGCGAGGGCGGTGAGGAGGGCATCGAGGAGTACCTCGAGACCCTCTACGTCGGCATCGCCGACCCCTGGGCCTGACCCCCGACCACCACCCCGCCCGTGATCCTGGGCTCCCACGCGACGGCGGAGCCGGCGGGGAGGCGCCGACCCGTCTCGAGGCGGTGTTCCGAGGCCGCGCCGGGCTCCGCTCCTCCCGGCCGGTACGCCCCCGGCCGGGAGGAGTGCCGAGCGCCCCGCCGCGCCCGCAGGGCCCGGCGCAGGTCGTCTCAGCGCGCTGGAGACCGCCCTGCTGCGTGCTCGACGGGACGCCCCCGCGCTGCCAGGCGGCCCGCCAGCGCCGCGGCCGCGGGAGACCCGGGGGTCGGCAGCCACCGCAGGACCGCCAGCTGCTGGCCCAGCGACCACACGGCCGAGGTGGCCCAGTAGACGAGGAGGCCCAGCGGGACCGCGGCGCTCGTCGCAGCCATGACGAGCGGGAGGAGCCACACCGTCGCCCGCTGCGCCTGCCCGACCGGCCCCTCCAGCGCCGCGGGGTCGGTGCCCCGGGTGAGCTGCAGGTGGGTGGTCGCCCACGTGGCCGCGGCCACGACGACCACCAGCACCCCTCCGAGCAGGGCTCCCGCGCCACCACCCAGCAGCGAGCCCGACAGCGGCGCCCCGAGCACCGTCGCCGCTCCGGCCTGCAGCGCCAGGGCCGGGGACAGCAGCCCGACGGCGTGCCCCCGGGCCGCCCCGTCGAGGACGCGTGCGAGCGCGATCATCACCGGCACCTGCAGCAGCGCCGGCACGAGCGGCGCCAGCGGGGAGACCCCGGCCTCGCGGAAGACGGCGACCTGATCGGAGCGCATCCGCGCCAGCTCGGCCGGGTCGCGGGTGGGGCGGGGGCGCGAGTACCGCGCCTGCAGGGCGCGCAGCTGCGGCGCGACCGCCGCAGCCCGGTGGGCGGAGCGCAGACCCCGCACCACCAGTGGCAGCAGCGAGGTGCGGACCACCACCACGAGGACGATGACGGCCGCCGTCCACGCGGGACCGCCGGCGGGGTCGAGACCCACGGCCGCGAGGAGGGCGTGGGCGGCCACGAGGACGCCGGAGACGGCGGCCTCCAGCCAGGCGAAGGGGTCGAGCAGGGACCAGGACTCGGGCACGGCGGAGCTCCAGACGGGTGCGAGGGGACGGGAGGTCCCCCGCGCCGGGTCGTCAGGAGGCGAGGCGGCGCGGGGTGGTCCCCGAGCCCGGTGCCCGTGAGCGCGTGCGGCCGGGGCGGCCCGGCCTGTCGTCGAGGCGGACGACGACGTCGGCCCGCCACCGCACCGCGGCGGGCGCGCGCGGTGGCGCCCCCAGCAGCAGGACGACGAGCGCAGCAGCCACCACGAGGCCGCCGGCCAGCGCTGACCCGGCGAGCGCCGCGGCCACCAGCGCACCGCCGGCGAGCACGTGCCCGTCGGCGAGCGACGGGCCGAGCATCAGCACCGGCCCGAGCACCACGGCGAGGGCGACGACGAGCGCGCGCAGGCGGCCCGGTGCCGCGTCGCGCTGCCAGCTCACCCCGCCACTGTGCAGCCCGGCCCCTGGCCGTCGCAACACCCGGCGCGCCACGATGCCCGTCATGACCGGTGACACCACCACCGACGCACCCACCGACGCACCCACCGACGCACCCAGCGGCACGACCAGCGGTCCGGTGGTGAGGACGGCGACCACCGCCGACGTCGACGAGGTGGCCCGCCTCTTCAGCGGGTACCTCGACTTCTACGACCACCCGCGCGAGCCCGCCGACGTCCGGGCGTACCTCGCGGCGAGGATCGGGGGCGGCGACAGCGTCGTCCTGCTCGCCGAGGACCCTGCGTCCGACGGGGCCGTCGGCTTCGCCCAGTGCTACCCCACGTGGGCCTCCCTCGAGCTCGCCCCGGCGTGGGTGCTCCACGACCTCTTCGTCGAGCCGGCCGCCCGGGGCCGGGGCGTCGGCCGGGCCCTGCTGCGCGCCGTCGCCGAGCGGGCGCGCGCCGCGGGGGCCACGACCGCCGTCCTGGAGACCGCGCACACCAACACCACGGCGCAGGCGCTGTACGAGAGCGAGGGCTGGGTGCGCGACACCACCTACCGGACGTACGCGCTGGCGCTCTGACCTCCGCGCGGGAGGGTTGGCCCGCGCCCCGGAGGGGAGTACGGTCCTGCGACCGTGCGCCTCTCCCCGGGACCCCAGCGCCGGGGCGGGGTCGCCGGGACGCCCCGGGCGTGGCTGAGGGTCCACGGGCGCCTGCTGGCCTCGGGCTTCCGGCGGGGAGCCGCCTACCGCGGGGCGGCGCTCGGCGGCCTGGTCGCGAACGTGACGTTCGGCTTCCTCAAGGTCAGCGTGCTGACCGCGGCCGTCGCGGCCGGCGGGGGCGAGCTCGGCGGGTACGACGAGGCGGCGATCGTCGCCTACGCCTGGCTGAGCCAGGCGCTGCTCGGCTCGGTGAACCTCTTCGGCCGCACCGACCTGGCCGACCGCATCAAGGACGGCAGCGTGGCCGTCGACCTGCTCCGCCCCCTCGACGTGCAGACCGCCACCACCGCCCAGGAGGTCGGCAGGGCACTGTTCCAGCTGCTGCCTCGGGGGCTGCCGATCATCGTCCTGGGCGTCCTGGTCGGCGGGATGCGCCTGCCCACCGACCCGCCGACCCTCGCCCTGGGTCTGCTCAGCGCCCTGCTGGCGGTCGTGCTGTCGTACCTGCTGGTCTACCTCGTGGCCGCGAGCGGCTTCTGGACGGTCGAGACCCGGGGCCTGCAGGTGCTCTACATGATCGTGTCGGGGTTCCTCGCGGGGCTGTTCGTGCCGGTGACCCTGTTCCCCTCGTGGCTGTACGCGCTGGCGGTGGCGACGCCCTTCCCGTCGCTGCTGCAGGTCCCGATCGACGTCATCTCGGGGCGGGTCGACGGCGCCGCCGCCCTCGGCGCGGTCGGGGTGCAGGTCGCGTGGGTGGCGGCGGCCTTCGCCGTCGGGCACCTCATGACCCGCGCCGGCCGGCGCCGCCTGGAGGTGCAGGGTGGCTGACCTCGACCAGGCCCCCGCGCGCGCCGGGACGCACAGGTCCACGACGGCGCTGGCGGCGCTGGCGGCGTGGTGGCGGCCCTACCGGGCGGTGCTCACCAGCCGGGTGCGCGCCCAGACCAGCTACCGCGGCAGCTTCGCCCTCGACCTGGCCAGCTCGGTGCTCATCGGGCTGGTCGAGCTGGCCGAGATCTGGGTGCTGTACCGCTCGGTCGACGCGCTCGGCGGGCTCGACCTCGCCGCCGTGCTGCTGGTCTTCGGCATCGCGGACACCGCGTTCAGCACCGCCGACCTCTTCGTCGGGCACGTCGACACGCTGCCCCGCTACCTGCGCGCGGGGACCCTCGACGTGTTCTACCTGCGCCCCCAGCCGCTGCTCGCCCAGCTGGTCACCAGCGAGATCAGCCTGCGGCGCGTCACCCGCATCGGCGTGGGTCTCACCGCGCTCGCCGTCGGGCTGGCGGTCAACGACATCGCGTGGTCGCCGCTGGTGGTGGCGTTCCTCGTCGTCGTCCTGCTCGCGAGCACCCTGACGTTCGCCGGGCTGTTCGTCGCGGCGGCGGGCGTGCAGTTCTTCCTCGTCGACGCCTCGGAGATGACGAACGCCGTCGTCTACGGCGGGCGGTACGCCGCGACGCAGCCGGCGTCGGTGTGGGGCAAGCCGCTGGTGGCCCTCTTCGGGTTCGCGGTGCCGATCGCGTTCACCGCGTACCTGCCGGTGGTCGCGCTGCTGGGGCTGCCCGGCGCCGAGTGGCTGCCGTCGTGGCTGGGGTGGCTCGCGCCGCTGGCGGCGGTGTGGACGTGGGCGGTCGCGCTGCTTGCGTGGCGGACCGGGGTGCGGCACTACCAGGGAGGCGGCGGATGACGACGGCGAGCGGACGCACGACGACGAGCGCCCCGGCGATCGAGGTGGAGGGGCTGACCCGGCGCTTCCGGGTGCGCAGCAAGGGGTTCGCGCGCACGGAGGTCACCGCCGTCGACGACCTGACGCTGACCGTGGGGGCCGGGGAGTCGGTCGGGTACATCGGCGCCAACGGGGCGGGCAAGTCGACGACCATCAAGATGCTCGCCGGCATCCTCGTGCCCAGCGCCGGGACGGTCCGGACGTGCGGGCTGGAGCCCGTGCGGCAGCGCCGCGAGCTGGCGCGGCGCCTGGGCGTCGTCTTCGGGCAGCGGTCACAGCTGTGGTGGGACCTGCCGCTGGCGGAGTCGTACCGGATCCTCGCGGCGGTGCACTCGCTGACGCCCCAGCGCGAGCGGGAGCGGACCGCGGAGCTGGTGGAGCGCCTGGAGCTGGGCGGCTTCCTCACCACGCCGGTGCGGCAGCTGTCGCTGGGGCAGCGGATGCGCGGTGAGGTCGCGGCGGCGCTGCTGCACTCCCCCGCGCTGCTGGTGCTCGACGAGCCGACGATCGGGCTCGACGTCCTCAGCAAGCAGCGGCTGCGGGAGTTCCTGCTCGCGGAGCGCGCCGCGCACGGCACCACCCTGCTGCTGACCACGCACGACATGGGCGACGTCTCGCGGCTGTGCGAGCGGGTGCTGCTGGTCGACCGCGGCCGCCTCGCGTACGACGGGTCGCTCGCGGGGCTGTCCAGGACGGTCGGCGCGCGGCGGGTCCTGGTGGTCGACCTGGCCGTCCCCGCCGCCGACCTCCACGGCGTCCCGCACGCCGAGCACCTGGACAGCGAGGGCGGGGGCCTGCGCCAGCGGCTCGCCTTCGACGACGCGGCGACGACGGCGGCCGCCGTGCTCGCCGCGGTGAGCGAGCGGGTGGAGGTGCGCGACCTGTCGGTCGAGGAGCCGGACGTGGAGGACGTGGTCCGCCGCGTCTACCTCTCCCGCGGCCGCTGACCCCCTCCCACCCCGCCCGAGATCACGGGGAGGGGGTGGCGAGGGGTGTGCGCTCGAGCACCTCGTAGCGCCCGTCGGAGGCGTGGCTCTGCACGAGCTGCACCTCCCCGGCCGTCCACGTCGGGCCGCTCACGTGCGCCAGCTGCTCCGCCAGGCGGGGCAGCTCGGCGCCACCACCGCGGCCGGCGGCGCGCGCGAGGGTGACGTGGGGCCGGTACGCCTGCCCCCCTGCCGAGCCCGCAGAGCCCGCCGCGCCCTCCCCGCCGGCACCGGCGCTGCGCGCGGCGTCGGCCGCGGACGCGGCCAGTGCCGACAGCGCGGCGAGGTCGCCGGCCACCCCGGCCCACAGCACCCGGTCGCCGAAGCACCCCGCACCGGCCAGGCGCAGCCGCGGCGGCGCGTGGGCCCCCGCGGCTGCAGCCAGCGCCCGGGTGAGCGACGGGACGGCGTCGGCCGCGACGTCCCCGAGGAACGCCAGCGTGACGTGCCACCGGTGCGGCGGCGACCAGCGCACGCCCGGCACCTCCCCCAGCTCGGTGGCGGCGTCGGCCACGGGCTGGACCGCCTCGGGCGGCGGGGTCAGCGAGACGAAGAGGCGCACGGGGGCGGGGTCAGCGGACGCCGAGCAGCGACTCGATCGGCGCGATCGCGAAGTACACGACGAAGAGCGCGGCCAGCAGCCACAGCAGCGGGTGCACCTTCTTCGCCCGGCCGGTCACCGCCATGAGCAGCGCGTAGGAGACGAGCCCCGCGCCGATGCCGTTGCTGATCGAGTACGTGAACGGCATGACGACGATCGTGAGGAACGCCGGCACGGCGAGCGCCACGTCGCTCCAGTCGAGCGAGCGGACCTGCGTGGCCATGAGGAACCCGACGACGACGAGCGCGGGCGAGGCGGCCTCGAAGGGCACCACCTCGACCAGCGGGGTGAAGAACACCGCCAGCAGGAACAGGACGCCGGTGACGACGCTCGCCAGGCCCGTGCGCGCTCCCTCGCCGACCCCGGCCGCCGACTCGACGAACGTGGTGTTGGACGACGTCGAGCTCAGACCGCCGGCGGCGGCGGCGACGGAGTCGACCAGGAGCACGCGCTGCACGCCGGGCAGCTGCTTGTCCTCGTCGAGCAGGCCCGCCTCGGCACCGACGCCGGTCACGGTGCCGACGGTGTCGAAGAAGTCGGCCAGGACCAGCGTGAACACCACGAGGACGGCGGCGACCACGCCGACGCGCGCGAACCCGCCGAGCAGGTCGAACGCCCCCAGCAGGGACAGGTCGGGCGTGCCGACCAGCTGCTCGGGCAGCCTCGGCACCACGAGGCTCCAGCCCGCGGGGTTGGTGGCCCCGTCAGCGGCGGTGCGCGGCCCGGTGCCGGTGACGGCCTCGACGACGACGGCGAAGACGGTGGCGGTGATGATCCCGATGAGGATCGCGCCCTTCACCTTGCGGGCCATCAGCACGAGGGTGAGCAGCAGGCCGACGACGAACGTCACGGTCGGCCAGCCGGTGAGGCTGCCGCCCACGCCCAGCTCCAGCGGCGTGCCGCCGCCGGCGGGGGTGCGCACGAAGCCGGAGTCGACGAAGCCGATCAGCGCGATGAAGAGGCCGATGCCCACGCCGATCGCCGTCTTGAGCTGCGCGGGGACGGCCCGGAACACCGCCGTCCTGAAGCCGGTCAGCACCAGGACGGTGATGACGATGCCCTCGATGACGACCAGGCCCATGGCCTCGGCCCACGTCATCTGGCTGGCCACCGAGAAGGCGACGAAGGCGTTGAGGCCGAGCCCCGCCGCGATGGCGAAGGGGTACCTGCCGACCACGCCCATGAGGAGGGTCATGACGCCGGCCACCAGGGCCGTGGCCGCGGCGACGGCCGGCACCCCGAGGACGGTGCCGTCGACGTCGGCCGCCGTCCCGATGATCAGGGGGTTCAGGACGACGATGTACGCCATCGTGAAGAAGGTGGCGAAGCCACCGCGGACCTCGCGGCCCACGGTGGAGCCGCGGTGCGTGATGGAGAAGTAGCGGTCGAGCCCGCTCCGGCCCCGGGGGCCGGGGTGCTCGCGCGTGCTGCTGGAGGAGGGTGCGGGTTCGGACACGTGAGCGGATTCTGCCCTGGACGGGGCGCGGTCGTCGCACCGCCGCCGCGTCGTGCTGCTCAGGGCGAGCACCGGCCACGCAGCGGACCGCTCCGGTCGCAGAGAGTCCTCGGCGACGCGACCGGCGCGCCTCAGGCCAGGCGGGCGGAGACGGCCTCGCCGTGGGCGGGCAGGTCCTCGGCGCCGGAGAGCGCCAGCACGTGGGGGGCGACGTCGGCCAGCGCCGCCTTCGAGTACTCGACCACGTGGATGCCCCGCAGGAACGTCGCGACGCTCAGCCCCGCGGTGTGCGCGCAGGTGCCGCCGGTGGGGAGCACGTGGTTGGAGCCGGCGCAGTAGTCGCCCAGCGACACCGGCGAGTAGGCGCCTACGAAGACGGCCCCGGCGTTGCGCACGCGGGCGGCCACCGCGGCGGCGTCGCGGGTCTGGATCTCCAGGTGCTCCGCGCCGTACGCGTCGACGACGGCCAGCCCCGAGGCGACGTCGTCCACCAGCACCACCAGCGACTGCGGCCCGGCCAGCGCGACGGCGACCCGCGCCCCGTGGCGCGTGGCGGGCACGCGGCGGGCGAGGGCGGCGTCGACGGCGTCGGCCAGGTCCGCGCTGTCGGTGACGAGCACCGCGGCGG
>JAKONK010000031.1 GCA_022701985.1 Actinomycetales bacterium
CCGGGCACTCCTCGACGCAGGCCCGGTCCTTGAGGTCGACGCAGGGCTGCGCGATCACGTACGTCACGCGCTCATCCTCCCACCCGACCTCGCAGGCCCACCACCCAGTGGCACCCGACAGCACCCGGCAGGACCGGGCAGCACCCGACGGCCCGCTCGGCGGGCGGGCCGGCGCGCGGTCAGTCCAGGGCGGGCGCGACCGAGCCCGGGGTGGGGGTGCTCGCGGTGCACGTGACGGAGGTGCGGGGGGCGTACGTGGTCGTGAGCTCGTCGACCGAGGGCCCGGCGGCAGCGGCGCCGTCGGGCGGGGCCGCCGCGGTCGTGGTCCGGGTCACGGTGGTGGTGAACCCGTCCTGTCCCGGCTGCGGGACGCACTCGGGCGAGGTGTCGAGCACCTGCAGCGCCGGCCGCGGGTCCGACGCCGGTGCCGTCTCCAGGCTCACGGCGCGTCCCTGACCGCCCCACACCTGCACCCGCAGGGAGCCGTCGGCGACCTCGGCGCGCAGGAGGGCGCCGGTGGCCCCCGCCTCGGTCAGCACCAGCGGGGTGTCGGGCCCGACGACGGCGTCGAGCCCGACCGGGTCCCGCGGGTTCCACGACTCCGGGGCCGTGCGGGCGTCCACCTGCAGGCCCGCGGCGAAGGCGGCGGCCAGCACCGCGGAGGCCACCTGGGTGCTGCCGGCGGCGAGGGTGGGGGTGGCGCGACCGTCGACCACCACCGACGCCGGCACGTACCCGGCCTCCGGCGTCGGCGCGCCGAGGAGGGCGCCGACGTCGAGGGAGCCCCCGGGGGCGACGAGCGCGCCGTCGAGGGAGCGCGCGGCGGCGGCCACGTCGGTGGTGCGGGCCGGGTCGGCGGTCAGCGGGGAGACCACCTGCCCGAGCAGGGAGGTGACCCCCATCGCGGCCACGTCCTCGGTGCTGAGGGCGGGGGCGACGGGCCGGGTGCCGGTCTGCGCGGTCCGCCCGTCGCCGGTGGCGAGCAGCGCCTGCTCGGCGGAGACCGCCAGCGCGTCGGGGTCGGGCTCGGAGCCCTCCACCGAGGGCACCACCACCGGGGTCCCCGTGCTGGTGTCGAGGGAGGCGTCGACCGACGGCACCCGGGTGGCCGGGTCGGCGGCGACGACGGCCGCCGCGAGCACCGCCCCGTCGACGTCCAGCCGCAGCGCACCGTCGGAGGGCACCACCGACAGGGCCGGGAGCACCTGGGCGGGGGCGAGGACGACGCCGCGGCCGCTGACCAACACCGCGAGCGGTGCGGCGACCGCCGGCAGGGCCTGTCGCGCCAGGGCGTCGGCGACCTCCGCGGAGGTCACCTCGGGCGCCACCTCGCGGCTGGGGAGCACCAGGGGGCGCTGGGCCTCCTGACCGCCCGCGCCGAGCGGCGCGAGCCACGCGCGCCGGACCAGGTCGGCGGCGGCGGTCCTGTCGACGGCCACCCCCGGGACCGGCTCGGTGGCCACCGGCTGCCCCGTGGCGAAGCTGACAGCCCCCTCCACCGGCGGCACGTCGAGGGCGACGGCGGCCCTGTCGACGGCTCCGGCCAGCGCCGTCGGGTCGGCGTCGACGACGGGGGCCACGTCACCGCCCCCGCGCAGCTGGCGCCACAGGGTGGTGGGCAGCCCCACGGGGCCGATGGCGCGCGACACCGTCGCCGCGGCGTCGAGCTCGAGCCCGGCGCTCGCGGGGTCGACGCTGGCGGTGCGCTCCGGCGTGGGAGCACCCGGCAGGGCCGCGAGCTGCACCGGGAGCGGGGCCGAGAGCCGGGGCTGGAGGGCGCTCTCGACGGCGCGCACCGCCTCGGCGCGGTCGAGGCCGCCGATGGAGGTGCCCGCCACCGCGGTGCCCTCGGGCACGCGGTCGGCGAGGAGCGCCGAGGTGCCGGACCAGCACGCGGCCACGAGCCCCAGGCCGGCGACGGCGACGAGCACCCGCGCGCGCGACCTGCCGTCCGCGGAGGCGGGACCGACCGCGCCACCGCCGGGGTCAGCGGTCGCAGCTGCGTCGGCACCGACGGGCGCGGGACCCGCGTCCCAGGCGGCGGACGTGGCGGACGCGGCGGCGACCGGGTCCGCGAGGACGGGTCCGACGGGCGCGGCGGAGGGCCCGGCCACCGGCGCGGGGCCGGTCTCGGGGAGGTCGACGCGCGCCGCGCGCCGCGGCGCGGGGATGGCCGCTCGGCGGCCGTGAGCGGCCTCGCGCTCGCTCTGGCGCTCGAGGATCTCGAGCAGCTGCAGGGTCCCGTTCGTCCCTCCCACAGCTGCGAGGCTAGGGAGGATCAGGCGAGCGCGTGGTAGGAACGCCGGAACCTGACCAGCGGGTCCGCGCCGCCGGCGGGGTGGTCCAGGCCGACCACCTCCCCCACCACGACGACGTGGTCGCCCGCCGGGTGGGCAGCGGTGGTGCGGCACTCGAAGGCGGCCAGCGACCCGTCGAGCAGCGGCACCCCGGTGGCGGGCCCGGAGCGGTGGGGCACCCGGGAGAGCTGCCCGACGGCGGGACGGCCCGGCGTCGCCAGCCACCCGGCGACCGCCCGCTGGTCCTGGGCGAGCACCGACAGCCCCCACGCACCGGCCTGCTCGACGGCGTCGAGGAAGCGCGCGTCCTCGTGCACGCAGACCAGCAGCAGGGCGGGGTCGCGGCTCACCCACGTGTACGACGTGACGGTGATCGCGTGGTCGAGCCCGCGCCAGCGCGTGCTCGCGACGGCGACGCCGGCGGCGACCTCCTCGGTGGCCGCGGCGACGGCGTCGAGGCCGAGCGGCGGGTCGGACGCCTGGTCGGGCGCCTGGTCGGGCGCCTGGTCGGACGGGAGCTCGCTCACGCCTCGACGGTAGGCGAGGGCGCCGTGGCCGGGAGCACCACCACGGCCGGCGCTGACGACGGGGCGGCAGCGGCGAGGACGTCGGTGATCTCGTGGCCGACGAGCTCGTGGCGCTCGAGCAGCGCGTCGCGCAGGGCCTCCACCAGGTGCTGGTGGGTGCCCAGCAGGTAGCGGACGGCGTCGCGCTGGGTGGTGAGCAGGTCCTCCAGGTCGGCCCGGGCGCTGGGGTCGTTCAGCACCCGGCTCACCAGCCCCTCCCCCACGGGCGACGCCTCGGCGGCCGCGAAGGACACCAGCGAGCCGGCCATGCCCGCGCTGCCGACCATCTGCGCGGCGACGCGCGTGGCGTAGGCCAGGTCCGAGGACGGCCCGGTGGAGACGTCGCCGAAGGCGATCTCCTCGGCCACCTGACCGCCGAAGGCGATCTGCACCAGGGCGGTCAGCTCCGAGCGGGAGCGGGTCCACACCTCCTCGGCGTCGCCGTGGGCGAGCATGCCGAGCGCGCCGGCGCGCTTGACGATCGTCAGCACCTCCAGCCGCCGCTGCGGCGCCACGAGGTGGGCGACGACGGCGTGGCCGGCCTCGTGCGTGGCGATCAGCCGGGCCTCGCGCTCGGTGTACCCCACCGGCGAGCCGAGCCCCACCGACGTGACGAGGCGCGCGTGCTCGACGTCCTTCCAGGTCATCGCGGGCGCGCCGCGGCGCACGGCGTTGACGAGGGCCTCGTCGAGGAGGTTCTCGATCATCACCGGGGTGGAGCCGGCGGTGATGCCGGCGAGGGCGTCGCGGCGCTCGTCGTCGTCGAGCTCGGGGTGGTGGGCCTTCCTCGCGAGGTAGTGGTCGAGCACCTCGCGGCGTCCCGCCTGGTCGGGGGCGTCGAAGCTGAGGCGGCGGTCGAAGCGGCCGGGGCGCAGCAGGGCGGGGTCGAGGCCGTCGGCGCGGTTGGTGGCCGCCACGAGCAGGACGTCGACGGGCTCCACCCGCGGGCGGGGCAGCTGGCGGTGGGCCGGGAGCAGCAGGTTGACGGCGTCGACCAGGCCGCCGAGCAGCTTCTGGGCGCCGGTGGGCTCGTCGAAGCTCTGCATCTGCACCAGGAGCTCGTTGACGACGCCCCCCACGCCCTCGGTGTTCATGGCGCTGACCACCCGGCCGCGGTCGTGGTCGCCCGCCGCCCTCGACGCCTGCAGCGGCAGGCCCTCGAGACCACCGCAGCACAGCGCGCTGCTCGCCAGGGCGCCCGCGGGCGCCATCGCCGACCCCATGCCGCTGCGCACGCCGCCGACGGCGTCGATCTCCTCGATGAAGCCGATGGCGCCGCCCTCCTTGCGGGCGGCGTTGCGCAGCGCGCGGAAGTAGGAGCGGATGCGCCTGGCGGTGGCGCCGTAGTACATCGACTGGAAGCTCGTGCCCGAGACGTAGAGGAACGGGACGCCGGCCTCGCGGGCCATGGCCTTGGCCATGTGGGTCTTGCCGGTGCCGGGAGGCCCCTCGAAGAGCAGGCCCCGGCGCGGGGTGCCCCCCATCTCGCGCCGGAAGGTGCGCCCGGCGAGGAACAGGTCCAGGGAGCGCTGGACCTCCTCCTTCACCGGCCCCAGCCCCTTCACGTCGTCGAGGCTGACGTCGATCTGCTCGGGCCGGTAGACCACGTGCGGGCTGCGCCCGGAGACCACGACCTGCGCCAGCAGCACCCCGATCATCAGCGCGAAGAACACGCCGACCATGAGGTACAGCGGGTCGACGGCCGGGAGGCTCGGCAGCCCGGCCGGGTCGCCGATCGCGATCCGGTACCAGAGGAAGGCCGCGACGGGTGCGAGCACGACGGCGATGCGCAGCAGCCGGCGCTGGCGGCGGCGCTCGCGGTTGCGACCGACGTCGGCCGCGTCGCGGCGCGCGACGGGTGCCCCCTGCGGTGACTGCATGCTCACTCCCGGTCTCGGTGAGTGCCCATCACAGCCAGTGACCAGCACGCTCCGCAACCAGTGGTGCGCTCACCGGAGTCGCCGACGACGCGCAGTGATGTCCGGTGACTCGAGGTGAGCCACCGGGCACCGCGGGCGCTCAGGACGGCGGGGCGATCCCCGCGAACAGGTCCGACTCCCGGCCGTCGTCGCGCCGGCCGTCAGGCGCGGCGACCCCCCGCGCGAGGCGGTAGGACTCGGTGGTCCAGACCGGCTGCCAGCGGTCCTGGCTCACCAAGAACTCCGGCGCATCGGCGCCGTCCTCCCCCGTCAGGCGCACACGCACCTGGCTGCGGTGCGCCCGCAGCGCCGCGGCCTTGGCCCCGAGCTGCTCGGAGGCCTCGACGACGGCGGTCACCTCGGCGTCGTCCACCACCATCGTCGGCCAGGAGGAGCGGTCACCGCCGAAGGCGCGCTCCGCCTCGGACGCGGGCAGCACGCCCTCGTAGAGCTTGGCGACCTCCCACGGGACCCCGCCCGCGACCTGCGGCGCAGCGGCGTCGGCGGCCAGCTCGACCGCGCGCCGCGCGACCTCGGCGGCCCGGACGTGGTCGGGGTGGCCGTACCCGCCGCCCGGCTCGTAGGTCACCACGACCTGCGGGCGCACCTCGCGCAGCACCCCGGCCAGGCGCGAGGCCGCCTCGTCGAGGTCGGCGCGGGCGAACGCCGCGGGTCCGGTGTCGGGGGCGGCGACGGCGCGCATCCCCTCGCCCCAGGCCATGCCCGAGTCCTCGTAGCGGGCGGCCGCGGTGGCGGAGGGGTCCTCGCCGTCGAGGGGGGCGTCGTCGAGGAAGCGGTGGTCGGTGACGCCGAGGGCCTCCATCGCGGTGGCCAGCTCCAGCACGCGGTGGGCGGCCAGGGCGGCGTGGTCGCCCTCGAGGTGGGCGTTCTCCGGGTCGACCACCTCGCCGCGCTCGCCCCGGGTGCAGGTCACCAGGGTCACGCCGGCACCGGCGGCCGCGTACCGCGCCATCGTGGCGCCGTTGCCGATGGTCTCGTCGTCGGGGTGCGCGTGCACGAGCAGCAGCCGCCGCGGGACGTCCAGGGCCTCCATCGCCGCGAGCTCCTCGGGCTCGAAGGCCCGCTCCGCCACGTCGTCGACGACGCTCGCCGCCTGGGACAGCACGTCGTCGGCGGGGCGCTCCGCCGTCTCGACCTCGTCGGGGCTCGGGCCAGGGGTCGTGGTCACAGCCGACCACGCTAGCCAGCCGGGGCCGGGACGGCGCGAGGGCGGAGCCCCGACCCCCGCCCGGTGCGAGCGGTGGTCCGGGGCTCCGCCCTCGCGGAGCGGTGCGGCGCGTCAGCGCTTGGCGCGCGCTGCCTTGCTGCGCTCGGTCTGGTCGAGCACGACCTTGCGGATGCGCACGGCGTCGTAGGTGACCTCGACGCACTCGTCCTCGCGGCAGAACTCCAGGCACTGCTCCAGCGACAGCTTGCGGGCCGGCACGAGGCGCTCCAGCTCGTCCGCGTTGGAGCGGACGTTGGTCATCTTCTTCTCCTTGGTGATGTTGACGTCCATGTCGTCGGAGCGGGAGTTCTCGCCCACCACCATGCCCTCGTACACCTCCGTCGTGGGCTCGATGAAGAGCGTGCCGCGCTCCTGCAGGGAGGTCATCGCGTAGGAGGTCGCCGCGCCGGCGCGGTCGGCCACCATCGAGCCGGACGGGCGGGTGCGCAGCTCGCCGAACCACGGCTCGTACCGCTCGAACGTGGCGTGGGCGATGCCGGTGCCGCGGGTCTCGGTGAGGAACTCGGTGCGGAAGCCGATGAGGCCGCGCGAGGGCACCAGGAACTCCATGCGCACCCAGCCGGTGCCGTGGTTGGTCATCTGCTCCATGCGGCCCTTGCGGACGGCGAGCAGCTGGGTGACGGCGCCGAGGTACTCCTGGGGCACGTCGATGGTCAGGCGCTCGAGCGGCTCGTGGACCTTGCCGCCGACCTCCTTGGTGACCACCTGCGGCTTGCCGACGGTCAGCTCGAAGTTCTCGCGGCGCATCTGCTCGACGAGGATGGCCAGCGCCAGCTCGCCGCGGCCCTGCACCTCCCACGCGTCGGGGCGCTCGGTGGGCAGCACGCGCATCGAGACGTTGCCGATGAGCTCGCGGTCGAGGCGGTCCTTGACCAGGCGCGCGGTGACCTTGGCGCCCTTGACCTTGCCGGCGGTGGGCGCGGTGTTGGTGCCGATGGTCATCGAGATGGCCGGCTCGTCGACCGTGATCAGCGGCAGCGGGACCGGGTCCTCGGCGTCGGCGAGGGTCTCGCCGATGGTGATCTCGGGAATGCCCGCCACGGCGCAGATGTCGCCGGGGCCCGCCGAGTCGGCGGGCTTGCGCTCGAGCGCCTCGGTCATGAGCAGCTCGGTGAGCTTCACGCGCTGCTGGGTGCCGTCGGCGCGGCACCACATGACCGAGTCGCCCTTGCGGAGCTCGCCCTCGTGGATGCGGCACAGCGCGATGCGGCCCAGGAACGGCGACGCGTCGAGGTTGGTGACGTGCGCCTGCAGCGGAGCGCCCGGCGTGTAGGTCGGGGCGGGCACCGTCTCGAGGATCGTGCGGAACAGCGGCTCGAGGTCCTCCTCGTCGGGCATGCCGCCGTCGGCGGGCTGCGTCAGCGAGGCGCGCCCGGCCCGCGCGGAGGCGTAGACCACCGGGAAGTCGAGCAGGGAGTCGGCGTCGGGCAGGTCGCCGGCGAGGTCGAGGAACAGGTCACCGGTCTCCTCCACGACCTCGCTGATGCGCGCGTCGGGGCGGTCGACCTTGTTGACCACGAGGATCACGGGGAGCTTGGCCGCGAGCGCCTTGCGGAGCACGAACCGGGTCTGGGGCAGCGGGCCCTCGCTCGCGTCGACCAGGAGGGCGATGGCGTCGACCATCGACAGGCCGCGCTCCACCTCGCCGCCGAAGTCGGCGTGGCCCGGGGTGTCGATGATGTTGATGGTGACGCCGCCGGGCGCGCCGACCTCCGCCGCCGACGGACCGGCGTACCGGACCGCGGTGTTCTTGGCGAGGATCGTGATCCCCTTCTCGCGCTCGAGGTCTCCCGAGTCCATGACCCGGTCGTCGACGTGCTGGTGGGCGCCGAAGGCGCCGGCCTGCTTGAGCATGGCGTCGACCAGCGTGGTCTTGCCGTGGTCGACGTGGGCGACGATCGCGATGTTGCGAAGGTCGGCGCGGGTGGCGAGCTTGCTCGCGTCGGGCGCGACGGACATGCGGAGACACTCCAACTGGGGGGTCAGGAGGCCGGCGGCGCGGACGCCCCCCGCACCAGCGGGGGTGTCGGCGCGACGGCGGGGCCGCCGACGATCCTACGGCCGGTGGCCACCCGGACCCGCCGTCGTCACCCGGGAGCGCGCTCAGCGGCGCAGCAGGCCCCGGGCGGCGAGGTCGTCCCAGAGCGCGGGCCAGCCGCCCGCGGGCTCCTCCGACAGCAGGCCGGCGTTGCGGACCACCTGGTCGGCGTTCCGCATCCCGAGCACCGTGCCGACGACGGCGGGGTGCGCCAGCGCGAACGCGACGGCGGCCGCCGGGAGGGTGGTGCCGTGCTCGGCGCACAGGGCGGCCAGCCGGCGCGCCCGGGCGAGGAGCTCGGCGGGCGCCTGCTCGTAGTTCCAGTTCGCGTCGTCGGGGACCTCCTGGCGGGCCAGCAGGCCGGAGTTGAACACCCCGACGGCCACGACGGCCTTCCCGAGCTCGGCTGCCGCGGGCAGCACGTCGTCGAGCGCCCCCTGCTCCAGCAGCGTGTACCGCCCGGCCAGCATGACCAGGTCGGCGTCGGTCTCGCGCAGCACCCTCGCCAGCGGCGCGGAGTGGTTCATGCCGGCGCCCACCGCGCCCACCACGCCCTGCTCGCGCAGCTCGACCAGCGCCGGCAGCGCCTCGGCGATCGTCTGGTCGAGCTCCTCGGGGGCGTCGGGGTCGTGGACGTAGACGACGTCGATCCGGTCCAGCCCGGTGCGCTGCAGCGTCTCCTCGATCGAGCGCAGCACCCCGTCGCGGCTGTAGTCGCGCACGCGGCCGACGTCGCCGGGGACGTCGAAGCCGTCGTCGTCGCGCTCGAGCGGCACCTCGCGGGGCCGCAGCAGGCGACCGACCTTGGAGGAGACGACGCACTCGTCGCGGGGCCGCTCGCGCAGCGCCTCGCCCAGGCGCCGCTCGGACAGCCCCAGCCCGTAGTGGGGAGCGGTGTCGAAGTAGCGGATGCCGGCGTCCCAGGCTGCGTCGACGGCGCCGCGGGCGGTGGCGTCGTCCACGGCCCGGAAGAGGTTGCCGATGACGGCGGCCCCGAAGCCGAGGGTGCTCAGGTGCACGCCCGTGGCGCGGACCTCGCGGGTGGGCAGGGGCTGCGCGGCGGTGGTCATCGGGTCTCCTGGACGGGCTGGCGGGGAGGCAGGACGAGGCTGTGCGAGCCGCCGTCCACCTGCAGCACGCTGCCGGTGGTGGCGCCCGCCAGCGGGCTCGCGAGGTAGCAGACGGCGTGGGCCACCTGCTCGGGGCTGACGAGCCGGCCGGTGGGCTGGCGCGCCATCAGCGCTGCGAGCGCGGCGTCGGGGTCGTCGGCCTGGGCCATGAGGCGGCGCACCCACGGGGTGTCGGCGGTGCCGGGGGCGACGGCGTTCACGCGAACGCCCTCGCGGACGAGGTCGGCGGCCATCGCGAGCACCAGGGCGTGCAGGGCCCCCTTGCTGGCGTTGTACGCGGCGCGCTGCACCAGACCGGTCCAGCCCCCGATGGAGCCGGTGCAGACGACGGCGGCCGGGCTCGGGACCCCGGCCGCGAGCGCGGCGGCGGCGCTGGTGCGCAGGTGCGGCAGCGCCGCCCGGACCAGGCGGGCCGCGCCGACCACGTTGACGTCGAGCACGCGGTGCCACTCGTCGTCGTCGACGTCCTCCACCGAGCCGGTCGAGCCGATGCCCGCGTTGGACACGACCACGTCGAGGCCGCCCAGCAGCTCCGCGGAGCGCGCCACGGCGGAGCGCACCGAGG
>JAKONK010000037.1 GCA_022701985.1 Actinomycetales bacterium
GTGAACGTGCTGCAGGCGATGATCCTCACGGACGAGGACTCGGGGGCGCTGGTGCTGACGCCCAGCTACCACGTGTTCGAGATGAACAAGGGCCACCAGGACGCCGCGCACCTGCCGGTGCACCTGCGCGGGGCGGCCCCGACGCGGACCGTGGCGGGCGTGCTCGGCGTCGGGGGGCACGTCCCCGACCGCAGCGACGTCGAGCTCACCACCGTCTCGGTGTCGGCCAGCACGAAGGACGGCGCGGCGCTGGTCTCCCTGACCAACCTCGACGCCGAGTCGCCCCTGACCGTGCGCCTCGACCTGCGGGGGGCGTCCGTGGGGGAGCTGACCGCTCGCCTGCTCACCGCCGACGCGCTGCAGGCGCACAACACGCCGCAGCTGGGCGACGCGGTGGCCCCGCGCGCCTTCGACGGCGCGCGCGTGGAGGATGGCGTGCTCGTCGTCGAGCTGCCGGCGCACTCCTTCGCGACGGTGTCCCTGCCCCTGGTCTGACGGGGCCCGCTTCCCACGCAGGTGGCCGGCTCCCCGTGATCACGGTGATCACGGGGAGCCGGCCACCTGCCGCCCCCGGGCCGCGACGGGTCAGCCGCCGCCCTCGCCCTCGGGCAGCAGCAGCGCCCGGGGCGCCGGTGCCGCGGGGTCGGGCAGCACCAGCTTGAGCGCGAACCCGGGCACCGCCTCGACGGCGGCCGGCAGCGGCGAGGGCAGCACCACCTCGAGGGCGTCGTCGGTGCGGCGCACCTCCAGAGGGGTCGGGTGGCCCAGCAGCAGCACCTCGGCGAGGTCACCGACCGACATCGACGAGGCCCCGCCCAGCGAGCGGATCCTGACCACGCCGTCCTGCGGCCGCACCATGCCCATCGCGTACAGCGAGGTCCGGCCGACCTCGACCCGCTGCGTGAAGCGGAGGTCAGCAGGGGTGAAGGGCAGCGACGCGGCGTCGGTGAACGAGCCCTCCGGCACCGCCGTCGGTCCCTCGCCCGGCACGCGCCAGGGGCGGGTGCCGTACACGGCCTCGCCGTTGACGGTCAGCCAGGCACCGAGGCCCTCCAGCAGCTCCACCTCCTCGGCGGGGATGGTCCCGTCGGGCTTGGGCCCGATGTTGAGCAGCAGGCAGCCGTTCTTGGAGACGACGTCGACCAGCTCGCCGACGAGGTCCTGCGCGTTCTTCCACTCGTGGCCCTCGACCCAGCCCCACGAGGTGCGTGAGACCGAGGTGTCGTTCTGCCAGGGGCGCTCCTGCACGTCGGCCATGCCGCCGCGCTCGACGTCGAGCACCGCGGTGCCCTCGCGGAACGCCTCCCACTTGTGCTGCAGGACCACGCCGCGGCCCCACTGCACGGCGCGGTTGTAGTAGTAGGCCGCGAGCATGAGCCGGTAGGGCTCGAAGGCGGGGTGCTCGATCCACCAGTCGAACCAGAGCACCTGCGGGCGGTACCCGTCGATGATGCGCACGGTGCGCAGCAGCCAGTCCTCGAGGTAGGCCTCGGTCGGGCCCGTCGCCTGCGGCATGGCCGGCCCGTACAGGTCGGCGAACTCCGGGTCGTCGCGCACGTCCGAGGCGAACGCGCGTCCCGGGTGGAAGAAGAACCAGTGCTCGGCGCGGTGGCTGGAGGCCCCGCGCACGATCCACTGCTCGTCGCACGCGTCGAGCACCTCCCCGAGCACGTCGCGCCCCGGGCCGACCTTCGTGGCGTTCCACCGGGTGCGCGGCTCGTCGTACAGGGGGAAGCCGTCGTGGTGCTCGGCCACGGGGACGACGAACTGCGCGCCCGCCCGCCGGAACAGCTGCGCCATGCCGGCGGGGTCGAACGCGTCCATGGTGAAGCGGGGCAGGAAGTCCTTGTAGCCGACCTCGGCGTGGTCGCCGTGGACCTCGCGGTGGTGGGCGTGCTCCGGGGTGCCCTGCTGGTACATCCGCCGCGGGTACCACTCGTTGCCGAACGCCGGCACCGAGTACGCGCCCCAGTGCATGAAGATCCCGAACTTGGCGTCGCGGAACCAGTCCGGCACCTCGTAGGCCGCCAGCGACTCCCAGGTGTCGGTGAACGGCCCGGCGTCGATGACCGCGCGCACGGCGGCCAGCGCCGCCTGCGTGTCGGGCACCTCGACCGGCGCGGGCACCCAGCTGCGGTCGGTGCTCGTGCTCTCGGTCGTCATGCGCGTGCTCCTCGGTCGGTGGTCAGGTCGAAGGTGACGACGGCGGGACCGTGCTGCCCGGCGGCCTGCGGGACGTCGACGACGACGGACGAGCCGCCACCGCCGGAGCCCTCGCGGGCGCTGACGGGGGTGCCGTCGAGCAGCCGGGCCGAGCCCAGGTCGACGGCGCTGGCGGTGAGCGGCAGCTCCACCTCGCCGGAGGCGTCGACCACGGCGTTGAGCACGTCACCGGAGCGCGTCCAGCGCACCCACGTCGCACCGCTGCCGTCGTCGTCGTGCCCCTGGTGCCCGCTGGGGCGGGCGACGGAGGCGTCCACCGTCGTCGTGCCGTGGACGGCGGCGCCGTTCACGGCCATCCAGTCCGCCAGGCCCTCCAGGCACCGGCGCTGCAGCTCGGGGATCTGACCGGACGCCGTGGGGCCGA
>JAKONK010000065.1 GCA_022701985.1 Actinomycetales bacterium
GCGGCCATCCACGACTCGGCGGCCTCCTCGACCAGCTTCTTGCCGATGGCGTGGACGCCGGCGTCGAGCTCGGCGACGGTGCGGGAGCCGGCGGGGCGCTCGGCGGCCTTGGCGGACAGCTCGGCGAAGAGCTGCTCGAACGACTTCACGAGCCGCCAGCCTAGGGGCGGTCCGCGCGGGCCCGGTCCCCCGGTCCGCCCGTCCGGCCGATCGAGGGGGTGCTCAGGCGACGGAGGCGACCACGACGCCCGCCATCGCCAGCTGGAAGGCCGACGTCACCCACGCCGCGGGGTGCATCGCTCCCGAGGGGAGGTGCGCGCAGACCAGCTCGCCGAGCTTCCCCGGGGTGAGCAGGTCGAGCACGAGCAGCGCCACCGCCTGCATCACGATGCCCACGAGCCCGAAGACCACCGTCCACAGCAGCGCCGCGCCGAAGCCGGCGTCGGCGTTGCGCCAGATCGTCGTGAACGTGATGAGCCCCACACCCAGCGCGCCCGCGGCGGTGACGAGGGCCGCTCCCGGCTCGGCGTCGCGGAAGACCCGCTGCGCCAGGCGGCCGGGGACGACCAGGTCGAGGGCGTAGAAGCCCACGAGCAGGAGCCCGAGCCCCACCGCCGTGTACCCCGCCGCGGCTCCGACCGCCGCCGCCAGCCCGTCCGTCATCCCGCCTGCGAACCCGTCCACCGGACCTCCTGCTCGATCACTGGTGAGTCACTCGCCGAGCCACTGCTCGCGCTGGGCCGGGCTGGGCACCGGGCCGTCGATGTGGTGCGGCACGAACCGCGCGAAGTAGTCGGTCACCGGGGAGTCGCTCTCGCGGATCCCGCACCCGGCCGCCCGTCCGTCGACCACCCACGAGCCGACCACGGCCTTGTTGCCGTCGAAGTCGGGCATGCGCACGTACTGCTGGTAGACGAAGCCCTCCGCGCCGTAGTCACCGGGCTGCACCAGCGAGATGTCGCGGGAGGAGACCTCGATGTTGTCGCCCTCGCGCCCGTGCAGGGGCTTCTTGACCCACTCGGTCATGCGGTCGGGGGCGTCCATCGAGGCCGGCAGGAGGTTCTCGTGGCCCGGGAAGCACCGCCACAGCGCCACGAGGAGCGCCTTGTTGGACAGCACCGCCTTCCACAGCGGCTCCACCCAGAGCGTCGAGCCCTGCTCCAGGGTGGTCAGCGCGTGGGCGCCGAAGTCCTCGGCGAGCACGTCCTCCCAGGGGTAGAGCTTGAAGAGGACGTCGATGACGTCGTCCTCGGTGCCCACGAAGCGCTGCACGTCGGGGTTCCAGCCCAGCTGCTCGACCTGCAGCTGGCGGGTGGACCAGCCGGCCTGGTCGGCGCAGTCGCGCAGGTAGCCGACGGTCATCTCCTCCTCGCCGCTGGTCTCGGCCCCCAGGTGCGCCAGGTGCAGCACCCCGAGCCCGGTGCGCTCCCTGATGCCGCGCCAGCCCTCGACCAGGCGCTCGTGCAGCGAGTTCCACTGGTCGAGCTCGGGAGCGACGTCCTGCAGCCAGTACCACTGGGCCACGCTCGCCTCGACGAGGCCGGTGGGGGTGTCGGCGTTGTACTCGAGCACCTTGGCGGGCGCGTCGTCGCGGCCGTCGAAGCGCAGGTCGAACCTGCCGTACAGCGACGGCGGGGCCGCCTCGAGCGAGGCCCGGGCCGCCTCCAGCGCACCCGGCGGCAGGCCCAGGTCACCCAGGGCGCCGCTGCAGAGGTACCGGGCGGCCTCCACGCACATCTCGTGGGCCCGCTCGGTGACGCCCTCGAGGTGGTCGACCTCGTCGGCGCCGAGCACGTACGCGGCCCGCTCGAACCAGTACTCCTGCTCACCGAGCCCGTTGCGGGCCGGCGTCATCGGGTAGACGAGACCCTGCGACTCCACGCGCTCGCGCCACCCGGGGCGCGGCGTCGTGCGGATCCGCCTCACTCAGCTGCCGGCCTTCGAGCCGCTGCCCAGGCCGCCGCGCACCGTGCTGCCCGACTCCGACGCGCTGAGCACGCGCCCGGTGGACGACGTCGACGCCGTGCGCAGGCTCTCGCCGGAGACGGTGCCCCCGTTGCGGTCGGCGCCCCCGGAGACGTAGCTGGTGCCCGTGGGCACCGTGCGGACGTAGTCGCTCCCCTCGCGGAACGTGCTGACCGGCGACCCGACGGCGGGGAAGGAGCGACCGCGCAGGAAGTAGTACCAGAGCAGGCCCGAGCCGGCGCCACCTCCGTGGCCGTAGCCGTCGTCGTCGTCGCAGACGTCGTCGTCGACGCGCTGGCCCGTGGCCGGGTCGACGCAGACGCCCTGGTACTGCGCGTCGTCGGCGGAGGCGGTGCCGGAGGTGCCGCTCGAGGTGTCCGACGAGCAGCCCGACAGGGCCAGCGCCAGGGACGACGTGATGACGAGCGGCACCGCTGCCGACTTCCTCACCGCTGGACCCCCGTGATCGCCCGCTCAGGTCGAGGCGCCACCCTACGCGGCGTCGCCACCCGGCGAGGGGGCCGACGCCGGCGCGGTGGTCGTGGCGGCGGGCGTCGTGACGGCCGGTCCGGTGCTGCGGCGCAGCAGGGCACCGATGTCGACGCCGGTGGTGCGGCGGACCAGCTCGAGGGTCTCGGTGAGGTTGGTGGCCACGCCCTTGGACAGCGCGCTCGCGCCGTCGGTGGAGATGACGGTGAGGTCGCTGATGGCGGCCATCGGCGCGGCCAGCTCGCGGGCCACCTTGGGCAGCGCCTCCACGATCATCTGCGTGGTGGCGGCCTGGCCGTAGCGCTCGAAGGCGTCGGCGCGCAGGCGCTGGGTCTCGGCCTCCGCCTCGCCCTTGGCGCGGATCGCGGCGGCCTCGGCCTCGCCCTCGGCGCGGACGGCGTTGGCGATGGCGGTGCGCCGGCTGAGCTCGGCCTCACCCTCCAGGCGCACCTTCTCCGCGGCGGCCGCGGCGGCCAGGCGGGCCGCGTCGGCGTCGGCCGCGGCGAAGTTCCGGGCGCGCTCGGCGTTGGCCGCCGTGGCCAGGCGGGTGCGCTCGGCCTCCGCCTCGGCCTCGGCGATGGCGGTGGCCTTGGCGCCCTCGGCCTGGAAGATCTCGGCGTTGCGGCGGCCCTGGGCCTCCTGCTCGGCCTGGTAGCGGGCGGCGTCGGCGGGCTTGCGCACCTGCGTGTCGAGCTGGCGCTCCGTCAGCGCCGCCTGCCGCTCGGCCACGCGCTCCTGGCTGGTGAGCACCTCCTGGTCGCGCTCGGCCTTGGCCAGGGAGCCCGCGGCCTCCGCGTCGGCGGCGGCGCGGTCGGTGTCGGCCTTGAACGCCGAGCGGCGCAGGTCGAGGTCGCGCTGGCTCTCGGAGATGGCCTCGTCGGCCTTGGCCTGGGCCTGGCTGGCCTCGCGGCGGGCGGCGGCCTCGGCGATGGCGGCGTTGCGGGCCGCGGCGGCGGCCTCGGGGCGGCCCAGGTCGCGCAGGTAGTTGGTGTCGTCGGAGACGTCCTGGATCTGGAAGGTGTCGAGCACCAGGCCCTGGTTGCTCAGCGAGGAGATGGACTCCTCGGCCACCTGGGTGGCGAAGGCGGCGCGGTCGCGGATGATCTCGTCGACCGTCAGCGTGCCGACGATGGAGCGCAGCGAGCCCGCGAGGACCTCCTGCGTGAACGACTCGATCTCGTCCTGCTGGTGCAGGAAGCGCTGCGCGGCGGCGCGGACGTTGTCCTCCGAGCCGCCGACCTTGACGATGGCGACGGCGTCGAGGTTGAGGCGGATACCCTGCTTGGAGACGGCCCCGCCGATCTTCACCGAGATCCGGCGGCTGCTCAGCGACAGCACGTGGACCCGCTCGACGAGCGGCTTGACGAAGACGCCGCCCCCCATGACCACCCGCTGGCCCGACAGGTCGGTGGAGACCTGCCCGGTCTCGGGGTTGGTCACCGCCTTGCCCTTGCGGCCGGTGACGATGAACGCCTCCGACGGGCTCGCGATCTTGTAGCGCCGGGCGATGGAGAAGACCACCACCAGCACGACGACCACGAGCAGGCCGATGGCGACGACCGGAACGAGCACGGGGGTCAGGTCCACGCGGCGACCCTAGGGTCCCGGTTCCGCAGCCGTCGTCCCCCCGGGGGAGGGTTCACCCACCCGCGAGGCGGCGGAGGTCGGCGATGGCGGCGGCCGGGTCGTCGGCCCCGTAGACGGCGGACCCGGCCACGAAGACGTCGGCCCCGGCCTCGGCGCAGCGCTCGACGGTCTCGGCGGAGACGCCGCCGTCGACCTGCAGGCGCACCTCCAGGCCGTGCTCGTCGACGGCGCGGCGCAGGCGGCGCAGCTTGGGCAGGCACCCGTCGAGGAAGCTCTGGCCGCCGAAGCCGGGCTCGACGGTCATCACCAGGACCATGTCGACCTCGCCCAGCCAGTCGAGGAAGGGCTCGACGGGGGTGGCCGGGCTGAGGGCCAGGCCGGCGCGGGCGCCGCGATCCCGCAGCTCGCGGGCCAGGCGGACCGGGGCGGAGGCGGCCTCGGCGTGGAAGGTGACCGAGTGGGCGCCGGCCTCGGCGTAGGAGGGGGCCCAGCGGTCGGGGTCGGCGATCATGAGGTGGCAGTCGAGCGGGACCGGGCTGACCTGGGCCAGGCGCTGCACGACGGGCAGGCCCAGGGTGAGGTTGGGCACGAAGTGCGCGTCCATGACGTCGACGTGGGCCCAGTCGGCGGTGGCGATGCGCCCCAGCTCGGCCTCGAGGTTGGCGAAGTCGGCGGACAGGATGCTGGGGGCGATGGTCACGGCCACCCGCCGACCCTAGGGGCCGGTGACCGCCGCTGCGCCCGCCCCCTGCCGCGCGACCGGCTGCTGCACGCCGCCGGGCAGCCGGGCGCGGACCTCCTCGGCGGGCAGGGGCCGGCTGTGGAGGTGGCCCCGGGACGCGTCGCAGCCGAGAGCGAGCAGCCGGTCGAGCACCTGGGCCGTCTCGACGCCCTCGGCCACCATCCGCAGGCCCGGGCTGTCGGCGAGGTCGGCGGTGGTGCGCACCACGACGGCGCTGCGGGCGTCGGTGTCGAGTTCCCTGACGGGACCAGCGGCCCCGGTCAGAGGGGGCGGCGCAGCAGGCTGGTGCTCATCGCGTCGGTGCCGTGCAGGTGCGGCCACAGCTGGGCGCGCAGTCCGGTGCCGGCGTCCTCGACCCCGGCCAGCTCGCGCAGGACGGCCGGGGCGTCGAGCACCTCGACGGGCTCGCCGTCCTTCGCGCGGCGCCGCACGACGTCGTCGACCACCGCCTGCGTCTCCGCGGGGTGCGGGCTGCACGTGACGTAGGCGACGACACCGCCGGGTCGCACCGCCTCCAGCGCCGAGGCGAGCAGCTCGCGCTGCAGCGGGGCGAGCTCGGCGAGGTCGGCGGGGGTGCGCCGCCAGCGGGCCTCCGGGCGGCGGCGCAGCGCGCCCAGGCCGGTGCAGGGGGCGTCGACCAGGACCCTGTCGAACTGGCCGGGGCGCTCGTCACCGACGGCGCGGCCGTCGCCGGCCACCACCTCGACGGTGCCGGGGTGCTCGGCGACGACGCCGGCGAGCGCCTGCTCGACCAGCCTCGCGCGGTGCGGGGCCACCTCGACGGCCAGCAGCCGGGCCCCGCGCTGCGCCGCGGTGGCGGCGAGCAGCGCGGCCTTGCCTCCCGGACCGGCGCACAGGTCGGCCCAGCGCTCACCGGCCCCGCGGCCGTCTGCGCCGCCCCCGCCGAGCAGCGGCGCGGCCAGCAGCGCGAGAGCAGCGAGCTGGCTGCCCTCGTCCTGCACCCGGGCGCGCGCGGAGCGGACCGCGGGCAGGGAGGCCGGGTCGCCCTCGGGCAGCACCGCGGCCACCGGCGACCAGCGGCCGGGCCGGGCGCCGGCGGCGACGAGGTCCTCGGGCGTGGCCAGCCCGGGCAGGGCTGCGAGCGCCACGAGCGGGCGGGCGTTGTCGGCGGCGAGCAGCGCCTGCAGCTCGCCCGCGGGACGGCCGGCGGCCACGAGGGCCTCGCGCATCGCGCGGACCACCCACGCGGGGTGGCTCTCGCGGACCGCGAGAGCACCGACCGGGTCGGCGCCGGGCCCCTCGCTCGGCGGGGCGACCTCGTCGAGCCAGGCGGCGAGGTCGCGGGCGGCGACGCGGCGCAGCACGGCGTTGGCCAGCCCGCTGGCGCCGGTGCCGACGGCGCCGCGCACGAGGGCGACGGTCTCGGAGACGGCGGCGTGCTGGGCGACGCGCGTGGCGAGCAGCTGGTGGGCGCCCAGGCGGAGCGCGTCGAGCAGCGGCGGGTCGAGCTGGGCCAGGGGCCTGTCGACGCAGGCGGCGAGGACGGCGTCGTAGGTGCCGCGTCCGCGGAGCGCGCCGTAGGCGAGCTCGGTGGCGAAGGCCGCGTCGCGGGCGTCCAGGCGCTGCTCGCGCAGCAGGCGCGGCAGCACGAGGTTGGCGTAGGCGTCCTGCTCCTCGACGGCGCGCAGCACCTCGAAGGCGACGCGGCGGGCGGGGTCGCCGGTGCGAGGACGGGCCGCGGGGCGGCTGGCCGTCCACGGCCGCGAGCGGTCAGGACCGCCCCGGCCGCCGTCGGGCCGGCTCCCCCGGCCGCGGGGCGACCCCGAGAGACCGCCCGAGGGACCGTTCGCAGAGCTGCCGGGCCGCTCGCTCACGCCAGCACCTCCCCGGCCTCGAGGCGCGCACCCCGGGCCCACGCGGCGGCGGGCATGGCCCGCTTGCCGGCCGGCTGCACCTCTCCGAGGCGGACGGGCACGGTGGCGGTGCCGACGAGCACGTCCTGGCCCTCGACGCGCACCTCCCCCGGCGCGAGGCGCGGCGACTCCGGCGCCGTGGCCAGCGACACCGGTGAGAGCGGCTCGACGGGCCCCAGCTTGAGGCGCTCGACCCCGCCGGCGGGCTGCTCCGCCCGCACCACGGTGGTCCAGGCGCCCGGAGCTGGCGTGCATCCGCGCACGCGCCGGTCGACGGCGAAGGCGGGCTCGTCCCAGCGGACGCGAGCGTCCTCGACGGTGACCTTGGCGGCGTGGCTGACGCCCTCGGCCGGCTGCGGCACCGCGGCCAGCGCCCCGGACTCCAGCCCGTCGAGGGTGGCCACCAGGAGCCGGGCGCCGTCGGCGGCGAGGCGCTCGAGCAGCTCGCCGGAGGTCTCCCGGGGCCGCACGTCGGTCGTCGTCGTCCCGAGGACGGGGCCGGTGTCCATGCCCTCCTCCAGGAGGAAGGTGGTGGTGCCGGTGACGTCGTCGCCGGCCATGACGGCCCGCTGCACCGGAGCCGCGCCGCGCCACGCCGGCAGCAGGGAGAAGTGCAGGTTCACCCAGCCCAGCCGGGGCACCTCGAGCGCCGCGCGCGGGAGGAGGTTGCCGTACGCGACGACGGGGCAGCAGTCGGGCGCGAGCTCGGCCAGGCCGGCGAGGAAGTCCGGGTCGCGGGCGCTGCGGGGCTGCAGCACCGGCAGCCCGGCCGCGAGCGCGCGGACGGTGACGGGGCTCTGCACCGCGCGCCGGCCGCGGCCGGCGGTGGTGTCGGGACGGGAGACGACGCCGACCACCTCGTGGTCGGAGGCCAGCAGGGCCTCCAGCGCCGTCTCGGCGACGGCCGGGGTGCCGGCGAAGACGAGGCGCACCGGGTCACGGTACCGACCGGCGCAGGACCCGCCGCGACGCGAGCACCGCGGTGACCAGGGAGCGGGCGACGACGGCGGTGGCGGGCGCGATCTCGTGCCCCGCGACCGGGGCGCGCCCGGCGCTGGGGACGTCGGTGCCCGCATGGACGTCCAGCGGCGTCGACCCGCCCGACCCGGACGCCCCGACGACGGCCACGACCACGCCCGCCCCCGCCCCGCGCCCCGCGCCCCGCGACGCGGTCGACGCCGACCGGCTCGCCGAGGCCACCTCTCCGCGGTGGCGCGCGGGGCGGTCTGCGAGGTGGCGCCCGCAGTCAGCCGCCGAGCAGCCCGCCCACCAGGGCGGTCGGGGCGACCGACGCGGTGATCGCCGTGACGCCCGGGACCGCGACGGTCGCCGTCAGACCTGCCGTGCCGGTGGGAGCGAGCCCCGCGGTGGCGGCCACGCCGGCGACCCCGCCGACCGTCGCGGTGACCGCGGTGGTGGCCGTGCCGGCCGTCGTGCCCAGGCCCGCCGTGGCCCCCGCGACCCCGGTGGTGGCCGTGGCGCCGACCCCCGCGACGTCGGCGGCCAGGCCGACCACGCCCGCGGTGCCCGTCGTGCCCGTCGTGCCGGGGGTGCCTGCCGTGCCCGTCGTCCCGACGGACGCGGTGACGTCGACCAGGGCCCGGCTGGCGGTGGGCGCGGTGTCGGCCGTGTCCGCGGTGTCCGCGGTGGAGGCCGTGGTCCCGGTGGTGCCGCGCTCACCGACCTCCGCGGTGGTGGCCGTCCCCGCGGTGGTGGCGACCCCGGCGACCGGTGCGGTGGTGGCCACCTCGGCGGTGGCGGCGACGGGAGCGGTCTCGGCCACCGCCGCCGTCGTCGTGGTGCTGGCGTCCTCGGGGGCGGCGTACGCGACCGCGGCTCCGGCGATGGACAGCAGCACAGCAGCGGGCACGATCACGTGGAGCCTCACGGCCGTCTCCTCTCAGCGCCGCTGGTGCGGCTCGTGCTGCCTGATCGGCGGGGTGCCGAGGGGTTGCGGGGTGCACGGGCGGTGGGGTCGCCCGTCCGGAGCACCGGGTGCCCATGACATCTGCACGGTGGTGCCCGCGGTCGCCGACGACTCCCCGTGGGACTCGGTGGGGCTCGGTGGGACCCCGGCGCCGGGGCCGGGGCGTCAGCCGACGTGGTCGGGGTCGAGCTGCACCCGCAGACCGCCCGGGTCCTTGCGGGCGCTGCGGGTGGCGACGGCGTGCTGGAGCGACGCGGCGAGCGCGGCGCGCTGCGCCAGCGGGACGCGCACCAGGGCGGAGGCCCGCGGGCCGGCGTCGTCGCGCTCGCGCCCGGGGCGGCGGTCCGGCTCGGCCGGGGTCGGGCCGAGCACCTCGGCGTGCGGGGGCAGGCCGCCGTCCTCGGCGCTGGTGCGCTGCAGGTGGTCGAGGAGGGCGTCGACGGCAGCGGCGGGCCCGTCGACGCGGGCGAACGCCGCGGCGGGCGGCAGCCCCAGCTCGCGGCGCTCGGCGAGGTCGCGGGAGGCGTGCCAGGCCGGGTCCCACCGGACCAGCGCCTCGACGGGCGCGACGCCCTGCGCGGCGAGGAGCACCACCGCTCCCCCGGCCGAGGCCGGGCGCACGAGCGCGGCCGCGGCGGCCCAGCGGCGCAGGGCCTCCTCGGCGGCGCGCAGGTCCTCGCGCTCGAGCACGGCCCAGCCGTCGAGCAGGAGCGCCGCGGCGTACCCGCCCTCGGCGACCGGCTCTGCGCCGGGCGTGCTGATGACCAGGGCGGGTTCGCCCTCGACGCTCGAGAGGACACCGGCACCGCCCCCGGAGGTGCGGACGGGCACCCCCGGGAAGGCGCGGCCCAGCTCCTCGGCGGTGCGCCGGGCGCCGACGACGGCCGAGCGCAGGCGGTCTCCGTGGCACTGGGGGCAGGTCCACTGCAGGTCGTCGCGCGAGCACCAGCGGCACGTGGGGTGCTCGTCGGCCCCGGTGAGCTGCAGCGGCCCGGAGCAGGCCCGGCAGCGGGCGCGGGCGCGGCAGTGCTCGCAGCGCAGCGTCAGCAGGTACCCGCGCCGGGGCACCTGCACGAGCACCGGCCCGGGGCGCTGCTGCCCGGGCAGGCGGCCGGCGAGGGCCTGCTGGGCGGTGCGGAACGCCAGGGAGGGCAGCCGCGCGGAGCGGGCGGCGGCGTCGCGCTCGGCCTCGACGTCGTCTCCGGGCAGCAGCACGCGCGGCGCGGCGGCGCGCAGGACCTCGCGCGGCGCCTCGACCGCCCGGGCCCACCCCGACTCGACCCACCGCTGCGCCTCCGCCGTGCGCCCGAAGCCGCCGACCAGCAGCGCAGCACGGGCGCGCTCGGCACGCAGCGCCAGCACCTCGCGCACGTGGGGGTAGGGGGCGTGGGGCTCGGAGTGCAGGTCGTCGCCGTCGTCCCACACCGCCACCAGGCCCAGGTCGGCCACGGGCGCGAGCGCCGCGGCCCGGGTGCCGACGGCGACGCGGACCGTGCCACGGCGCAGCGCCAGCCAGGCGGCGTACCGGGCTCCGGCGCCCTGGTCGGCGGTGAGGCGCACGTGGCGGGGGGCGTCGCGCGTTCCGCCCAGCGCCTCGCGCAGGGCCGCGTCGACCCGCTCGACGTCGCGGTGGTCGGGGACGACGAGCAGCGCGCCCCTCCCGGCCGAGGCGCTGGCCGCGGCTGCGGCGGCCAGCGCGGCGGGCCAGTCCTGCGCGGGCGGGCGGGAGGGCAGCGCGGACCACACGGCGCGCACCCCCGCCGCGGGCGACGTCTCGCCGGGGCGGGTGGGCGCGGCGAGGCGCTCCAGCAGCGCGGGCCCGGCGGGGTAGGGCGCCCACGGGCCGGCGGGGTCGCGGACGTCGGGGGCGGGCGGCGTGGTGGCCACCGGCTTCGGCTCGCGCCCCTCGGTGGTGGCGTGGCGGCGCGGCACCGCCAGGCGCAGCACATCGGCCAGGGTGCCTCCCCACCGGTCGGCGACGGCGCGGCACAGGCCCAGCAGCTCGCTGTCGAGCACCGGCTCCGGCGACACCACGGCCCGCAGGGGGGCCAGGCGACCCGTGTGCTCGGCGACCGCCTCGCGCGAGAGGACGAAGCCCTCGACGTCCTGCCCCGCGAAGCGCACCCGCACCCGCACGCCCGGCCGGGCGGTCTCGGCCATCGACGCCGGCACCGCGTACTCGAAGGCCCTGTCGAGGTGGGGCAGGCCGACGTCGACGGCGACGCGGACCACCGGGTCGACCTCCGCCACCGGCTCCGGGGGCTTCGGAGCGCGCTTGACGCGCCCCTTGACGGCAGCCACGGCGGCGCGCCCGGAGGGCAGGTCGAGCAGCAGCTCGTCACCGCCGTCCGCCTGCGCAGCCACGGGCTCGGTCACGGGGGCCACTGTCTCAGCCGCCGCCGACAGCACGGCTCACCGCCCGCCGGCAGCACGGGGGCGGGTCCGGACGCAGCGCGCTGAGCACGCAGACCCCCGTTCTGAGTGGTCCGCGTCACAGCGAGACCCCATGCTCGTCATCGACGGTCTCGGAGGGCGGGAGGGGTGGTCGGCGTGGCGTCGCAGTGCGCGAGGTCGGTGCTGAGCCTCCCCCACGACGCCGGTGCGGCCCGCACCCTGCGCTCCCACCTGGCCTCCGTCGGTGCGGGGTGGGACCCGCAGGTGCTGCACGCCGTGCTGCTCCTGGCGAGCGAGGCGGTCACGAACGCCGTCCGCCACGCCCCGGCCGCCCCCGTGCTGGTCCGCATCGCCGACGACGACGAGCAGGTCGGCGTCGAGGTGGTCGACGCCGGCACCACCCCGCTGGCGCCGTCGCGCTGCGCGGACAGCCCCATGCCCCGCACGGAGCACCTCGGGGGCCGCGGGCTCCCCCTGCTCGGCCTGCTGGCCGACGGCTGGGGCAGCCTGCTCGAGGACGCCGGGGACGACCTCCCCGCCGGAGCGCGCCGGGCGCGCCACGTCGTGTGGTTCACCCTCGCCCACAGCGCCCGCCCGCTGAGCCGGGCCGCCGTCCCGGCATAGCGGTCGCGGGCCGGCGTGGACGTGCGTGCGGCAGGATGCGCTGCCGCACGCACCCACTCCGTCGGACGAGGTAGCCCCGTGACCAGCACCCCCCTCCCGCCCGAGCTGGCGGACCTGCGCCGCAGCATCGACAACCTCGACGCGGCGCTCGTGCACACCCTGTCCGAGCGGTTCCGCTGCACGAAGGCGGTCGGGGAGCTGAAGGCGCGCCTGGAGCTGCCCGCTGCCGACCCCTCGCGCGAGGAGCGGCAGATCGCCCGGCTCAGGGCCCTCGCCGTCGAGTCCGGGCTCGACGCCGACTTCGCCGAGAAGTTCCTGAACCTCGTCATCGACGAGGTCATCCGGCACCACGAGCACCTCCGCGGCGCGGCCGGGGCCCGGCAGCCCGGCTGAGGTCCCGCTCGGGGCCCCACCCGGTCCAGGCGGCGCCTCAGAGCCTGAAGGTCGCCACCGCGCGCTCGAGCGACTGGGCGACGGCGGCGACCTCACCGGTGACGACCTCGGTGTCGCCGGCGGTCCGCGTCGTGGCCTCAGCCGCGCTCGCCACCCCCGACACGGTGCGAGCGATCTGCTCGCTGCCGACGGCCACCGCGGAGACGGTGCGCACCATCTCCGACGTCGTGGCCGACTGCTGCTCCACCGCGGCCGCGATCGTGCCCTGGAGGGCGTCGATGCGGGCGATGACCTCGCCGATGCCCTGCAGGGCGGAGCTCGCGGCCTCGGCGTCGACCTGCGTCGCGCTGACCTTCGCCGTGATCTCCTGGGTGGCCAGCGCGGTCTGCCGGGCCAGGTCCTTCACCTCACCGGCGACGACGGCGAAACCCTTGCCGGCCTCCCCCGCCCGCGCCGCCTCGATGGTGGCGTTGAGCGCGAGCAGGTTGGTCTGCGCGGCGATCGTGGTGATGAGCTCGACCACCTGGCCGATCTCGCGGCTCGAGGCGCTCAGGCGGTCGATGGTCGAGCCTGCGGCGGCAGCCGCCTCGACGGCGGCCCCAGCGACCCGCGACGCGGACAGCGTCGAGGCGGAGATCGACTCGATCGCCGCGGTCATCTGCTCCCCCGCCGCGGCGACCGTGGTGATGTCGGCGCTGATGCGGTCGGTGGTCTGCGCGACCTCGGCCGTGGTCGACGACGTCGCCGTCGCCTCGTGCGAGAGCTGCACCGCGGACGTGCGCAGTCCGCCGACCGAGGCGGTCAGGCTGCTCGCGTCGGCGCTGATGCCGCGCACGAGGGCGGAGAAGGTGTCGAGCGACTCGTTGGTCGCCGTGGCCAGGACGCCGATCTCGTCGGCGCGGCCCACGGGCGCGCGCTGGTCCAGGCGCCCCTCCGCCAGGCCCCTCACCACCTCGACCACCGCGGCCAGCCGGCCGGTGATGGAGCGGGTGACCCGGGGCGCGGTGACGGCGGCCAGCAGGACGGCGAGGACGGTGGTGACCAGCAGCGCCAGCTGCAGCCGCCGGGCGGCGGCCGCAGCCTCGGAGCGGGCCGCGTCGCTGCGCGCGTCGAGGCTGGAGACCAGGGCGCTGGTGGCCTCGTCGAGCTCCTGCCAGCTGGCGTCCAGGTCACCGTTCAGCACGTCGTAGGCCTGGCGGCTGGCCTCCGGGGTGCCCTCGCGGGTCAGGGCGAGGAGCTGGTCGGTCTCCTGCCAGTAGCGGGTCCACAGGGTCCGGACCTCGCCGAGGGTGGCGACCTCCTCGGCGGTGAGGTCGGCCTCGTCGAAGGCCGCCAGCGACGCGTCACCCGCGTCGTGCGAGCCCGCGAGCCCGTCGACGTTGTAGGTGTCCGCATCGAGCGAGGGCACCCCCTCGACCACGGCCTGCGCGTACACGTACGCCTGCCAGCCGGAGGCGTCGGTGTTGGCGTACGCCACCTCGCGGGCCGTGCGGTCCGCCACCTCGATCCGCGCCTGCGCGGCGTCGCGCG
>JAKONK010000242.1 GCA_022701985.1 Actinomycetales bacterium
GTCGACGACGTCCGCGCCCTCGCCGGTGCCGACCGCCGTCGACGCGGCCGTGCTGCTGCCCGAGAGCGCGTTCGCCCCGCGCGACGGCGGCCGCACGGTCTCCGAGGGCGTCGAGCCGTGGGTCCTCTCGACCAGCTGCGACCTCGGGAGCCCCGGCGGCGCGGCGTCGATGACCAGCGTGCGCCAGGGCGACGGGCAGTTCGAGGTGCCGGTCGGGCTGCAGCAGGTGGCCGTCTACGCCGATGCGACCGCCGCCCAGGCCGAGGCCCAGCGCGTCGGTGCTGCGGCCCGGGCGTGCGCCGAGGCGGCTGACGCCGGACCGAGCGAGGACGGCGGGAACACCCGCTACCTGGTGGAGGAGGTGCCCGTCGGGGCGGACGGCACCGGCATCGCCACGGACTACTACGGCGCGACCGCCGGTGACCCCGACGCCACCTTCCTCGGCGACTACGTGGTGGTCACCCGTCGCGGCACGGCGGTGACCCTCGTCGGGGAGTCCGGTGGGGAGTCCGACGCCACGAGCGCTCGCGCCGCGGTGGTGCCGCTGGCGCAGCAGGCGTGGGAGCGGCTGTGCGCCTACGAGCAGGCCGGCTGCTGAGTCCGGGTCCGTGCACCGGTCGTGTCCGACGGGCCCCGGAGCTCCCGCGATCTACGCTCACCGCGTGCTGGACGCCGACGACGCCGACGTCGTGGACGACCTCGGCCGGGCGGCCGAGGACCACGACGACGCCGGCGAACCCCGTTCCCGGCCCCGGCCGTCGTGGGCCCGCTCGCCGTGGGCGCTGCCCGCGGTGGCCACGGCCGTCGTGCTGATCGTCGGGGCGGCGGGCCTCCACCAGGCGCGAGCAGCGGCCGAGGCCGACCTCGCCCGCGCCCAGCAGCTCGCGTCGCTGCAGCTGAACGTGCCGTCGGTGTTCTCCACCGACCGCACGCCGCAGCACGACGCGCGCGGACGCCTGCTGCAGCAGGTCCAGGTGCAGGTCTACAACGCCGGTGCCGCGGCGGTGCGGGTCATCCCGCTGGGCACCTCGTTCCCCGCTGCCGACCTCGTCCGCGGTGAGGCGCCCCTCTCGCTCGACCCGGCGTCGGGGAGCCTGCTGACCTTCGCGCTGGCGGTCGACTGCTCCGCGGTGCCGCCGCCCGCGGGGCTGGCCGCCGTCACCCCGACGACGGACCTCGACGACGCGCCGGCGGAGGTCTCGTGGCTGCAGCTCGAGGTCGAGACCGGCGGTGAGCGCACCGAGCAGCGCTACCTGCTGCCCGGGCAGGCGTGGGGCACCGACCTCGGTGAGCAGCTGGCCTTCGCCTGCGCTCCGGCCGAGGAGTGACCGCCTACCCTCGCGGCGTGCCCGACCGCACCGATGCCGACCTCGACGAGCTCGTCGACCTGGACGGCCACGAGCAGGACGACGCGCGGCAGGACGGCGGTCCGGCTCCCGGGGGGCGGCTCCCCCGCTGGGCCCGCTCGCGGTGGGTGCTGCCCGCGGCGGTGAGCGCCGTCGTCCTGCTGCTCGGGGTGGCGGGCCTGCAGCAGGCCCGCGCCTCGGCCGCGTCGGAGGTCGCGGACCTGCAGCGGATGGCGTCGGTGCAGCTCGGCACCGCGTCGCTCTTCTCCTCCGGTGCGCCGGGGGCCGGTGAGCCCGGCGCCGACGGGCACGTCGAGCAGCGGGTGCAGGTGGGCGTGCGGAACACCGGCGACGAGGACCTCACGGTCACCCCGGTGGCGACCACCGTGGCGCACGCCCGCGTGGTACCCGGGGCCGGGGGCCTGTCCCTGCGCGCCGGGACGGGAGGCGGCATGACCTTCGTCCTCGACGTCGACTGCGACGCCGTGCCACCGCCCACGAACGGCTACTCCGGCGGCGCGGTCCCTCCGGTGGCCACCGACGTGCTGCGGCTCTCCGTGACCACCGGCAGTGGTGACGGCGGTGGTGACGGGGGTGGTGGCAGCGGCGCCGCCGAGCGCGACTACCTGCTGCCCGACGGGCAGTGGGGCGGGCTGGCCCAGGAGCTGGCGTGGACCTGCTCACCGGACGCCGGTGGGCCCCCCGTCTCGGCCACCGCGCAGGAGGACGCCGCGGGCCACCTGGTGCTGGACCTGTACAACCGCACCGACGACCCGGTGGAGGTGCGGTTGCAGAGCCCTCCGGTGCTGGGCGCCTCGGCCGACCCCGCCCTTCCGCTGGACGTTCCCGCCGGGACCACGACCGTGGTGCTCAGCCTCGCGCCGGACTGCCCGGGCGTGTCCGGGCTCGACAGCGGCGGCCGGGACCCCTACGCGCTCGACACGAACGTGGCCGTGCAGGCGGAGGACGGGAGCTGGAACACGCTCGTCGACACCACGGCGGCCGTGGCGTGGGTGGCCCGGCAGGTCGCCCTGGGGTGCGGGTGACCTGCCGGGCCTGCGGCCCCGCGGGTGCTCGTCGGGCAGGTCAGCCCCTGAGCGCCGGGATGACCGTCTTCTCGAAGAGCTCCACCGAGGTGGTGTCCGAGGCGATCTCCGGGAAGTAGACGATCGGGTACGTCATGCCGGCCTCGACGAGCGGCCGCAGGTTCTCCACGACCTGCTCGGGGGTGCCGACGGTGATCGAGGCGTCGTAGGACTTCTCCACCTCGGCCAGGGCCACCTCGGCGCCCACGCGCTGCGTCAGGCGGTCCAGCACCCAGGCGCGCCGGTCGGCCACCTCGGCCTCGGTCTCGGCGATGATGACGTTGTAGTTGGCGCTGCGGGTGATCGCGTCGTAGGAGGTGCCCAGGTCCTCGCAGTGGCCCTTGAGGACCGCCGACTTGTGCTGGAAGCCCTCGAGGTCGCCGGAGAAGTTCGTGTACTGCGCGTGCTGCGCGGCGATGCGCAGCGTCTTCTTCTCGCCGCCGCCGGCGATCCACAGCGGGATGCCGCCGTCCTGCAGCGGCAGCGGTCGGCACAGCGCGCCGTCGGTCGTGTACTGCTGGCCGGAGAAGGTCGACTCGCCCGTGGTCCACAGCTGCTTGAAGATCTCCACGCCCTCGGCGAGCTGCGCGAGGCGCTCACCGGCGCGGGGGAAGCCGTAGCCGTAGGCGCGCCACTCGTGCTCGTACCAGCCGGCGCCGATGCCCATCTCCACGCGCCCGCCGGAGACGACGTCGACGGTGGCGGCGACCTTGGCCAGGTAGGCGGGGTTGCGGTAGCCCATGCACGTGCACATCTGGCCCAGGCGCACCCGCGTCGTGGCCGCTGCCAGGGCGGCCATCAGGGTCCACGCCTCGTGGACGGCGTCGTCGGTGGGGCTCGGCACCGGGTGGAAGTGGTCGTACACCCACACCGACTCCCACGGGGTGCCCTCGCGGTCGGCCAGCTCGGCCACCGAGCGCATCGCGCTCCAGTGGTCGGCGGGCTCGAGGCCCACGAGGTCGAGTCGCCACCCCTGGGGGACGAACAGGCCGAACTTCAGTTCCTGGGCAGCTCCGTCGCTCACGGGTGTCACGTTAAACGACGACGGCGCTCCCGTCACCACCCGTGCCTGGGGCACCCGGGCGGCCTAGGCTCCGGGCGTGCCCCAGCGAACGGCCCCCCGACCGGCCAGCCTCCCCGCCCACCGCGCGGGCGGCTCCCGGTGAGCGGGCTCTTCGCCCTCTTCGACGACGTCGCCGCCCTGGTGCGGATGTCGGCGGCGTCCGTCGACGACGTCGCCGCCGCCACCGGTCGCGCGAGCGCGAAGGCCGCGGGCGTCGTCGTCGACGACGCGGCGGTCACGCCCCGCTACGTGCAGGGCATCGAGCCGAAGCGCGAGCTCTCGATCATCTGGCGCATCACCAAGGGCTCGCTGCGCAACAAGCTGCTGTTCATCCTGCCGGTGCTGCTCGTGCTCAGCGTCTTCCTGCCGTGGCTGCTGACGCCGATCCTCATGCTCGGAGGCCTCTACCTCTCCTACGAGGGGGCGGAGAAGGTCTGGGAGAAGGTCCAGGAGAGGCGGGGTCGAGCGCACGAGGCCGCGGCTGACGACGGCGCAGCCGCCCTCGACCCCGCCGAGCGCGAGAAGGCGGTCGTGGCCTCCGCGGTCCGCACCGACCTGATCCTGTCGGCCGAGATCATGGTCATCGCCCTGAACGAGGTGGCGGCCGAGGGGGTCGTGCAGCGGGCGGTCATCCTGGCCGTCGTCGCGGTGTTCATCACGGCTGCCGTCTACGGCGCGGTCGGGCTGATCGTGAAGATGGACGACATCGGCCTGGCGCTCGCGCAGCGCCGCTCGGCAGGCGTCGCCGCCTTCGGCCGCGGGCTGGTGAAGGCGATGCCCGTGGTGCTCTCGACGCTGTCGACCGTCGGTGTCGTCGCCATGCTGTGGGTGGGCGGGCACATCCTCCTGGTGGGCAGCGACGAGCTCGGCTGGCACGGGCCCTACGGGCTGGTCCACCACGTCGAGGAGGCCGTCCGCGCGGCGAGCGGCGCCCTCGGCGGCGTGCTGGGCTGGCTCGTGAACACGGCGTTCTCGGCGGTTGTCGGCCTCGTGGTGGGTGCGCTCGCCGTCGTCGTCATGCACCTGGTCCCGAGGCGCCAGAAGGCCGCCGGGCACTGAGGATCGAGGCATGGCCCTCGACGAGCGCGACCTCGCCCACCTGACCCGCTGCGTCGAACTCGCCGAGGAGGCCGTCGACGCCGGCGACGAGCCCTTCGGTTCGCTGCTGGTCAGCGCCGACGGCGAGGTGCTCGTCGAGGACCGCAACCGCGTGGGCGGCGGTGACGGCACCGCTCACCCCGAGCTCACGCTCGCCCGCTGGGCGGGTGCGCACCTGCCGGTGGAGGAGCGCGCGAGCGCCACCGCCTACACCTCCGGCGAGCACTGCCCGATGTGCGCCGCGGCCCACGGCTGGGCGGGGCTCGGGCGCATCGTCGTCGCGACCACCACCGAGCAGCTGCAGCAGTGGCGCCGCGAGGACAGCGACGACGACGCGGACGACGACGCGGCGGGCTCCCCCGTCGCGCCGCTGCCCGTGAGCGCGGTGCTGCCCGGCGCCGTCGTCGACGGGCCCGCGCCGCAGCTGGCAGACCGGGTCAGGTCGCTGCACCGCCGGAGCCGGCGGGGCTGAGCACGCAGAGCTCGTTGCCGGAGGGGTCGGCGAACACCAGCCAGGGCAGGTCGCCGGGAGCGCTGAGGCTCGTGGCGCCGAGGTCACGCAGGCGGGCGACGGTGCCGTCTGCGTCGTCTGCGTCATCGGGGTCGCGGCGCACGTCGAGGTGGATCCGGTTCTTGCCGCGCTTTAACTCCGGCTCGGGGCACAGCTCCAGCAGGGGCCCGACGCCCGCGGGGTGGCGCAGCACGGCGAAGCCCTCCTCGGCGAGCTCCGGTGCGGGGACCCACCCGGTGACAGCGGCGTAGAAGGCGGCGTCGCGCTCCGGGTCGGCGCTGTCGAGGGGCAGCGCCGCGACGGGGCCGCTGCAGCTGCGGTAGGCGGGCCGGTCCTCCATGACGCAGAACGCCCCGCCCTCGGGGTCGGTGAGGACGAACCACGGGACGTCCCCCTGACCGACGTCCGCCGGGGCCGCGCCGAGGGTGGTGAGTCGTTCCACCACCGCTGCCTGCCGGGCACCGCCGCGCAGGTCGGGGTGCAGCCGGGACTCGCGCGCGACGTCGTCCCCCGCCCCACCGACCCGGCAGAAGCAGAGGTCGAGGAACGCGCCGCCGCCCAGCTGCAGGCGCGCCTCGACCAGGTCGGGCTCGTCGGTGATCACGCGCGCGCCGAGCGCCGCGGCCCAGAAGCCGCCGAGGAGGTGCGGGTCACGGGCGTCCCAGACGACGTTCTCGAGGTGCACGCGGCCACGATGCTCGCTCTCGGTGCTCTCCGCGCTCTCAGGTGCCGCTGCGCGGTGTGAGGAGGACGTGACGCAGAGCGCCACCGCCCGTCACGCGCCCGAAGCGCGGGCGTCGTCGACTGCTCCCGGACGACAGCCCACCCGAGCGAAGGACGTGCCGTGGCCGAGCTCTTCTCCCCGTTCACCCTCAAGGGCGTGACCCTGCGCAACCGCATCGTCATGTCCCCGATGACGATGTACCGCTCCGTCGACGGGCACGCGAACGACTTCCACGTGATGCACATGGGCGCCCGGGCCGCCGGCGGCTTCGGGCTGCTGTTCCCCGAGCAGATCGCGATCACCCCCGACGGCCGCACCACGGTGCACTGCGGCGGGCTCTACGACGACGCGCAGGTCGCCGGGTGGAAGCGCACCACCGACATCGTGAAGGCGATGGGCGGCGTCAGCGCCATCCAGCTCGGGCACACGGGCCGCAAGGGCAGCGAGGTCGCCCCCTGGGAGGGCGGGCACCAGCTGGCCGCCGACCACCCCGAGGGCTGGGAGTGCCGCGCGCCGTCGGCGCTGGCCTACGGCGGGCCCGAGGCGCACCCGGTGCACGAGCTGTCGGTGGAGGAGATCAAGGAGATCCACCAGGCGTACGCCGACACCGCCGTCCGCGCCGTCGAGGCGGGCTACGAGTGGATCGAGATGCACTACGCGCACGGCTACCTCGGTGCGAGCTTCTTCTCGCCGATCGCCAACCAGCGCACCGACCAGTACGGGGGCTCCCTGGAGAACCGGGCGCGCTTCCACACCGAGGCGCTCGACGCGGTGCGCGCCGTCGTCCCCGAGCGGATCCCGCTCACGATGCGCCTCGGCGCCGACGACCTGAACCCCGCCGGCGCCACGATGGACGACGCCGTCGCCGCGATCTCCCTCATGAAGGAGCACGGCCTCGACCTCGCCGACATCTCCGCCGGCTTCAACACCCCCGACATGGACGGGACGCCGCTGGGCGAGCCGTCGGGGTTCCTCGCGCGGGCCCTGCGCGTCAAGCGCGAGGTCGGCCTGCCGGTGGGGGTGAGCTGGAACCTCGGCGTCCCGGCCAACGCCGAGCGCGCCGTGCAGGCCGGGCTCGACCTGGTCTTCCTGGGCCGGCCCGCCCTCGCGAACCCGCACTGGCCGGTGTGGGCCGCCCGCGAGCTGGGGCACGAGTCCCCGTTCGACCTGGTGCCGGAGGACTACGGCTGGTGGCTGAAGAACTTCCGCGGCCACGCGCCGAGCATCGGGTGGCCCGAGCCCGCTCCCGCCGCCACCGCCGTGGAGTCGATCGACCTCGACGCCGCCGGGGTCCCCCACCAGCAGCGCACCCGCGTCGACGCCTGACGACCGTGCCCCCTCCGCGGTCGTCGCGGAGGGGGCACGGAGGTGCGGGTACGGCTCAGCCGAAGACGTCGGGGTCCGGGCCGAGGCGCTCGCCGCGCTCCAGGCCGGCGATGGCGGCCATGTCGTCGTCGGTGAGCTGGAAGCTGAACAGGTCGATGTTCGAGCGGATGCGGGCCGGCGTCACCGACTTCGGGATGACGATGTTGCCCAGCTGCAGGTGCCAGCGGAGCACCACCTGCGCGGGCTCCTTGCCGTGCGCCGCAGCGATCTTGCCGATGGCCTCGTCGGCGAGGAAGTCGCCGCCCTGGCCGATCGGGCTCCACGCCTCGGTGGCGATGCCGTGCTCGGCGTGGAAGGCGCGCAGGTCCTCCTGCTGCATCCACGGGTGCAGCTCGACCTGGTTCACCGAGGGCACGACGCCGGTCTCGTCGAAGAGGGCGCGCAGGTGCGTCTTCTGGAAGTTGGAGACGCCGATGGAGCGGATGCGCCCGGCGTCCTTCAGCTCGGCGAAGGTCTTCCACACCTCGACGTAGTTCGCCTGGTCCGATCCCGGCCAGTGGATCAGCCACAGGTCGAGGCGCTCCAGCTGCAGCTTGGCCATCGAGTCGTCGAAGGCGGCGAGGGCGCCGTCGCGGCCCTTCGCGCGGTCGCCGTTGGCCAGCTTGGTGGTGACGAAGACGTCCTCGTGGGTCAGGCCGAGGCTGTCCTGCGCGGTGCGCAGCGCGTCACCCACACCGGCCTCGTTCTGGTAGCCGGCCGCCGTGTCGATGTGCCGGTAACCGGCGCCGAGGGCCTCCAGCACGGTCTCGTCGGTCTTCTCCGGTGCGACCTGGAAGACGCCGAGACCGACCTGCGGGATCTGCACGCCGTCGTTGAGCGTGACGAAGGGGACGGTGGTTCCGAACTCGAGGGGCATCCTCCGACCGTAGGCGCGGCACCGGTGACCGGCACCCCGGCGCGGCGCTGCTGCGGGCCGCGCTCGTCGTCGTCGACACCGGCGCCCGGTCCTCCCCGGGGCCCGTCCGACGCTCCGCCCCCCGGCCGGAGCGTCGGACGGGCGGTCAGGAGAGCACGTCGTCGACGATGGTCGAGGGCGTGCCGAAGCGGTGCGCCGTGGCGCTCACGGCCTGCTCGCGCAGGAACGGCAGCAGCTCCAGCCGTCCCGACGCGGTGACCTGGCCGTGCCACACCGCGAGGTCGGGGCGCCCACCGGTGGCCCCCGCGAGCGCCGTGGCCGCGGCTGCTGCCCCGTCAGCGGCCCCCGAGGGACCGACGAGCCTGACCCGCGACAGCTGCGACGCCGGCAGCGACGCCGCGCGGACCAGCCACGCGGCGTCGTCCTCCACCTGCGCGCCGGGTGCGCACGGCAGCGGCGCCGCCACCGACACCTCGACGGGACCCCCGGCGCGGCGGGCAGCGGCGAGCACGCGCTCGACGTCGACGGGCGAGGCCCCCTCGACCGCCCGGACGGTGACCGGCGTCGGCACGTGGCGCAGCCAGTTGCGCTCGGACACCAGGCCCGACGGATCCTGCGGGGAGCCGAGCAGCGACTTCCACGCGGCGGCGTCGGACTCGGCCGCCCGCGCCAGGAAGGCAGCCCCGGTCGAGTCCTCGGCGCGCTCCCAGCGGGTGAGGCCCAGCAGGTAGGAGGGCCCCCCGGCCTTGGTGCCGGCGCCCACCGCCGAGCGCTTCCACCCGCCGAACGGCTGGCGCTGCACGACCGCGCCGGTGGTGCCGCGGTTGACGTACAGGTTGCCCGCCTGCACGCGCGAGGCCCAGCGCCGCAGCTCTCCGGCGTCGAGGGAGTGGATGCCGGAGGTCAGGCCGTAGTCGACCTCGTTGACGACGTCGACGGCCTCGTCGAGCGTGCGAGCGGTCATGACGCCGAGCACCGGGCCGAACACCTCGGTGCGGTGGTACCTCGAGCCGCGGGTCACGCCGGAGCGGATGCCCGGGGTCCAGAGCCGGCCCACCAGGGACGCCTCGTCGGTGGGGAGCGCACGCGGCTCCAGCGCCCAGCGCTGGCCGGGCTCCAGCTCGGTCAGGCCCCAGTGGAGCGCGGAGCCGGGCTCGGGGCGCTCGATGACCGGCCCGACCTGCGTGCGCGGGTCCCACGGGGCACCCACCACGAGGGAGGCGGCGGCGTCGAGGAGCTGGTCGTGGAAGCGCCGCGAGGTGGCCACCGACCCGACGAGCACCACGAGCGACGACGCCGAGCACTTCTGCCCCGCGTGCCCGAACGCCGAGGCGACGACGTCCTTGGCGGCGAGGTCGAGGTCGGCGCTGGGCGTGACGACCACCGCGTTCTTGCCGGACGTCTCCGCGAGCAGCGGCAGGTCGGCGCGGAAGGTGCGGAACAGCTCGGCGGTGGCGTACGCCCCGGTGAGGATGACGCGGTCGACGCGCGGCGAGCTCACCAGCTGCCGGCCCAGAGCTGACGGCCCCTCCTCGTCGACGGTCACCACCCGCAGCGCGCCGGCGGCGTCTGCGCCCCCCACCTCGCGCAGCGCGGCGGCGATGGCCTCGGCGAGCACCGCGCCGCACCGCTGGGCGGGCTCGGCGGGCTTGAGGACGACGGCGGAGCCCGCCGCGAGCGCCGCGAGCACGCCTCCGGCGGGGATGGCCACGGGGAAGTTCCACGGCGGGGTCACGAGCGTGAGCCGGGCGGGCACGGCCCGAACGCCGTCGCGGACCTCGAGCGCCTCCAGCTCCAGTGCGCGCTCCGCGTAGTAGTGGGCGAAGTCGACGGCCTCGGAGACCTCCGGGTCGGCCTGGTCGGCGGTCTTGCCCGCCTCGGAGGCCATGACCTCGAGCAGGTCGGAGCGACGGGCCTCCAGGACGCGACCCGCCGCGTGCAGCACGGCGGCGCGCTCCCGCGCGGGGCGGCGGCCCCAGGCCTCGCCAGCGGCGGCGGTGCGGGCGAGCAGGTCGTCGAGGAGGTCGGCGTCGTCGACCAGCGAGCCGGCAGCGCTGCACCGGCCGGTGGTGCCCACCGTCGACGTGGCGGCCCGGGCCAGCGCGGCGCGCACCCAGGCGCGGTGGCCCGCGACGGCCGGGTCGGAGTCGGGGGTGTTCACGAAGCCCCGCTCCCCCGGGGCGTGGGGCAGTGCGAGGTACCGGTCGGACGGCGCGTCGTAGCGGCGGTGGGCGGGCGGCGGCACGTCGCCGTCCGCTGCGCGCCAGCTCTCGAGCAGCCGCAGCGACTCCTCGTGGCGGGCGAGCTCCCGCGCGAACAGCGGGGAGGCGGGGGTGATCTCGGTGATGGCCGACATGAAGTTGTCGGGGCTGGCCACCTCCTCGAGGCGGCGCACGAGGTAGGCGATGGCGACGTCGAACTCCCGCGGGTGCACCACGGGCGTGTAGAGCAGCAGCGACCCGGTCTCGCGGCGCACGGCGGCGGCCTGCCCAGCGGCCATGCCGAGCAGCATCTCCACCTCCATCCCCGCGCGGGCACCGCGGGCGCCGGCGAGGAGCCAGGCGTGGGCGGTGTCGAAGAGGTTGTGCCCGGCCACACCCAGGCGGACGTTGGCGGTGCGCTCCGGCGTGAGCGCCCAGTCGAGCACCCGCTTGTAGTGGGCGTCGGTGGCGGCCTTGGTGCCCCAGGTGGCGAGCGGCCAGCCGTGGACGTCGGCGTCCACGCGCTCCATCGAGAGGTTGGCGCCCTTGACCAGGCGCACCTTGATCGGGGCGCCTCCGGTCCGGACGCGCTCGGCGGCCCAGGACTGCAGGTGCTGCATGGCGGCGAGGGCGTCGGGCAGGTAGGCCTGCAGCACGATCCCGGCCTCGTAGCGCCGCAGCGACGGGCGGTCGAGGAGCCGCGTGAACACGGCCAGGGTGAGGTCGAGGTCCTTGTACTCCTCCATGTCGAGGTTGAGGAAGGTCGTCTTTGCCGCCGCGGTCTCGTACAGCGGGACCAGGCGCTCGACGACGTGCTCGACGTCCTCCTCGAACCCCCACGGCGCGTGCGGGCCGACGACGGCGGAGGTCTTCACCGAGACGTAGTCGACGTCCGGGCGCTCCACGAGGCGGCGCAGGCCCGCGAGGCGGCGGTCGGCCTCGCGCCCGCCGAGCACCGCCTCGCCGAGGAGGTTGAGGTTCAGCCGGACCGGGGCGGCGGCGTCACCGGCAGCCCGGACCCGCGCCAGCGAACGCCCCAGCCGGGCGTCGGTGGCGTCGACGACGAGGTGCCCCACCATCGCGCGCAGCGCCCGCTTGGCCGCCGGGACGACGACGCCGGGAGCCAGCGGCCCGAGCGCTCCCCCGGCCCTCACGGCGGCGCGCAGCGGCGGCGACAGGAACGCGGGCGGGCGCTGGGCGAGGCGGTGCAGCACGGCGGCGCCGGCGGCCGGGTCCTCGGGGCGGACGACGCCGTCGACGAAGCCGGTGGCGAACGCCAGGCCGTCGGGGTCGCGGAGCAGCCCGGCCAGCTGGTCCGCCGCTCGGGCCTCGGCCCCCCTCACCGGGTGGGCGGCGGCCTCCTCGAGCCAGCGCCGCACGAGGGCGGCGACGGCCTCGGTGCTCACCTCCGGAGCCGAGGGAGCGGCGGGGTGGCTGAGCTCGGCAGCGGTCATGCACGGAGTGTGCGCCGGGCGGGCGCTCCGCAACAGGTCATCACCGGTGAGCGTTGGAGCGCGGTACCGTTCATCCCAGGTGACCGTTCGGCGGGAGGTGGGTGCGGTGCTCGACGTCCGGCGGCTCCTGCTGCTGCGCGAGGTCGCGACCCGCGGCACCCTCGCCGCCGCCGCCGAGGCGCTCAGCTACTCCCCCTCCCACGTCTCCCAGCAGCTGACGCTCCTCGCCAGGGAGGCCGGGGCGCCGCTGCTGCGCCGCTCAGGACGGCGCGTGGTGCTCACCGCCGAGGCCGAGGAGCTCGTGGCCGCCGCGGGCGAGGTGCTCGACGTCCTCGAGCGCGCCCGGTCGCGGGTGGCCGGCGCCGGTGGGACCGGCGCCCCGCTGACCGGCCGGGTGCGCCTGGCGCTGTTCCAGTCGGCGGCGCTGGCGCTGCTGCCGGGCGCCCTGCGCGCGCTGGCCGCCGAGCACCCCGGCCTGCGCGTGGAGGTCGTGCAGGCCGAGCCCGGGGCGGCGCTGGAGTCGGCGGCGCTGCGGGCCGAGGCGTCGCTGGCGCGCGACCCCGACGTCGTCGTCGCCGAGGAGTACCCGGCGCACTCCGCGCCGCACCTGCCCGGGCTGGTGCGCACCGAGCTGGTCCGCGACGCGCTGCGCCTGGCCCTCCCGCCCGAGCACCTCGCCCCCGGCACCACCGACCTGGCCGGTGCCGCGGCGCTGCCGTGGGTGGCCGAGCCCGGGGGCACGGCCAGCCGGCACTTCGCCGAGCAGACCTGCCGCACCCGCGGCTTCGAGCCCGACGTGCGGTTCACCAGCGCCGACCTGCAGACGCACCTGCGCCTCGTCGAGACGGGGTGCGCGGTCGCCCTGCTCCCCGACCTGGTGCACGCCGGGCGGGAGACCACCTGCCGGCTGGTCGAGCTGCCCGGTCAGCCGCGGCGGACGGTGTTCGCCGCCCAGCGCGCCGCCTCGGTGGGCCAGCCGGCCGTGGCCGCCGTCATCGCCGCCCTGCGCGCCCAGGTCACCTGACCCCCTTCCGCGCCGGGGCGGGGGCGTCCGGGGCGGGGGTGGGAGCGGCGGTGCGCCCCACGGGCTGCGCCACGAGCTCCCCCGGGAAGTGGCAGGCGACCTGGTGGCCGCCACCGGCCGCGACCCCGCTGGCCGGGACCAGCTCGGGGGCGGTGGTGCGGCACACCTCGCGGTCGTGCCCCACCGGGCAGCGCGACGCGAAGGGGCACCCCGCCTCCGGACGGCGGGCCAGCGGCTCCCCCCGCAGCAGGACCCGCTCGCGCTGCCGGGTGCCCCGCGGCTGCGGAGCAGCGGACAGCAGCGCCGCCGAGTAGGGGTGCAGCGGCGAGGCGAACAGCTCCTCCGACGTCGCGACCTCGACCACCCGGCCCAGGTACAGCACCAGCACGCGGTCGCAGAAGTGCTCCGCGGCGGCCAGGTCGTGGGTGATGAAGAGGTACGTCAGCCCCAGCCGGCGCTGCTCGCGCCGCAGCAGCGTCAGCACCTGGGCCTGCACCGAGACGTCGAGCGCCGAGATCGGCTCGTCGAGGACGGTGATGTCGGGCCGCAGCACCAGCGCCCGGGCGATGGCCACGCGCTGCCGCTGCCCGCCGGACAGCGCCGGCGGCAGCCGGTCGGCGAAGTCACCGCCGAGGCCGACGTCGTCGAGCATCTCCTCGACCAGGCGGGCCCGCAGGTGAGGCGGCGTGCCGTGCACGGCCAGCGGCTGCTCCACCAGCTGCCGCACGGTCATCCGCGGGTCGAGCGAGCCGAACGGGTCCTGGAACACCATCTGGAAGCGGCGCCGCTCGCGGCGCAGGGCGGCCCCGCGCAGCGAGGCGAGGTCGACGCCGTCGAGCTCCACGGTCCCGTGGTCGACGGGGTCCAGGCGCACCAGGGCGCGGGCCAGGGTCGACTTGCCGCAGCCCGACTCCCCCACCACGCCCACGGTCTCGCCGCGTCGCACGTCGAGGGAGAGCCCGTCGAGCACGGCGTACGAGCGCGGCCCCCCGTAGGAGCGGCGCAGGTCGCGCACCCGCAGGAGCGGCGCACCGGCCGCGGCCTCCGACGGCTCGACCTCAGCCACGGGGCACCTCCAGGGCGCGACGGCACTCGGCGGTGTGCAGTGCTGTGCCGAGGGCCGCGACCGACGGCTCGGAGACGACGACGCGCGGCGGGGTCCCGACCGAGCACTCCGGCTGCGCCCACGCGCACCGCGGCGCGAAGCTGCAGCCGGGCGGCAGGGCGCTCAGGGGGGGCGGAGCACCGGGGATCCAGGCGAGGTCCTCGCCGCGCGGGCGGCCCGGCACGGGCAGCGACTCCAGCAGCGCCCGCGTGTACGGGTGCGCAGCACCGCCGAACAGCACGTCCGAGGGCACCTCCTCGACCACGCGCCCGGCGTACATCACCAGCACCCGGTCGCAGAACTCCGAGACCAGGCCGATGTCGTGGGTCACGAGCACCACGGCCACGCCGAGCCCGTCCACGAGGGAGTCGAGCAGGTCGACCACCTGCGCCTGCGTGGTGACGTCGAGGGCGGTGGTCGGCTCGTCGGCGATGAGCACGGCCGGGTCGTTGGCCACTGCGACGGCGATCAGCGCCCGCTGGCGCATGCCGCCGGAGAACTCGTGCGGGTACTGCCTGAGGCGCCGCTCCGGCTCCGGCACCCCGACGGCGGTGAGGAGCTCGGCGCAGCGGGCCCGCACCGCGGCGCGCGACATCCGAGGGCTGTGGCGGCGCAGGGCCTCGGCGATCTGCGACCCGATCGACTTCACCGGGTCGAGCGAGGTGAGCGGGTCCTGGAAGACCAGCGACAGCTGTGAGCCGCGCATCCGGTCGAGGGCCCTCTCGTCGTGGTAGTCGACGCGGCTGCCGCTGACGGTGACCGCCCCGCCGGTGACCGAGCCGCCGGCGGCGAGCAGCCCCATGAGGGCCAGGGCGACGGTCGACTTCCCGCAGCCGGACTCGCCGACCACGCCGACCTTCTCACCGGGGCGGACCACGAGGTCGACGCCGCGGACCACCTCGACGTCGCCGTAGGCGACCCGCAGGCCCTCCACGGAGAGCGCGGGCAGCGCGGGCGACGGAGCAGCGCTCACCGGGTGCTCACCCGCAGGCGCGGGTCGACCAGGGCGACGACGGCGTCGGCGGCGGTGTTGGCGGCGACGTAGAGCACCGCCGAGAGGAGCACGAAGGCCTGGACGACGGCGAAGTCCTGCCGCTGGACGCCCTGCACGAGCACCTGCCCGATGCCGGGCCAGTTGAAGACCGACTCCACCAGGACGCTGCCGGTGATGAGGCTGGCGAGCACCAGGCCCGCCGACGCGAGGCTGGGCAGCAGCGCGTTGTGCAGCACGTGGCGGCGGTGCGCCGCCCACCGCGAGACGCCCTTGCTGCGCACCACGGTGACGAACGGCGCCCTCGCGACGTCGGCCTGGTTGGCGGTGAGCAGGCGCGTGAGGAAGGCCCCGGGGATCAGCGCGAGGCTGATCGCCGGCAGCGCCAGGTGGGCGAGGGCGTCGGAGAAGACGATGGGCTGGCCGGCGAGCAGTCCGTCGACGGTGTACAGCCCCGTGACGTGCGGTGGTGGCTCCAGGAAGCTGGTGAGCCGACCCGAGGGGCCGGGCAGGACCCCCAGGCCGCTGCTGCCGAGCACGAGGACGAGGACGAGCGCGACCCAGAACTGCGGCGTGCCGAGGCCGACCAGCGAGACGACCTTCGCCACCCCGGCGAGCGCGCCGCCGCGGTAGCTGGCCAGCGTCGCCACCACGACCGCGCCCACGACGGCGAAGAGGAACGCCCACAGCGCCAGCTCGAGCGTGGCGGGCAGGCGCGCGGCGATGACGGCGGTGACGTCGGCGCCGTTGCTGTAGGAGTAGCCCCACTGCAGGGTCGCGAAGTCGCGCAGGTAGTGCAGGTACTGCAGCCACAGCGGGTCGTCGAGGCCCAGCTGGGTGCGGACGCCGGCGAGGACGTCGGGGGTCGCCAGCGGACCGACGATGAGGCGGGCCGGGTCTCCGGGCACCGCCCGCAGGACCACGAAGGAGACCACCGAGGCGAGCAGCAGCGTCGCCAGGACGCCGAGCAGCGCACCGGCCCCCCGCTTCAGTGCGGCCGAGGTGGAGCTGGTGGGTCGGGACATCACGCCTCCTTCACGGCGGCGGCCGCCACGGGGTTCGGGCGGGGACGCCGGCTGCGGCGGGTCCGCCGGGCGCGGCGGGCGGCGCGGACGGCGGGGATGCTGTCGGCGAGGAGGTTGACCGCCACCACCGTGAGGAGCAGGGCCAGGCCCGGGAAGACCCCGATCCACCACTGGCCGGTGAGGGCGTTCTGCAGGCCCTCGGTGATCATCGCCCCCCACTCGGGCGTGGGCGGCTGGGCGCCGACGCCGATGAAGCTGAGCCCGGAGAGCACGAGCACGACGTTGCCGACGTTGGCGGCCAGCTGCACCGACAGCGTGGTGCCGAGGTAGGGGACCACGTGCCGGACCGCGATGTGCGGGGTCGACAGGCCGATGGTGCGCGCCGCCTGCACGAACGGCTCGGACGTGGCGCGGCGGGCCTCGGCGCGCAGGGTCCGCGCGAAGACGGGGACGACGGTGACGACGACGCCGAGCAGCGCCGTCAGCAGGCCGGTGCCGAACGCCATCGTGACCGCCAGCGCCAGGAGCAGCGCCGGGAACGCCATGACGGCGTCGAGCAGGCGCACCAGCACGGCGTCGAGCCAGCGCGGCCCCAGGCCGCAGACGAGGGCGATGAGCAGCCCGAGCCCGCCGCCCACCGCGACCGTGGCGATCCCCGAGGCGAGCGCGATGCTCGTGCCGACGGCCACCCGGGCGAAGACGTCGCGGCCCTGGGCGTCGGTGCCGAACCAGTGCGCGGCGCCGGGGGCCTGCAGCGCGGAGGCGACGTCGACCTTCACGGCGGCGTCCTGGAGGAACAGCCCGACGACGGCGAGCACCACGAGGGCGGCGAGGAGCCCGGCCGCGACGCCCGCCTGGGCGCGGGAGGCCGTCACCGGACGACCTCGCCGGCCCGGGCCACGACGGCGCCGGCCTGCAGCACCAGCCGGGGGCGGGCGGTCATGAGCAGGTCCGGGTGGGCGAGCGGGTCGCCGTCGAGGACCGCGACGTCGGCGAGCTTGCCGACCTGCAGGGTGCCGACCTCGTCGGCGATGCCGCAGATCTCCGCGTTGACGCGCGTGGCGCGCTCCAGGGCGGTGGCGGCGCCGGACAGGCGGGCGTGGAGGGCCACCTCCCAGCCGCGGCGGTGCTGGCGCTCACCGATGAGGTCCGAGCCGCACCCGAGGCGCACGCCGTACCGCTCCAGCAGGTCGACGGCGCGCGCGGCGGACTCGCGCAGGCGCGCCGCGTCGCCCGGGTCGACCGGACCCGCCCCCAGGCTCGCGGGGTCGACCCGGAGCACCTCGGAGACGGTCAGGGTGGCGACGGCGGAGGTGCCGCTGGCGGCCATGAGCGCGACGGTCTCCTCGTCGACCAGGGTGGCGTGCTCGATGCAGCGGGCCCCGGCGCGCACGGCGCGCTGGAGCCCGCGGGGGCTGTGGGCGTGGGCGGTGACGTAGCTGCCGCGGTCCTCGGCGACGTCGACGACGGCGCGGAGCTCGGCCTCGGTCAGCTGCGGCGCCTCGATCGGGTCGCCGTGGGAGAGCAGGCCGCCGGTGGCGAAGACCTTGATCTGGGTGGCGCCGCGGTGGAACTGCTCGCGGGCGGCGCGGGTGGCGGCGTCGGCGCCGTCGACCAGCAGCATCGGCAGCGTCAGGCCGGGCGCCCCGGTGCCGGGGTTCTGCCCGGAGCGGCACGGGTCGGCGTCGCGGCGGGGGTCGACGGCGGTGCCGCGGAGGTCGCCGTGGCCACCGGTCTGGCTGATGATCTGACCGCTCGGCAGCAGCCGCGGCCCGGGCACCAGCCCACGACGGAGCGCCTCGACGAGGCCCCCGTCGACCCCGCCGAGGTCGCGCAGGGTGGTGAAGCCCTGGGCGAGGGAGTCGGCCAGGACGTCGAAGACGAGCGCGGCCTGCACGGGAGCCGGCAGCGCCGCCTGCCCGTGCAGCCGAAGGATGCCCACGTGCGCGTGGGCGTCGACGAACCCGGGGACCACCGTGGCGCCGGTGACGTCCTCGACCGCCGTCCCCGGCCCGCGGCGGTCCGCGGGCCGGGTGGTGGGGTCGACCTCGACGACCTCGGCGATGCGACCGCCGCTGACCCGGAGGTCGGCGCGGAACGGGTCGCGGCCGGTGGCGTCGACGACGGTGCCGCCGGTGAGCCAGAGGTCCCGCACGGTCATCGGGGCTCGCTCATCGGTGGGTGCTCATCGTCAGGCGGACTTCCAGGTGCGCATGTCGGTGATCGGGTTCCACAGGTAGGTGGTCCCCTCCTTCATGGCGACGGCGGTCTTGTCGAGGTAGAGGACCGCCTTGGGCGAGTCGGCCACCCAGTTCGCCTGCAGCTGGCTCAGCGCTGCCGTGCGGGCGGCCTCGTCGGAGCTGGAGCGGACCGTGTCGAGCAGCGCGGCGTTGCCGGGCACGCAGATCACGCCGGTGTTGTAGGGGCTGCCGCAGCGCTCGTCGTAGGAGAGGTAGTAGCCGGCGTTGAAGATGGCGGGGCCGTCCAGGCGCAGCGCGGCCTGGGTCGTCTGGCCGTAGACGGCCTCGCCCCAGGCGCTCTCGGAGAGCGGGTTCACGGTCACGGTGATGCCGATCTCGCCGAGGGAGCTCTGCAGGATCGTGGCGATCGAGGCCTGGTTGGCGTCACCGGAGATGGTGTCGAGGGTGACCTCGACCGGCCCGGTGACCCCGGCCTCGCTCATGAGCTGCTTCGCCCTGGCCAGGTCGTAGGCGCGCGGCCCTGCGACGGAGGCGTCGTAGCCGGGCATGCTCGGCGGGACGGGCCCGTAGTACAGCTCGCCGTAGCCCTTGAGCACGTTGTCGAGCAGGTCCTGCGACGGGATGGCGTACGTGACGGCCTCGCGGACCTTCTCGTTGGTCCAGGGCGCCTTGTCGTTGGGCATCAGCATCTGCATGTTGGCCGTGGCGGTGCTGGCGGCGACGGTGAGGCCGTCAGCGCCCTCCAGCGACTGGGCGGAGTTCTTGCTGAGGCCCTGCGCCACGTCGAGCTCGCCGTTCTGCGCCTGCAGCAGCATGGCCGAGTCGGTCTTGACCCAGCTGACGTTGATCGTGTCCGAGGCCGGGGCATCGCCCTTGAAGTTCGGGTCCCTCTCCAGCACGGCCCTGGTGCCGGGCTCGAAGGACGTCAGGCGGAACGGCCCGGAGCCCGCCTCGTGGGAGGCCATCCACTCGTTGGGCTGCCCGGCGGTGATGCCGCCGTTGGCCTCGACGACGGACGGGTCGACGATCGATCCGGCCGGGGTGGCGAGGGCGAGCGGGAAGTCGGGGTCGGGCGTGGAGAGCTCGACGGTGACGGTGGTGGCGTCGGTGGCGGTGACCTGCTTGATGAGCGTGGGCTCGGAGTAGAGGTCGTTGATGATCGACGAGGAGCAGCCGCCGACGGCGGTGGTGCGGTCCAGGGAGTACTTCACGGCGGCGGCGTCGACCGGGTTGCCGCTGGGGAACGTCCACCCGTCCTGGAGGGTGAAGGTGTAGGTCAGCCCGTCGGGGCTGACCTCGTAGCTCTTGGCGAGGTACGGCTCGGCCTTCGTCGGGTCGACCGAGGGGACGCCGTTCGCGTCGGTGGTCTGCCCCGGCTGCAGCAGCTGCACGTACAGCGCCATGGTCAGGCGGGCGTCGTCGAGGGTGCAGCCCGAGGCCGGGTCGATCGACGTCGGTGCCACCGAGAAGGCGACGTTGAGCGGCTTCGCGCCGCCAGCGCTGCCGGAGCCCGACGCGGAGTCAGCGGGGGCCTGGGCGGTGCAACCGGCCAGCAGGGCCGCGGCAGCGGCGGCTGCGGCGGCGAGCAGGGCCGGCCGGCGGCGGGAGAGGGACGTGACCACGGGTCCTCCGGTCATCGGGGGCAGATCAGGGGGCAGAGCAGGAGGTGGTGCAGGAGGAGGTGCGGGGTGGAGCCGCACCGGCCCGGCTCCTGGGGGGCGTCGCCGGGCCGGTGCGGGGTCAGGAGGTGGCCGGTCCGGCTGCGGCGCGCAGCCGCGCGGTGGCCGCGGCGTCGACGTCCCAGGTGCCCGGCAGGGCGCCGGGAGCGAGGGCGACGCGGTAGAGGTCAGCGGCCTGGTCGAGCGTGATGCGCTCGTCGCGGACGTCGTCGGCGACCCGCTGGGCGTCGCGGCGCTCGGGAGCGCCGAAGCCGCCGCCGCCGCCCGTGCGCTGGCGCACCACGGTGCCGACGGCGACGGGCCTGTCGTTGATGCGCTCGTCGACGCGCTCGACGGTCCCGTCGGGGTGCACCAGCTCCACGTGGGTGGGCGCCCCGGTGAGACCGCCGCGCACCCCGAGGGCGATCGGGTCGACCGTGCTCTCGGAGGCCGTCTTGGTCGTGGACCCGGTCTGGAGCACGCGCAGGTCGCGCCGGACGCCGGCGCCGCCGCGGTACTCCCCCGCGCCGGAGTGGGCGGTCTCCAGGGCGAAGGCGTCGCAGCGCACCGGGAAGCGCAGCTCGAGCACCTCGACGGGGGTGTTGGAGCAGTCGCCGTCGGTCACGAACATCATGCAGGCGCCGTCGCGGCCGGGGTAGGCGCCGTGGCCGCCCTGCACGGGCTCGGCGAACACGTAGGCGTCGTCGGCGTCGCCGCGCGTGGACATCACGTACGTCGACACCATCTGGTAGGCGCCGGCGCGGACGCGGTCGGGGGCGACCTCGGCGAACGACTGCTGCATGGTCTCGATGACGCCGGTCATGAGGTAGCCGTAGGAGTCGCACGGCGCCGGCTTCACCGGGTTCACCAGCGACGGCGTGCTCGGCCAGACGATGTCGGCCAGCTCCAGGTGGGCCTGGTTGGCGGTGCCCAGCGGGTCGAGCACGCCCTTGAGCGCCTCGGCGACGGTGGCGCGCACGGCCTGCTCGCCGGCGTTGATGGGGCCGGAGGACTGCTTCGACGTGCCCTCGAAGGAGACCTCGACGCGGTCGCCGCTGATGGTGGTGCGGATGCGGACCTCCGGCACCTCCTCCCTGTCGACGCCGCTGAAGTCGAAGCGGAACCCGGTCTCCAGCACGCCGTCGGGCATGGCGGCGACCTCGCGGCGCAGGGCGCGCTCGGTGCTGGCGATGACGTGCGCCATGAGCGCCTCGACCTCGTCGGCCCCGTACCTGTCGCACAGCTGCTGCACGCGCTCGGCGCCCGTGCGGGCGGTGGCGATCTGCGCCCACAGGTCACCCATGACGGTGTGCGGCACGCGCATGTTCTCGCTGATGAGGTCGAGGAGGTCCTCGTTCACCTCGCCGCGGCGCAGCAGCCGCTGGTGGGTGAAGGCGATGCCCTCCTGGTAGATCTCGGTGGAGTCGACCGTCCAGCCGCCGGGGCTCATGCCGCCGACGTCGGCCCAGTGCGCCATCGACCCGGTGAACGCCACGAGGCGCCCGCCGTGGAACACCGGCATGTAGACCGCGGTGTCGGAGATGTGGGTGCCGTTGAGGTACGGGCTGTTCACCACGAACACGTCGCCGTCGTGGATGCCGTCGCGGCCCCACCTCGCCAGGCCCGACTTCACGCTGGCGGGGAGCACGCCGGTGAACACCGGCAGGCCCGGGGCGTCGGCCCACAGGTCGCCGTCGGCGGACATCACCCCGACGCCGAAGTCCTTCACGTCGAAGATCAGCGGGTTGTAGGCGCTGCGCACCAGGGTGGTGTTCATCTCCACCGCGGCCGACTGCAGCGCGTTGCGCGTGATCTCCGCCCTGACGATGTCGACGCTCATCGACCCTCCTCACGGGTCTGCTCACGGGTCAGCACGGCGGTGCCGTGCTCGTCGAGGGCCGCGCTCCAGCCCGGGGGGACGATGACGGTGGTGGTCCACTCGTCGACCACGCAGGGGCCGGCGAGCACGTCGTCGGCGCTCATCTGGTCGCGCTCGTACACGGGTGCGGCCTCGACCCAGCCGGTGGCCGGGAACCAGATGCGCCGGTGGGCCACCGGCTGCGCCGGGGAACCGGCGAACCGGCCGACCGTGCGCGGGGTGGTGACGGGGGCGACGGCGCGGCAGCGCAGGGTGACGATCTGCACCGGCGCGCCGGCCTCGCCGTGGCCGTAGCGCTGGCGGTGCCGCGCGGCGAAGGCGCCGGGCAGCCGGGCGACCAGCTCCTCCGCGCCGCCGGCGAGCCAGGTCTCCTCGACCGGGGTGGTGATGGTGTGGTCCTGGCCGGCGAAGCGGACGTCGGCCGAGTACGCCGTCTGCAGCACCTCGTCGGCGAAGCCGTACGCCACGAGGGCCCGGCGGGCCTGCTCGGCGAGGTCGCCGAACGCGGTGGTGATGGCCCTGGCGGAGGCGTCGTCGACGTCGTGGACGCGGGTGAGCGTGGCGTCCTCGCGGTAGTCGGCGGTGAGCATGCCCCACGCGGAGAACCCGGCGGCCGCCTGCGGCACCAGCACGGTGGTGATGCCGAGCTCCTCGGCGACGCCGGCGGCGAACAGCCCGCCCCCGCCGCCGAAGGAGAGCATCGCGAAGTCGCGCGGGTCGAGGCCGCGCTGGGTGGTGATGACGCGGATGGCGTTGGCCATGTTGGCCTGGGCGATCGCCATGACGCCGCCGGCGAGCTGCGTGACGTCGCGGTGCTCGCCGAGGTGCTTGCGCAGCGCCGTCTCCGCGCGACCCCGGTCCAGCCGCATGCGGCCGCCGAGGAAGCGGTCCGGGTCGAGCAGCCCGAGCACCACCTGGGCGTCGGTGACCGTGGGCAGCTCGCCCCCGAGGCCGAAGGCCGCGGGGCCGGGCGAGGCGCCGGCGCTCTCCGGGCCCACCCGCAGGGACCCGGAGGTGGCGTCGATGGAGGCGATGGACCCGCCGCCGGCACCGACCGAGACGATGTCGATGACCGAGCCCATGACGGGGCGCCCGGCGATCTCGGTGGTGGACCGCTCGACGATCTCGCCGTCCTGGATCAGGGCGACGTCGTAGGTGGTGCCGCCGACGTCGGCGCACACGATGTTGCGGTGGCCGGTGCGCTGCGAGAGGGCGTGGGCCCCGATGACGCCGCCGGCCGGGCCCGAGCCCAGGGTCTCCACGGGACGGCCACCGGCTGCGGCGATGGTCATGACGCCGCCGTTGGACCGCATGAAGGCGATGCCGTGGTCGTAGCCGAGGTCGGCCACGCGGGAGTCGATGGTGGCGGCGTACCGGCTGAACAGCGGCTGCGTGTAGGCGTTGGCCACGGTGGTGGCGGTGCGCTCGTACTCGCGCCACTCGCGGACCAGCTCGCTGGAGACGCTGACCGAGGCCTCCGGCAGCACCTCCCGCACGACCTCCGCCACGGCCGCCTCGTGGGCGGGGTTGGCGTAGGAGTGCAGCAGGCAGACCGCCACGGCCTCGACGCCGTGGGCGGCGAGGAACTCGGCCTCGGCGCGCACGGCGGCCAGGTCGAGCGGCACCAGCACGGAGCCGTCGGGGCCGGTGCGCTCGGGCACCTCGCGGCGCAGGTAGCGCGGCACGAGCGGCTCGGCGGGCTGGTACCGCAGGTCGTAGATGGCCGGACGGCCGGCCCGGCCCAGCTCGAGCACGTCGCGGAAGCCCGCCGTGGTGAGCAGCGCGGTCTTGGCGCCGCGCTCCTGCACGAGGGTGTTGAGGGCGACCGTGGTGCCGTGGATGAACATCGACAGGTCGCCCGGGGCGACGGGCAGGCGCTGCAGGCCGCGGACGAACTCGTCGGCCAGGGCGCTGGCCGTGGCCGGCTGCTTGTCGATGACGACGGAGCCGTCGCGCTCGTCCAGGAGGATGTAGTCGATGAAGGTGCCGCCGACGTCGACGGCGAGCCTGTGGTGAGGAGTGCTCACCGCTCCCCCTCCTTCCGGGTGGACGGTCGGTTGACCCGCTTGGGGGTAGAGCATTACGCATCACCGGGGGCGTGAGAAGACCGTCTCGCGGATTGGACGCATCACCCGTGCCCGGGGTCACCGCTCCACTCGGCGGTGACGTGGCGCAGGTGCTCGGTCATGCGCTGGGAGGCGGCCACCGGGTCGGCGCGGCGCAGCGCGTCGAGGATGCCCACGTGCTCCTCCGCCGAGCGCAGGATGCTCGCGCGGTCGGCGAACAGGCGCGACCTGTCGCGCATCAGCGCGACGACGTCGACGAGGGCCTCGTTGCCCAGGAGCCGCAGCAGCCCCAGGTGGAAGCGCCGGTCGGCGTCGAGGAACGCGAGCACGTCGTCGGCCTCCGCGGCCGCCAGGATCTCCTGGGCGACCTCCGTGAACTCGGGGTCCGCGTCCCAGTACTCCCGTCGGCCCGCGAGCTGGGCCATCGCCGGCACCTCGAGCATCATCCGGACCTGGAGCACGTCCTCGCGCTCCTTGCGGGAGAGCTGCACCACGAGGAACCCGCGGTTGCGCACCGCCTCGACCACGCCCTGGTTCTGCAGCTCGAGCATCGCCTCGCGCACGGGGCTGTTGGACACGCCCAGCTCAGCGGCCAGCGCCGTCACCGAGTAGAGCTGCCCGGGCACCAGTGCACCCGTCACGAGGCGCTGGCGCAGCACCCGCAGCGTCTGGTCGCGCAGGCTCGGCCTGTCGATGCGCACCGGCTCGCTCACCGCGAGAGCCTCTCGTGCACGGCCGCCGCGACCACCAGGTCCTGCCAGGCCATCCCGGTGCCCTTGAACACGACAGCACCCCGCGGCGGGGCCGCGCCCGGCGCGAGCAGCGCCGCGAGGTCGACCAGGTCGTCGCTGGCCAGGGCACCCTCGGCGATGGCCATGACCACGTCGCCGGCTTCGCGCAGCGCGGTGGCGCGGTCCTCCACGACCACGGTCGCCCGTGCCAGCAGCGCGGCGTCGAGCTCGCGGCGGTCGGGCCGGTGGGAGCCGACCGCGGCCACGACGACGTCGTCGCGCAGGACCGCTGAGTCGAACAGGGGCTCACCGGCGCTGGTGGCGCACACGACGACGTCAGCGGCCGCCAGCGCCTCGCGGGCCCGGGCCGACCCGAGGGCGGCGGCGCGGGCGCGGCCGCCCGTCAACCACGCGTCGACGCCGGGAGCGCGGGCCGGGTCGCGCACGAGCACGTCGCAGCTCTCCACCGGTCGGGAGGCGGCCAGCACGGCGTCCAGGCACCCGGCGTGCCCGCGCGCCTGCACGCCGCCGCCGAGCACCGCGACCCGCACCGGTCCGGTCCCCCGGGCGAGCACCGCCTCGACCGCGGCGACCGAAGTGGCGGGGGTGCGCAGGGTGGTCAGCGCCGCGCCGTCCAGGGTGGCCAGCGGCACGAGGGTCTCGGCGTCGCTGAGCAGGTACACGCCCTGGATGCTGGCCAGTCCGCGGGCGGGGTTGCCGGGGGCGATGAACACCAGCTTCACCCCGACGCGGTCGGCGACGCGGGCCGGCATGGTCAGCAGCTCGCCGGCGCCCAGCGCTGTGCCGGTGCGCGGCGGGTCGGCGGCGGGGTCGAGCCCCGAGCGCAGCGCGCCGCGCAGCAGCTCCACGGCGTCGGCCGCGCTCACCGCCGCCACCACCTGCCGGGCGTCGTAGTGGGGCAGCACGCCGCACGTCCTCTCGAGTCACCGGGTAGAGCGTCACCCACCACTGCGTGGGACGCACCCAGCCTGGCACACGGCGGGGGTGATCGGGGAGCCCCCGGCACCGGTCCGCCTCCGCGCCGGGCGGCCCTCAGCCGCGCGAGGCGCCCCGGACCACGCCGTCGGCGTCCAGGTCGAGGTTCACGCGGTCGGGCAGGAAGTCCATCGTGAGCGCGTAGCACTCGTCGCCCCGCCCCACCACGCGCGCGGTCAGGCCCGCGGCCTCGGCGCGCGCCACGGCGTCGGCCTCGGGCAGGCCCACCACACCGTCGTCGCGCGCAGCGCCCTGCGCGCCCGTCCCGCCGCCCGGCAGGCAGCTGGTCGTCCTCCCGGTCGTGCTCCCGGACGAGCTGCCCGAGGGATCGCCCGCGGTGCTGGCCGGACCTCCCCCGCAGGCCGCGAGCAGCACGACACCCGTCACGACGACGAGCGCACGAGCCGCCCTCACGACGGCCTCACCGCGACCTCACCACGACCTCGCGGGGGCCTCAGCGCACGGAGCCGCTGCGCGGCCGGGGAGCAGCGGCGCCCGGACGCCCGAGCGACGACGCCGCGCCCGAGAGCTCGGACAGGTCCGACAGGATCCGCTGGTGGCGGGCGCGGAGCGCCTCGACGTCGGCGTGCGCCTGCTCCAGGACCTCCTCGGCCTCCGCGCGGAGCCGGTCGGACTCCTCGGTGGCCTTGGCCAGGAGCCGCTGCGCCGCGGTGCGGGCCTCGTCGACCAGCTGCTCGGCCTCGGCGCGGGCGCTGCGCTGCTGCTCGACGGCCTCGCTGCGGGCCCGGGCGACCTCCTCGGCCACCTGGTCGACCAGCGCGCGGGCACCCGCCTCGGCATCGGCGGCGGTCGCCGCGGCGCGGGCGGCGGTCGCGGCGGCCTCGGTGGTGGCGGTGGTGACCAGGCGGGTGGCCTCGGACTGCGCCACCTCGAGGGCCTCGCGGGCGGCGCTGCGGGCGGCGGCGAGCTCGCGGCGGGCCTGCTCGCGCTGCTGCTCTGACTCCTGGTGGGCCTGCTCGCGCTGCGCAGCGGTCTCGCGCGCGGCGCTCGTGCGGAGCTCGTCGGCCTCGCGGGTGGCGCCGTCGAGGAGGTCCTCGGCCTCGTGCTCGGCGGAGGTGACCACCTCGTCGGCCTCGTGCTCGGCGTCGGCGCGCAGCTGGGACGCCGCGGCGCTGGCGGCGTCGCGCAGCTCGGCGGCCACGCGCTCGGCGGAGGTGCGCACCTGCGCGGCCGACTGCTCGGCGCTGATCCGCAGGTGGGCGGCCTCGGCCTGCTCGCGCTCCGCGGCGGCGCGCGCGGACCCGGCGAGCTCCTGGGCGCGCTCGCGCGCGGTCCGCACCAGGCTCGCGGCCTCGGCGTGGGCCCGGCGCGACGACTCG
>JAKONK010000082.1 GCA_022701985.1 Actinomycetales bacterium
TCTGCACCTTGTTCGACAGGAACTGGATGTCGTCGACCATGAGGAAGTCGACGTCGCGGTAGCGGCGCAGGAACGAGTTCTTCTGGTCGTCGCGGATCGAGTTGATGAAGTCGTTGGTGAACTCCTCGGAGTTCACGTAGCGCACCTTCACGCCCTGGTACAGGTGCTGGGCGTAGTGCCCGATGGCGTGCAGCAGGTGCGTCTTGCCCAGGCCCGAGGGCCCGTAGACGAACAGCGGGTTGTACGCCTTGGCGGGCGCCTCGGCCACCGCCACCGCCGCCGCGTGGGCGAAGCGGTTCGACGAGCCGATGACGAAGGTGTCGAACGTGTACTTCGGGTTGAGGCGAGCCGGCTCGGCGTCCTTGCGCGACTGCTCGCCGCGCCGGCTGCGCGGCACCTGGGAGGGCCTGCTGACGCCGAAGAGCGCGCCGTCCTCGCCGGTGGCGAGCAGCTCTGCGCCGTCCCCGTCCTCGGCGTCGTCCTCGTCGTCTCCGGGGGGACCGCCGGCGGGGCCGGGGGCGTCCGCCGCGCCGGTGTCCACCGCCGCCGGGGAGGGCGCCGCCTCCTGCGGGGGCGCGTCGGTCAGGGAGGTGTCGACGGCGACCGCGATGCGCACCTCGTGGCCCAGCCGCTCCGACAGCGCGGCGGCCACGGGCTCGCGCAGGCGCTGCTCGATCATCTCCTTGGTGAGCTCGTTGGGCACCGAGAGCAGCACCATGTCGTTGACCAGGCCCAGCGGCCTGGTCAACCTGAGGAACGCCAGCTGCTGGCGGGAGATGCGGGTGTCCGCGCTGAGCGCGGCGATGACCGCCGGCCAGGCGGACGGGAGGTCCTGCTCGTCGGCCACCGGCCCACCCTCCCACGCGGCCGCTCGGGCCTGCTCGCACCGTCCACAGGGTTGTCCACAGCCTGTGGACGGAGGTGGGGACGACGACCCTCGGGTGGCGGCGGTGCCGACCCCGGAGCGGGAGCGCCAGACGCTAGCGGCACCGGCGAGCCCGGCACAAGGCGACCCACCGACACCCCCGGCCGCGGCCTCGTGGCACCCTCCCGAGGCGCTCCGCCAGACGGCTCGGTTGACCCTGCGGCCCCGCGGCACCTACCGTGGAGCGGTTGCGGCTGGAGATCGTGCTGCCCGGGGCCCCTCGCGGGGCCGTGCGGAGCACCCGGCCGTCGGGTGAGGTCGGGTGCATCGCACCGGACCGCCCGCGACGACGAGCTGACCACTGACGTGATGGAGTGACGGGCGTGAGCAAGCGGACCTTCCAGCCGAACAACCGGCGCCGGGCCAAGGTGCACGGCTTCCGGCTGCGCATGCGCACCCGCGCCGGCCGGGCGATCCTCGCTGCGCGCCGCGCCAAGGGCCGCGAGCAGCTCTCCGCCTGAGGCGACCGCGGACGCCCCGCCCCTCGTGCTGCCCCCTGCGCACCGCCTGCGCCGCTCGGCCGACTTCTCGGCCGTCGTGAGGGGCGGTCGGAGGGCGGGGCGTCGCTGTCTCGTGGTGCACCTGCTCACCGCGCCCCAGGGCGCCCCGGAGCAGGCCTCCCAGCCCCTCGTGGGCTTCGTGGTGTCCAAGGCCGTCGGCGGCTCGGTGGTGCGCAACCGCGTCGAGCGCAGGCTGCGCCACCTCGTGCGCGACCGCCTCTCGGTGCTGCCGAGCGGCAGCCGGGTGGTGGTGAGGGCGAACCCCGCGGCCGCCGGCGCCACGCACGAGCAGCTCGACCGGGACCTCGCCGGCGCTCTGGAGCGCGTCGTGCGCGAGGCCCCGGCGGGCACCGGCCGCCGCAGCCGCCCGTGACCCCGCTGCTGCGGACGGTCGTGCGGGCGGTCGCGCTCGTGCTGCACGGCGCCGACCGCGCGGTGGCCCTCCTGCTCCTGGGGCTCGTGCGCTGCTACCAGCTGCTCGTCTCCCCGCTCCTCGGCCCGGTGTGCCGCTACGGGCCCTCCTGCTCCTCCTACGGGGCCACGGCCCTGCGGGAGCACGGCGCCGCCGTCGGCACGTGGCTGACCGCGCGCCGGCTCCTGCGCTGCCACCCCTGGGCGCGCGGCGGGTGGGACCCGGTCCCCAGCCGCTCGGCACGGGCGCGGGCGCGCAGGGCCCACACTGGTAGCGGGCGCCCAGCGCCCCAGGACGCCAGCAGCCGCCACCACCGAGACCACGGGCCCGCACGCCCCGAGCCCGCGAGGACGCGATGAACTTCTTCGAGAGCCTGATCTACCCGCTCGAGTGGGTGGTCGCCTGGATCATGGTGCAGGCCCACGCCGGTCTGACGGCGCTGGGCATGCCCGAGAGCGGGGGCTGGACCTGGGCGCTCTCGATCGTCGCGCTGGTGATCATCATCCGCATCGTGCTGATCCCGCTGTTCGTGAAGCAGATCAAGGCCAGCCGCGGCATGGCGCTGCTCCAGCCGGAGATGCGGAAGATCCAGCAGAAGTACAAGGGCAAGACCGACCCGGCCAGCCGCGAGGCGATGAGCCGGGAGACCATGGAGCTGTACCGCTCCAGCGGCACCAACCCCTTCTCCTCCTGCCTGCCGATCCTGCTCCAGGCGCCGATCTTCTTCGCCCTGTTCCGGGTGCTCAACTACGGCATCCGCAACGAGGAGGGCGTCGGCCCGCTGACCAGCGTGCTCGCGCGCCAGGCCGCCGAGTCCACCATCTTCGGCGCGCGCCTGACGGACACGTTCCTCGGCAGCGACGACCTCAACGTCAAGATCCTCACGGCTGTGCTGATCATCGCGATGAGCGCGACGACGTTCACGACGCAGCGCCAGCTGATGATCAAGAACATGCCGGCCTCGGCGCTGGACAACCCGTTCGCCCAGCAGCAGAAGCTGATCATGTACCTGTTCCCGATCATCTTCGCCGTCTCCGGCGTCAACTTCCCGATCGGCGTGCTCATCTACTGGTTCACCACGAACCTGTGGACGGGCGGCCAGCAGGCCTACGTCATCCGCCGCATGCCGGCCCCGGGGTCCAAGGCCGAGGAGGCCCTCATGGCGCGCCGGGCCCTCAAGCGCTCCCGCCGCGGCGAGGCCTCCACCGACGTCGTCGCCGGCGAGGTCGTCGAGGAGCAGCCCGCGGTCCGCACCGGACAGCGCGCGCAGCCCAAGCGGAAGGACCGCAACCGCGGTCCGGCCCGCTCCCAGAACTGAACGACGCGCACGAGACGACGAGGAGGCCGTGGTGAGCACCCACCTGGACGCTGAGCAGGACGCGCAGGAGACCCCCGAGGCCGTGGGGAGCCCGGCGGGCACCGACGAGGCCCCCGCGGCCGCGCCCGAGGCCGGCGGCGAGAGGCGCACGCGCATCGCCCGCCTGGAGGAGGAGGGCGAGGTCGCCGCGGACTACCTCGAGGAGCTCCTCGACATCGCCGACCTCGACGGCGACATCGACATCGACGTGGAGGACGGCCGGGCGGCCGTCTCCGTGGTGGCCGAGGGGGCCGACGGCGCCGCGCTGCAGCGGCTCGCGGGCTCGCGCGGCGAGGTCCTCGAGGCCCTGCAGGACCTCACGCGCCTCGCCGTCCAGGCGCGCACCGGTGAGCGGAGCCGGCTCATGCTCGACGTGGCCGGCCACCGCGCCCGCCGCCGCGAGGAGCTCCAGGGCCTGGCCGCCGAGGCCGTCCAGCAGGTCCAGCGCCACGGCGAGCCCGTCGCCCTCGACCCGATGAACCCCTTCGAGCGCAAGGTCGTCCACGACGCCGTCGCCGCGGCCGGCCTGGTCAGCGACTCCGAGGGCGAGGAGCCGCACCGCCGGGTCGTCGTCTCGGCCGCCGGCTGAGGTGACGCCCGGACCGACCGAGCTGGTCGAGCCCGAGGAGCTCCGGGGGGCCGTCGCCGCCGTCTTCGGCAGCGGGGCCCCCGCTGCGCGCCGCTACGCCGGTCACCTGGCCACCTCCGCGGTGGAGCGCGGCCTGGTGGGGCCCCGCGAGGTCCCGCGGCTGTGGGAGCGCCACGTCCTGAACTGCGCCGTCGTCGGGGAGCTGCTGCCGCCGGGGGCGTCGGTCGTCGACGTCGGCAGCGGCGCCGGCCTGCCCGGCCTGTGCCTGGCCCTGGCGCGCCCCGACGCGTCGGTGGTGCTGCTGGAGCCGCTGGAGCGGCGCGCGACCTGGCTCACGGAGGTCGTGGCCGACCTCGAGCTGGGCTCCCGGGTGCGGGTGGTGCGCGGGCGCGCCGAGGACGCCGCGCCCGGCCGTCCGCTGGCCCTCGCGCCCGCTGACGTCGTCACCGCCCGCGCCGTCGCACCGCTGGAGCGCCTGGCCGGCTGGTGCCTGCCGCTGGCCCGCCGCGGGGGCCTCCTGCTGGCGCTCAAGGGCCGCAGCGCCGCCGAGGAGCTGGAGGCCTCGCGCGAGGCGCTGGCCCGCGCCGGCGGCCTCGACCCCCGCCTGCTCGAGGCCGGGACCGGCGTCGTCCCCGTCCCGACCACCGTGCTGAGCGTTACTGTGGGTGCCGCTCATCACCCGGCCGGGGGTGCGCCAGGCGGAGAGGACGTCGGTGGTCGAACACGAGCGGCGCGCAGGCGCACGCGGCAGCCACGTGGCTGAGCGCGCGCCCGAGCTGACCAGCGACGCCGAGGAGACCGCCCGCAGGGCGCTCCTCGCCCAGGCCATCCCCGACGCCGGCGAGGACACCCCGCTGGCCCGCCAGGCGGCCGAGGACGCCCGCCGCCGCATCCGGCTGCGGGGGCGCACCCTGCCCAAGCCCGACCGGACCCGCGTCCTGACGGTCGCGAACCAGAAGGGCGGCGTCGGCAAGACCACCAGCGCCGTCAACCTGGCGGCCGCACTGGCGCAGTGCGGCCTGCAGGTGCTGGTGCTCGACGTCGACCCCCAGGGCAACGCCTCGACGGCGCTGGGCGTGGCCCACGAGGACCGCACGCCCGGCACCTACGAGGTGCTGGTCGACGGCCTGCCGCTGTCCGAGGCCGTGCGCCCCTGCCCCGACGTGCGCGGCCTGGAGGTCTGCCCGGCGAGCATCGACCTGGCCGGTGCCGAGATGGAGCTCGCGCAGGAGCCCGACATGGTGGCCCGCGTCTCGCTGCTGAAGACCGCGCTGGCCGACCACGTCGCCGACCGCGAGGCGCAGGGACGCCCCCGGCTCGACTACGTGCTCCTCGACTGCCCGCCGAGCCTGGGCCTGATCACCCTGAACGCCCTGGTGGCCGCGCGCGAGGTGCTGATCCCCATCCAGTGCGAGTACTACGCCCTCGAAGGCCTCGGCCAGCTGATCCGCAACATCGACCTGATCCGGGCGCACCTCAACCCCAAGCTCGAGATCACGACGATCCTCCTGACGATGTTCGACGGTCGAACCCGTCTGTCGGCCGGGGTCGCCGAAGAGGTGCGGAGCCACTTCGCCGAGAAGGTCATCACGACGCCGATCCCGCGATCGGTCCGCATCTCGGAGGCCCCGAGCTATCAGCAGTCCGTCATCACCTACGACGGCACCTCGTCCGGGGCGCTGTCCTACCTGGAGGCCGCGCGCGAGATCGCGCTGGCCGGGAGCAAGGGAGCCACCCGATGAGCACACGTCGCGGACTGGGCCGGGGCCTGGAGTCCCTCATCCCGTCCAGCTCGGCCGATGCGGCCGCCTCGGGGCTGAAGGAGATCGAGGGAGCGCGCTTCGCCGAGATCCCCCTGGGCCAGATCGTCGCGAACCCGCGCCAGCCACGTCAGGTGTTCGACGAGGACCACATGGCCGAGCTGGTCCACTCCATCAAGGAGGTGGGCCTGCTCCAGCCGGTCGTCGTCCGCGAGGTCGCGAAGGACCGCTACGAGCTGATCATGGGGGAGCGCCGCTGGCGAGCCAGCGGCAAGGCAGGCCTCGAGACCATCGGTGCGATCGTTCGCGAGACGTCCGACGAGGACCTCCTGCGCGACGCCCTGCTCGAGAATCTGCACCGCTCCCAGCTCAACCCGCTGGAAGAGGCGTCGGCCTACCAGCAGCTGCTGGAGGACTTCGGCTGCACGCACGAGGAGCTCGCCGATCGCATCGGCCGGTCGCGCCCGCAGATCAGCAACACGCTGCGCCTGCTGAAGCTGACGCCGACGGTGCAGCGCCGCGTCGCCGCCGGGGTGCTGTCGGCGGGGCACGCCCGCGCGCTCGTCAGCGTCGCCAACCCCGAGATCCAGGACCGCCTGGCCACCCGGGTCGTGGCTGAGGGATTGTCGGTGCGGGCCCTCGAGGAGATCGTCACCGTCGGCCCGGATGCCGCCAAGCGTCCGGCAGCGCGTCAGTCGGCCCAGGCGTCGGCACCGCGGCTGGCCGATCTGGCAGCACGTCTGTCGGAGCGGTACGACACCCGCGTCAAGGTCGACCTCGGCCGCTCCAAGGGGCGCATCACGGTCGAGTTCGCGACGATCGACGACCTCGAGCGCATCGTCGCGATGATGGACCCCAAGAAGCCATGAAGTAATAAAACGACATGGCAACAAAGATATTTGTCGACATGTATCTGGATATGAAGAAGCCCGGCATCCTGATGGATGCCGGGCTTCGTCGTCCGCAGCGGATCAGCAGGTGATCAGCTGGTGTACTCGTTCAGATCGTTCAGGATCGCGCTCTTGGGACGCACACCGACGATCGACTTCACGACCTCGCCCTTGTAGTACAGGTTCATCGTCGGCAGACCAGTCACGCGGTACTGGGCCGGCGTGACGGGGTTGGCATCGGCATCCATCTTCAGGATCGTGAGCTTCTCGCCCTTCTCGGTCGCGATCTCCTCGAGGATCGGGGCGAGCTGGCGGCACGGGCCGCACCAGCTGGCCCAGAAGTCGACCAGGACCGGGCCGTCGGCCTTGAGGACGAGCTCGTCGAAGTTCGCGTCGGTGACCGCGGCGAGGGTGGATTCTGCCATGGGGTGCTCCTTAGGGGTCTGTGTAGGTGTGAACGTCGGGGAGGGCTGGTTATTCCGCCCACTGCGCCATCGCGACGTCCGTGGCGGGCTCGCCGGCGGAGTCGATGTCGGCGAGGAAGCGCTCGGCGTCGAGGGCTGCCGCGCAGCCCGTGCCGGCGGCCGTGATGGCCTGGCGGTAGGTGTGGTCGACCAGGTCGCCCGCGGCGAAGACGCCGGTCACGTTGGTCTCGGTGGAGCCGGCCTTGACCAGGACGTAGCCCTCGTCGTCGAGGTCGACCTGGCCCGTCAGCAGCTCGGAGCGCGGATCGTGGCCGATCGCGATGAACAGGCCCGTCGCGTCGAGGCGACGCGTCTCGCCCGTCACGGTGTCGCGCAGCGTCAGCGCCTCGAGCTTGTCGTCGCCGATGATCTCGGCGACCTCGGAGTTCCACGCGATCTCGATCTTGTCGTTGCCGATCGCGCGGTCCTGCATGATCTTCGACCCGCGCAGCTCGTCGCGGCGGACGACCATCGTGACCTTGGACGCGAAGCGCGTCAGGAACGTCGCCTCCTCGAGGGCGGAGTCGCCACCGCCCACGACGACGATGTTCTGCTCGCGGAAGAAGAAGCCGTCGCACGTGGCGCACCACGAGACGCCGTGGCCCGACAGCCGGTCCTCGCCGTCGACGCCGAGCTTGCGGTAGCCCGAGCCCATCGCCAGGACGACGGCCTTGGCGCGGTACGTGCTGCCGTCGTCGAGGTGGACGGTCTTGATGTCGCCGGTCAGGTCGACCGAGGTGACGTCGTCGGTGACGAGCTCGGCTCCGAAGCGCTCGGCCTGCGCGCGCAGCTTGTCCATCAGCTCGGGGCCCATGATGCCGTCGGGGTAGCCGGGAAAGTTCTCGACGTCCGTCGTGTTCATGAGGGCGCCGCCGGCCGTCACCGAACCCTCGAAGACGAGGGGCTCGAGGTTCGCGCGGGCCGCGTAGATGGCCGCGGTGTAGCCCGACGGACCCGAGCCGATGATGATGAGGTTGCGAACGTCGTCACTCATGGAGATCCCTCTGCTGGGTGGTGAGATGGTGGCCGGCACGGTGACCGGATGCGTGGGTGTCAACGAATTCTAGGTGCCGGGCATTCCATCGGCCGCCCCGCGGGCAGCTCATGAACGGCCGCGCACGACGACGTCGTCGATCTCGCCGCGGAAGACCCCCGGCTCGACCTCGGGCAGCGACGTCAGCCACACCACGACGTAGCGCGTCACGATGCCCGAGCGCAGCGAGATGCTGGCGTCCGAGCCGGCCGAGTCGACCGTGGCGACGGTCGTCAGCCCACGACGTACCCGCGGCGTGCGGTCGGTGTCCTCGGGGGCCGCGTAGACCACGATGCTGGTGGGGGATCCCCCCAGCCGCAGGCGCAGCGAGTCGACCTCGCGCAGGCCGCCGAGGTCGAGGACGAGCCCCACGCCGTCCTTGACCCCGCCGAGCTCGGGGGAGCCCAGGTACGTCGACGTCTGCCAGCCGGTGTCCGGCAGCCCGTCGATCGCGAAGCGGGCCTGGTCGCGGTTCTCGCGGCCGTCCTCGCCCTGCGGGTCGAAGTCGACGGCTCGCTGCACGGGCAGCACCCGCACGGGGGACGAGTCGTCGATGGGATCGGCGGCATGATCGGTTTGCCGGCTGACCAGGACTCCCAGCAGCGACAGGATGACCAGGGCGCCGATCACCCCCAGCAGCACGAGCCCGCGATCGCCCTTGGCGGCCCGCCGCGCCTTCTGCTTGCCGCGCTCGAACGTCGTCGGCGGCGCCGGCTCGAAGGCCTTGGGACGCCGCCGGGGCGGTTCGAGCCCCGGCGGGGGCCCACCCGGGACGATGACGGGATCGAGCCGCAGCAGATCGGGCGACGAGATCGCCGCAAGACTCGGCTGGTCGTCGTGCAGGTCGTCGTCCTCGCCCGACAACCGCAGCGTGTGGGCGATGTCGGCGGCCTTGCGCAACGGGGGCTCGTGGTGGCGCGGAGGGGAGCCGAGGATGCGGTCGGCGATCGTGTCGATGTCGCGCGAGACGCCCGCCCTGACCTGGCGGGGTCGCAGCAGCCGGCCGTGCTCGGCGGGAGCGGCCAGGAGTCCGTCGACCTCGGCGCCCGGCCACCGACCCGTCACGCTGGCGTAGAGCAGCTTGCC
>JAKONK010000161.1 GCA_022701985.1 Actinomycetales bacterium
TCGCTGTCTCAACGAGCGCGCCCGGCAGGACTCGAACCTGCAACCTTCTGATCCGTAGTCAGATGCTCTATCCGTTGAGCTACGGGCGCCTGTGGTGCGGGGAAGACACTACCTGAGCCCTGCCGCGCTTGACGAACCGGTACCTCCGACCGGCTCACGTGGCCCTCCGCGGGCTCCTGGGCGAGGCTCGGTGCGTGCGACGACGCCCGCGGTCCCCGATGCTCCTGGCCGCCTCCGCGGCGACGGCGGCGCTCGTCCTCGCCGGCTGCACCGCCGGCGCCGACGGACCGGACCCCGCACCCCCGCCGTCGACCACCGCGCCCACCGCGCCCGGCGGCGGCGAGGCCCTGGCGGCCGCTGCGGTCCCCGTGCAGGCCAACACCCTCGTGGGCGGCACCAGCGCCGACCAGCTGGCCGCCGGAGCCAGCGCCGCGCTCTTCACCAGCGCGACCCGCGCCCTGGTGGCGGGCGCTGACGACGCGACCGCCCAGCAGCAGGCGGGCGAGGCCGCTGCGCGGCTGGGCGTCCCCGCGCTCGTCAGCGGCGACGCGGGCGCTGCCGAGGTCGGCCGCCTCGGCGCCGAGGTGGTGCCCGTCGGCGAGCAGGCGCAGACCTGGAGCAGCGCCGAGGGCCTGTCCTCCGCCGCGGACGCCGAGGGGCTCCTCTCGGGCGCCGTCGCAGCGGACGAGCCCGCCGCAGAGACGGGAGGCACTCCGACCGCCATCGTCCTCAGCACCGGCGCACCCGAGGCGGCGCTCGCCACCGCCACGGCGCAGGCGGCGGGGGCGACGGTGGTCACGGTCCCCGGTGGCGACCCGCGCGCCGACGGCGATCTCGTCACCCGGCTCGGCGCCGCGCAGCAGGTGCCCGTGGTGGCCCTCGGAGACGCCTTCGGACCGGGCGACCGCCTCGACGCGCGCCTGGCGGTGGTCCGCACCGGCGTGCAGGTCCCCGGGCCCGACGGGCTCGGGGGCCAGCTCCCGCTGGCCGGCCGGCGCCTGGTCGCCCTCTACGGCCACCCCGGCACCCCCAGCCTGGGCGTGCTCGGAGAGCAGGACACCGCGGCCACCCTCCAGCGCGCCGAGGAGACGGCGGCCACCTACGACGGCCTCGACGACCGCCCCGCCGCGCCCGCGCTGGAGGTCATCGCCACGGTGGCCAGCAGCAGCCCGGGCGCTGACGGCGACTACTCCACCGAGGTCCCGGTCGCCGAGCTGGAGCCCCTGGTGCGGGCGGCGCTGGACGACGGCGTGCAGGTGGTGCTCGACCTGCAGCCCGGGCGGTCGACGTTCCTCGAGCAGGCCCGCGAGTACGAGCCGCTGCTGGCCCTGCCGGGCGTGGGCCTCGCGCTCGACCCCGAGTGGCGGCTCGCCCCCGGGCAGCAGCACCTCGCGCAGGTCGGGCGGGTGAGCGCCGCGGAGGTCGACGAGACCTCGGCGTGGCTGGCGCAGCTGGTCCGCGAGCGCGCGCTGCCGCAGAAGGTGTTCCTGCTGCACCAGTTCCGGACGTCGATGGTGACCGACCGCGCCTCGCTCGACACGAGCCACGACGAGCTCGCCTTCGTGGTGCACGCCGACGGCGCGGGCGCGCCGGGTGACAAGCGGGCCACGTACGCGGCGCTGACGGCGGACGCGCCAGTGGGCGTGCAGTGGGGGTGGAAGAACTTCTACGACGAGGACTCCCCCACCTTCACGCCCGCGGAGACCATCGCCGTGCAGCCGGTGCCGGTCTTCGTCAGCTACCAGTGACGCACTGAGGGCCCCGGTCTGGTGACCGGGGCCCTCGAGGGCGGAGGTGGCGGGATTTGAACCCGCGATGGGCTTTAACACCCAAACCCGCTTAGCAGGCGGGCGCCATAGACCGGACTAGGCGACACCTCCTCGCTGCACAGCGGCGCGGAGCCGGCTTCCGCCGGCGCAGCGCACCCGTGAGCGCGGAGCCACCCTACGCTGTCCGCACCGCTCGCGTGCGCCGATCCCCAGGTCGACGTGTTCCACTGACCGCCGGGAGCGGTGGAGGGCCGTGCGGGTCGACCGACCTGCCACACCGCAGACGGAGGTCGACGAGCTGGACGGGACCACGGGCGCGCACGCGGCGGAGGGCCGCGCGCGCCAGGAGCACGCCGGGGGCGCGACGGGCGGCTTCGGCCGCGCCGCGGGCTGGACGGTGCTCGGCACCGCCGTGCCCGGCAGCGGCCTGCTCAACGCCGGCCGGCTGTGGTCCGGGCTGCTGGTGCTGCTCGTCTTCCTGGCGGCGCTGGGCGCCGCTGTCGTGCTGTGGGCCTCCGGGCGTGCGGTCGAGACGGCCCTGCGCTGGGCCGTCGACCCGTCGGTGGTGCTGGGCGCCGCCGTCGCCGTCGGGGTCGCCGGCCTGGCGTGGTGCGCCGTCGTCGTCGCCACCCACCTCGCGCAGCGCCGCCACCGCGGGGTGCGCGGGCACCGCCTGGCGTCCTCGCTCCTCGTGGTCGCCCTGGTGGCCCTGGTGGCCGCCCCGGCGGCGACGGGCGTGCGCTACGCCGTCGCGCAGCACTCCCTGCTGGTGAACGTCTTCGGCGGTGACCAGACCACCAACGCCGACCTCGCCGGTGACGACGAGGAGGACCCCTGGAAGGGCGTTCCCCGGGTCAACGTGCTGCTCGTGGGCGCCGACTCCAGCCAGGGGCACATCGGCACCCGGCCCGACACGATGATGGTCGCCAGCATCAACACGTCCACCGGTGACACCGTCGTCTTCGGGCTCCCGCGGCAGCTGTCCGACGTCCCCTTCCCCGAGGGCACGGAGGCCGCCGAGCTGTGGCCCGAGGCCTGCGAGGCGAACGGCACCGGCGGCTGCTGGTTGAACGCCACCTACCTGTTCGGCGTCCAGCACCCCGAGCTGTTCCCCGGCGCCAAGGACCCGGGCCTGGCCGCCACCCGCCAGGCCGCGAGCGCCGTCGTCGACCTGCCGATCCAGTACACGGCGATGGTCAACCTCGACGGCTTCGAGGACCTCATCGACGCGATGGGCGGCATCCGCCTCACGGTGGAGCGGAGGATCCCGATCGGCGGCGGCGAGCGCCTGAGCAGCACCGGCCGCGTCGTCGGCACCTACCCGGTGACGGGCTACGTCGAGCCCGGCGCGGACCAGCTCCTCGACGGCTACCACGCGGAGTGGTACGCCCGCTCGCGCTGGCAGTCGGACAACAACGACCGCATGAACCGGCAGCGCTGCCTGGTGAACGCGGCGGTGAAGCAGTACAGCGTCCTCGACCTGGCGCGGGCCTTCCCCCAGCTGGCCGCCTCCGCCGAGCAGGACGTCAGCACCGACATCCCCGCCGGGAGGCTCAGCGCCTTCGTCGAGCTGGGGCAGAAGGTCAAGGAGGCGCCGCTGCGCACCCTGTCCTTCAACGAGCCGCTCATCAGCACGGGCTCGCCCGACTACGAGCAGATCCACGCCCTGGTGCAGGCCGCCCTGGTGCCGCCCGCGCCCGCACCGGCCTCCCCCAGCCCGACCCCGACCCCGACGACGCCGAGCCCGACGGCCAGCCCCACCGACGAGCCGACCGACGGCGCGACCCCGTCGCCCACGGAGCAGGTGCCGAGCGGCGAGGCCGTCGCCGCCGACAGCGTCTGCCCCTGACCGGGCCGACGGGGCGGGCGCCGGAGCCCTACCACACGCCGGTCCTCCGGCGCGTCAGGTGCGGAAACCGGCGTGGCCGGGGATCTCCGGTGGTGTGATGGCACTCCGCCGTGCGCGTCCGAGTCGCACGGGCTCGAAGGGGTGCTGTGACCGTGACGGAACCGGGGAGCTACCCGCGGCGGCGCGACGTCCGCGACGCCCGCACCTCGCCGGCCGGGCGCCCCGCGCGCCCCGCCGCCGCCGACGCCTCCCGGAGCGCGACGGCCACGGCGGTGCGCACCCCGGCACCGCGCCGGCCGGTCGACGGCGCAGCGGGACCGGACGCCCCCCGGGGCCCGGCCGCGGGACCGCAGGAGGGGGTCGGGGACGTGAGCCTCATCCACGCCGGTGACGACCCGCGCGGTCGCCACGCCAGCGGCGCCGGCGAGGGCTTCACCCGCCTGGTGCTCCTGACCGTCCTCGGCGCGGCGGTCCCCGGCACCGGGCTGATCGCCGCAGGACGGCGCGTGCGGGGCTGGCTCGTGCTGCTGCCCGTGCTGGCCGCGCTCGGAGCCCTGCTCGCCGTCGTCGGCACCGGCCGGCTCGCCCCGCTGGCGCAGCGGGTGGTCTTCGACCCCCAGGCGATGCTCGTGGTCGCCGTCGGCGCGCTGGTCCTCGCGGCGGTCTGGGCGGTGGTCATCGTGGCGAGCCACGCGGGCCTGCGCTCGACGGTCACCCGCGGGGGCCTGACCCGCGCCCAGCGCCTCGCGTCCCTGCTGCTGGTGACCGCGCTGGTGGCCGTCGTCGCCGCCCCCTCGGCCACCGCGGCCCGCTACGCACTGGCCAACCGCTCCCTGCTGATGACCGTCTTCGGGCACGACTCCGACGGCGGCGCCAGCCCCGACACCGGGGCCGCGGACCCGTGGGCGAGCGTCCCGCGCGTCAACGTGCTCCTGCTCGGCGCGGACACCGGCGCCGACCGCGTGGGCACCCGCCCCGACACGATCATCGTCGCGAGCATCGACACGAGGACCGGGAACAGCACCCTGCTGAGCCTGCCCCGCCAGCTCGAGGACGTGCCCTTCCCGCAGGGCAGCCAGGCCCAGGCCCTCTGGCCGTCGGCGTGCAAGGCGGACGGGGCCGGCGGCTGCATGCTCAACGCCGTCTACCTGTTCGGCACCCAGCACCCCGACCTGTTCGGGGGCACCGCGAACGGCAACGACCCCGGCATCGAGGCCACCAAGCAGGCCGTGGCCGAGGCCACCGGGCTGCCGATCGACTACGAGGTCAAGGTCGACCTCGAGGGCTTCCAGCAGCTGGTCGACGCGATGGGCGGCATCACCCTCAACGTCCCGCGCGACATCCCCATCGGCGGCGGCACCAACCTCGAGACCGGGGGGAAGTACAAGATCACGGGGTGGATCAAGGAGGGACCGGCGCAGGAGCTCGACGGGTTCCACGCCCTGTGGTTCGCCCGCTCCCGCGAGGGCTCGGACAACGACGACCGCATGCGCCGCCAGCAGTGCGTCATCTCCGCCGCGGTGCAGCAGTACGACGTCACCGCCCTCGCCGCGAAGTTCCCGGCCCTGGCGAGCGCGGCCGAGCAGAACATCCAGACCGACATCCCGAGCAAGGAGCTCAGCGCCTTCGTCGACCTGGGCCAGCGCGTCAAGGGCGGTGACCTGCGGGCCCTGTCCTTCACCAAGGACAACATCTCCACCGGGCACCCGGACTACCGGGCGCTGCGCCAGCTCGTGGCCGACGCCATCGCCCCGCCGCCGGCCGCGGTCGCGACCGCCACCGCGACCACCTCGGTGACCCCGGCACCCGCGCCGAGCGCCAGCGCCACGGCCAGCGCCGACCAGGCGGTCGACCCGACCACCACCTGCTGACCGCGGGGCTCCCCGCGCCGAGGCCCGCACCCCGATCGGGGTGCGGGCCTCGCTGCGTCGGTCGCGTGGTCGGGCCGCATGTTCGGGGGCGGTCGGGGTAGGGGTGGATCATGACCACGCAGCTGCAGGGACGGAAGATCGCCGTGCTCGCCACCGACGGCGTCGAGCAGGTCGAGCTCACCGAGCCCATCAAGGCCGTCACCGAGGCGGGGGCCGAGGTCGTCCTCGTCTCCCTGGAGACCGGGACCATCCAGGCCTACGAGAACGACGTCGAGCCGAAGGACTCCTTCGACGTCGACGCGGTCGTCGGCGACGTCGACGCCGCCGACTTCGACGGGCTGATCCTGCCCGGAGGCACCACCAACCCCGACGCCCTCCGGATGGACGAGGGCGCCGTCGCCTTCGCCAAGGCGTTCGTCGACGCGGGGAAGCCCGTGGGCGTCATCTGCCACGGTCCCTGGACGCTCGTGACCGCCGACGTCGTCCGCGGCCGCACGATCACGTCGTGGCCCAGCCTGCGCACGGACCTGGAGAACGCCGGGGCCACCTGGGTCGACCAGGAGGTCGTGGTCGACGGCAGCATCGTCTCCAGCCGCAACCCCGACGACATCCCGGCGTTCTGCGCCGCCGTCGTCGAGCAGTTCGCCGGTGCGACCGCGCGGACGAGCGCATGAGCACGCCCCTGGGCGGCGGCCCGGGTGCGCCCATGGGCGAGGGGCCCGACGGCGGGCGCGGCGACCAGGGCGCGGACCGCGAGCGCCCCGGCAGCGCCAGCGAGGTCACCGACCCCGACCCGGCGACCACCCCCGGCCTCGAGCCGGGAGGGGGCGTGGCCCCCGGTGACACCCCGCCCTCGGAGGCGGGGACGTCGGGCCTGTCGGCACCCGAGCCGAAGGAGCCCGGTCGCAAGCTGAACCTCGCGATCCCGATCGTGCTGGTGGTGCTGGTCGTGGCGGCTGCGCTGGCGTTCTTCGTGGCGCGGCTCTCGGGCTGAGGGGCCCATCTCCGCGGAGCTGTGACACCGCGGCCCGGCGTGTGCTGGAGTTGCGGCGTGACCACGCCGTCCCTCGGGCCGCACGCCGGCCGCGGAGCCCTGCCGTTCCGCCCCTCGCCCCGTCCGACCCTCGGGGTCGAGTGGGAGGTCGCGCTGGTCGACTCCACCACCGGTGACCTCGCCTGCCGGGCCGACGAGGTGCTGGAGCAGCTGGACCGCCAGCCCCCGCACCCCGACGGCTTCCAGCGCACCGCGCACGAGCTGCTGGCGAACACCGTCGAGATCATCTCGGGTGTCCACGAGACCGTCGGCAGCGCGATGGACGACCTGCGCACCACGCTCGACCGCGTGCGGGGCATCACCGACCCGATGGGCCTCGACCTCCTCTGCAGCGGCACCCACCCCTTCGCCCAGTGGTCGGCCCAGCAGCTCACGGAGGGACCGCGCTACGCCGAGCTGATCGAGCGCACCCAGTACTGGGGCCGCCAGATGCTCATCTGGGGCGTGCACGTGCACGTGGGCATGTCGAGCGTCCACAAGGTGCTCCCGGTGCTCGACGCGATGCTGGTGCACGCGCCGCACCTGCAGGCCCTCTCGGCGTCGTCGCCCTTCTGGGGCGGCGTCGACACCGGCTACGCCAGCAACCGCGCGCTGATGTTCCAGCAGCTGCCGACGGCGGGGCTGCCCTTCCAGTTCGCGCGCTGGGAGGAGCTGGAGGCCTTCGTCGGCGACCAGCTGCACACCGGCGTCATCGACTCGTTCAAGGACGTGCGCTGGGACATCCGCCCCTCCCCCTCCATCGGCACGCTGGAGGTGCGGGTCTGCGACGGCGTCCCGTCGGTGGAGGAGCTGGCGGCGCTGACGGCCCTGGTGCACTGCCTCGTGGTCGACCTCGACACCCGGCTAGAGGACGGCGAGCAGCTGCCCGTGCTGCCGCCGTGGCACGTGCAGGAGAACAAGTGGCGGGCCGCCCGCTACGGGCTCGACGCCATCGTCATCACCAGCGCCGCCGGTGACGAGCGCCTGGTCACGGACGACCTCGACGACCTGCTCACGCGCCTGGAGCCCGTGGCGCGCCGGCTCGGCTGCAGCGACGAGCTGGCGTCCGTGGCGCAGATCCCCGCGCGGGGGGCGAGCTACCAGCGGCAGCGCGACGCGGCCGCCGCGGCCGGTGGGGACCTGCGGGCCGTGGTGTCCTCGCTGGTCAGCGAGCTGCGGGAGGGCTGACCTCGGGGGCGATGCCGCCAGCCGCACCACCGGCAGCGCCGTCGAGCGCTGGGTCGGCGGGCGGGCTCGGGGCCGGCACGGGGCGGCGGCGCAGGCCGGCGAGCACCGCCGGGGAGGGGGCTGCCGCGGAGGCGGCCTCCAGGTTGGCGGCGCGGACCGCGTGGAAGACCTCCTCGCGGTGCACCTGCACGTCACGGGGAGCGTCGACACCGACCCTGACCACGTCGCCCCGGATCTCCAGGACCCTGACGGTGACGTCGGAGCCGATCATGACGCTCTCACCGGCGCGTCGCGTGAGGACCAGCATCGGCCCAGGCTAGCCGTCCGGAACGTCCCCCACGGGGGGAAACGCCGGAACGAGCAGCAGGGATCTCGGGCGCGTCAGCGCTGGCGGGCGCGCCGCTGCCAGGCGAAGACGAGGCGCCGCAGCGCGTCTCCCTGGCGCGGCCCCTCGGGCCCCTCGTGGAGCTGGACCACGGCCTCCACGACCTCCGGCGCCTCGGCGAGACGCCCGGAGCGCAGGACCGTGCCGAAGAGCTCGTGCTCGTCGACGCCGACCGCGGCGCCCGGGGAGTCCGAGCCCGACGCGCTGGCGGAGCTGCCGTCACCGGCCACCACGTCGACGACCGTCAGCCGGATGCCGACGCCCGCGCCCTCGGGGCAGCCGTCGGCGCCGGCGCCCCGCAGGTGCACCCGCAGACCGCCCTCGGAGAGGTCCTGGAGCTCGCCGGCGGCGGCACCCCGCTCGGGCAGCTCCCAGTCCAGGGCCACGCGCACCGGGAACGGGGCGCTGACCTCGGCCCGGACGTAGCTGCGGCGCTGGTCGACAGCGGTGGGGCCGCTCGGCTCCAGCCACCACAGGGGGATCCCGTCGCGCACGCGCTCGCGCAGCACCACGGGCACCACCACCAGGCCCCGGGGTCCGGGCCAGCTCAGCTCGAAGGCGTCGCCGGGCTGCGGCGGCTCCAGCTCTCCCGCCAGCGCGCGGGGCACGGCGACGGCGACCGCGCCGCCGTCGTCGTCCACGTCCTCCACGCGCGTCGCGCGGGGGGTCTCGCCGGGGGCCCCGACCAGCGCCCGCGCGCCGAGGGCGGGCCAGGTGCCGTCGTGGCGGGGGCGGCGCGTCACCGCAGGTCCTGCTCGGTGAGGCGGGCGGCGAGCAGCGAGACCCACGCCTCCGGTGTGGCGTGCCGGTCGCCGACGAGCACCACGGGCGCCTGCAGCGCGAGGGCAGCGGCGGGGGCGGACGTCACCTCGGTGTTCACCAGGGCCAGGGCGTCGACGCCGCGGTCGCCGCCGACGGCGGTGAGCCAGGCGGCGGTGTCGTCGAGGCGGCGGGTGGCGTCGACCACGGCCCAGACCTCGTCGGGGGCGAGCTGGTCGAGGGTGTCGGCGACGGCGGCGCGCACCGGGGGTGCGGCGCCGACGGGAGCGGGCAGCACGACCACCAACGGCCGGCTCGCGGCGCGCGCCTCGGCGACGGCGTCCTGCAGCTCCTGGCGGGAGGGCAGGCACCGCTGCGGGCCGGGGGCGCGCAGCCTGCGGCCCATGACCACGACGTCGTCGGCGTCGAGGCCCATCCCGGTGGCGAGCTGGTCGGCCACGGGCAGGGCGTCCTCGAGGTCGGCCAGCACGACGACGACGGGCTCGGCCGCCACCGCCAGGTGCGCGCGCCGCGAGGGGCGGGCCGCCGCGGCCGAGGCCAGGCGCACCGACAGCTCGCGCAGCGCCGCGGAGCGCTCCAGGGGCAGCTCCCAGAGCCAGGCGACGGGCACCCCGAGCGCGGCGAGGCGGTCGGGCAGCCGGTGGTCGGCGAAGTGGCCGACGGGTCCGGGGGCGCTGCCGGCGTGGTGGGGCGCCTCGGGGGCGCCCAGGACGGCGCTGCGCTGCAGCGCGTAGCCCTGCGCCGGTGCCGGGGCGTCGGGCAGCGGCGCGAACGACCTGCCCGGGCGTCGCACCGGGAGGGGCGGCGGCGCCAGCAGCGACGGGTCGGCCGAGGGGCCGCGGGGCGCCGCGTCGACGAGCTCCGCCGGGGGCGGCGGCAGCTGCTGCGGCTGGTAGGGCGGGTGCGGCTCGCCGTCCGCCAGGAGGCCGTGGGCGAGCCCGGCGAGCAGGTCGTCGACGTCCGCCGCGGCGGCGGCCGGCGTCGGCGGGGTGCTCCAGCTCGCCACCTGCGGCGTCGGCAGCTGGGGGGCGGGGGCCTCGTCGAGGGGCTCGTAGGCGTCGTCGAGGTGGGGAGCCCAGGAGTCGGGCACCGCCGTCGGGGACGGTTCGTCCCCGTCGTCGTGGAGCGCCTCGTGGACCCGGGGCAGCTCGTAGGACTGCTCGCGGGACTGCTCGTGGAGCTGCTCCGGCTCGGTCGGCTGGACCGGCTGCGTCGCCTGCGCGGCCCAGGCCGCGGCGAGGCGCTCGGCGAGGTCGGACGGCGGAGCGGCGGGGCGCGAGGGCACCGGGACCGGGGCGTCGACCCAGGGGTCGTGGGCGTCGTCGGTGAGGTCGACCACGGGCGCCGGACGGGGCGCGCGGGCCGGGGTCACCGCCGTCGGGGCGGCCGCCGCCGGGGGCGTCGCGGGCGCGGCCGCGCGGCCGAAGACCGCGTCGAACTCCGCGTGCCGCAGGGCGTCGGCGCTGCCGCCGGGGGCGCGGTCGGCGTCCTCCCGCTCGGCCGCGGCGAGCAGGGCCTCGATGCCGGTGGGGACCGGCGCAGCGGGCGCGGCGGCGGCCGGGCGGCGGGACGCCGCGGGCCTGGCGGCCGGGCCTGCTGCCGGGCCGGTCGACGGGCGGGGGGCGGGCGGCGCCGGCGTCGTGGCGACGGCGGTGTCGGGGACCTCGACGGTCACCTCGAACTGCTCCCGGGCGAAGAAGCCCGCGACGCCGCCGACGCGGACGCGCTCGGCCTTGACGATCGTGACGTCGGGACCGTGCTCGGCCCAGACCTTCTCGAGGAGCGGCTCGATGGCAGGGCCCTCAAGCAGCAACCGCTTCGGCGCCACTCACCACTCCCACCGTCTCGACGACCAACCCGGGGCCCGACACCTCGGAGTAGGACAGGACCGCGACGCCCGGGGTGGTCAGCGACACGACGCGGCGCAGCGGAGCCCGCAGCGCCGGGGCGCACACCAGGACGGGAGACCACCCGGCGTCCTCGACAGCACGGACCTTACGGCTCACCTCGTCCACGACGCGCTCGACACGCGCAGGGTCCATCGCGAGCTGCGGTCCGGACTCGGTCGGGCGCAGGGTCTCCACGAACTGGTGCTCCAGCAGCGGGTCGAGGGTGAGCACGCGCAGGACGCCGTCCTGGGCGTGGGGCGAGGCCACCGCCGGGCCGAGCGCCGCGCGGGCGGCCTCGACGAGGTCGGTGTGGCTGGCGCCGCCCTTGGCCCGCAGCGACAGGCCCTCGTAGATGCGGCCGAGGTCGCGGACGGCCACGCCCTCCTCCAGCAGCGACTGCAGCACCCGCTGCACCTCGCCCAGGGAGAGCAGGTTGGGCACCAGCTCGTCGACGACGGCGGCGTCGGTGCTCTTGAGCGACGTCGTCAGGGTCTTGACGTCCTCGCGGGAGATCAGGCGCGGGGCGTTCTTGCGGACGATCTCGGCGAGGTGGGTGACCAGCACCGAGGCCCGGTCGACCACGGTGGCACCGGTGAGCTCGGCCTGGTGGCGCATCTCCGCCGGGACCCACTTGCCCTGGAGGCCGAAGACGGGCTCCACGGTGACGGCGCCGGGCAGGGCCTCGAGGTCGTCGCCGAGGGCGAGCACCTTGCCGGGGGGCGCCTGGCCCACGCCGACCTCCACCCCGGAGATGCGGACGGCGTAGGTCGACATCGGCAGGTCGAGGGAGTCGCGGGTGCGCACCGGGGGCAGCACGATGCCGAGCTCCAGGGCGATCTTGCGGCGCAGCGCCCGGACCCTGTCGAGCAGGTCGCCACCGGAGGCGGTGTCGACCATGTCGACCAGGTCGGGGGCCAGCACGATCTCGAGCGGGTCGACCCGCATCTGCTGCATGAGCTGCTCGGGGGTCTCGGCCTGGGCCGGGTCGGCGGCGGCGCCGTCGAGGTCCGCGGCCTCCGCCTCCTCGACCTCGGGCTTGATGCGCTGGGCCAGCAGCAGCAGGCCACCGCCGACCACGAGGAACGGCAGCTTGGGCAGGCCGGGGATGACCGCCAGGGTCAGCGCCCCACCGCCGGCGATGCGCAGCGCCGTCTTGTTGCGCAGCAGCTGGGCGGCGGCGTCCGTGCCCAGGTCGGACGTCGAGGTCGCCCGGGTCACGATGAGGCCGGTGGCGATCGACATCAGCAGGGCCGGGACCTGGGTGACCAGGCCGTCGCCGACGCTCAGCGTCGAGTACTTGTGCAGGGCCTCGGTGGCGCTGAGGCCGTCCTGCAGCATGCCGATGGCGAAGCCGCCGACGAGGTTGATGATGACGATGATGATGCCGGCGATCGCGTCGCCCTTGACGAACTTCGCACCACCGTCCATGGCCCCGTAGAAGTCGGCCTCGGCGGTGACGTCGGCGCGGCGGGTGCGCGCGGTGTCCTCGTCGATGAGCCCGGCGGCCAGGTCGGCGTCGATCGCCATCTGCTTGCCGGGCATCGCCTCGAGGGTGAAGCGCGCACCGACCTCGGCGACGCGCTCAGCACCCTTGGTGATGACCATGAACTGGATGACGACCAGGATCGTGAAGATCACGAGCCCGATGACCAGCGACCCGCCGACCACGAACGTGCCGAAGCCGTGGATCACGTCACCGGCGTGGCCGTCGCGCAGGATCAGGCGGGTGCTGGCCACGTTCAGGCCCAGGCGGAACAGCGTGGCCACCAGCAGCACGCTCGGGAAGATGGCGAAGTCGAGCGGCCGCTTCACGTACATCGCCGTCATCAGCACCAGCAGCCCGATCGCGATGTTCAGCGCGATGAGGAAGTCGAGCAGCAGCGGGGGCAGCGGCACGACCAGCAGCAGGATGATGCCGATGACGCCCAGCGGGAGGGCGAGGGTGCTCAGCCGGCGGAGGTCCACGGGTGCTGCATCGGCAGGCGGGGCCCCGGGCTTGAGCCGATCGGGTGACCCCCGTCCGGCCCAGC
>JAKONK010000215.1 GCA_022701985.1 Actinomycetales bacterium
CTACGCCCTGGCGATCGGCCCGATCGTGCACCGGACGGTTCCCGCGTTCCACCTGCGCACCCCCGCCGAGAGGACCGGCGCCCCCGGACCGGCCCCCGCCCCCCTCCACTGACGCCCCTCCCGCGCCCAGCCACCGCCGCGCCCCGCCGCCTGCGAGAGCGGGCCTGGTCCCGCGTGCGCGAACGGCCTGGACGCGGGGCGGATCATGGCGCTCCGCGGGCCCTTGCGACAAGCCCCTGCTCCGGGTCTAGGTTCTCCCCCGGCGGGGTGTCGACGACGCCGCCTCGTCCTCCACCTCCCCACCCGCTGACGCACCGACCAGGACGCCCGTGCCCGCCGCGACCCCCGCCGTCTGGTGGCTCACCGGGCCCCCGTGCGCGGGGAAGTCCGTCACGGCGTGGGAGGTGTTCACCGGCGTCCTGGCCGGCCGCCCGCGGTCGCACGTCGACGTCGACCAGCTGGGCATGTGCTACCCGGAGCCGCGTGACGACGACGCGCGCTCGGTCCTGAAGGCCGGGTCCGCGGCCGTCGTGGCGCGCCACCACGTCGCCCGCGGGGCAGAGGTCGTCGTGGTCTCGGGCGTCCTCGGCCGGGGTGGATCCGACCTGGTGCGCGAGGCCCTGGGCGACCTGGGCGCGGCCTTCTGCCGGGTGCGCGCCGACGAGGACGTGCTCCTCAGCCGCCTCCGCCAGCGGTACGACGACACCGCCGCGGCACGGGCCCTCGACGACGCGCTGCGCTGGGACACCAGCGACGTGCCCGCCGTCGACACCTCTGCCCGCTCGACCCGCCAGGCCGCCGAGAGCGCGGCAGAGCTGTTCGCCGCGGTGCGGGCGGACCACGCCCCCGGCGTGGCCCGACGCCCCCCCCGGTGACGAGCCGGATGGGGGAGGACGGGCGCTGCTCCTCTGCGGGCCGCCCGCTGCGGGGGCGTCCACCGCGGGGTTCGGGCTGGCGTCGTCGTCCTGGGCGCGCGGGGAGACCTGCACCTACCTGGACGGCCACCAGCTCTCGTTCACCGCTGACCTGCCGAGCCGCGGGGCCGGGACTGCAGCAGCGACGGCCTCGCTCGTGGGCGACCTCTGGCGCACCCACCGCGCAGCGGGTGCCGAGGCGCTGGTGGTGCGCGCCGACGTCAGGTCGTCCGCCGACGTGCAGGCCTTCCGCGCAGCGCTCGCGGGGACGCCCCTGCTCGCAGTGCGACTGGCGGCCGGCGAGGGCGCACTGCGCGAGCGCGTGGCGGCCAGGGCGCGGGGTGAGGGAGCCCACCTCGCCGGCGATGCGCTGCGGGGCCTGCCCGAGACCGAGCAGCGCCACGCGGTGGTGCAGTCGCTGTCCCACCAGGCGGACCTCGCGCTGGGCGACGTGGGCGACGTCGTGCTCGACACGACCGCGCTGGACGCCCGCTCGGTGGTGGAGCGCCTCGTGGCGCTCGACGCGCAGCAGCGCGGGAGGACCAGCTCGACGGGGTAGAGGTGGACGACCCGCCCGTCAGACCGCTCGCCGGCGTCGGGGTGGCGCATCGCCAGCGCGGTGGGCACCTCGTCGCGCAGGCCACCGGACCCGCCTGCGGCCAGCGCTCCACGGACTGCGGTCACGGCGTCACGGGTGACGACGACGTCGAGGTCCGGCGGCTCCCGCTCTGCGCCCGTCACGCGGCCCCGGCGGGCTGGCTGGCCCGTGCCCAGGACGTCGAAGGCCCAGTCACCCAGAGGCGTGGAAGCCTTGGCCGGTGGCGACCACGACGGACCCGACGGGTGCTGATGACGTCGAGCAGACCCTCGCGGCGATGACCTCCACCCTGATCCCGCTGGTCGACGCCGACTGGACGGTGGCGGCAGGGGGCCTGGACTGGAGCTGCTGGCAGACCGCCGCTCACGTGGCTCACGACCTGCACGCCTACGCGTGCCAGGTCACCGCTGGTCCGCGGGAGGCCTACCTCCCGCTGGACCTGGTGGTGCGCCCTGGCGCTCCGCCGGCACAGCTGCTGCGGGCCGTGCAGACCTCTGCCTCGCTGCTCACCCTCGCACTGCGGTCCGCGGGCCCTGACGTGCGGGCGTGGCACTTCGGGCTGACGGATGCCGGTGGCTTCGCCACGATGGGCGTGAACGAGGTGGTGGTGCACACCTGGGACATCGCCAGGGGTCTCGGGGTGGACTTCGAACCGCCGAACCACCTCGCCCAGAAGGTGCTCGCCAGGCTGTGGGCCGGTGCCCCGCAGGGGCCCGCGGGGAGGGTGCTGCTGTGGTGCAACGGCCGGGTGGCCCTGCCCGACCATCCGCGCGAGGGCGCCTGGGTGACACCGTCGCCCGCGCCTCCTCGGGGGCAGGACCAGGACTGGTGAGGTGTCGCGAGCCGCGCCCCGCAGTGGCTCGTCAGCGCCCGGTACCGCGCCGAGCAGCACGCGGTGTTCGACCTCACCGACGCCGACCTGGCGGGCAGACCGGTCGCGTTCAGGCGAGCAGCGGCGACGACGGCGTGCGGGCCAGCACCAGCTCGAAGAAGTAGCGGTGGGAGATCCGTCCGCCGAACTGCTCCTCGGCCACGCGGCCCACGCCACCGAGGAGACCCGCCCGCGCCTCCGGGTCGAGCACCGCCACCTGCGAGTAGGTGGACAGCAGGTCCAGGTACTGCGCCGTCGTGTACTCGACCTCCACGGGGAAGCCGTGGGCCGTCACCTCGGCGAAGCACCCGCTGTGCTCGAGCTCCGCGGTCGCCGGCCGGACCTCGCTCTCCGGCACGAGCCGGAACCGGGTGTCCCCGCTGCTGTCGTGCTGCCCGAACTCCCGCCAGCAGCCGTCGGCGGCCTCGAAGAAGGCGCTGGTGCCGCCAGCGACGTGGTGCGAGCGCACGACCCCGAGCACCCCGCCGGGGTGCAGCGCCTGCGCAGCCTTCCGGGCGCGCACCGCAGGGTCGAGCCAGTGCCAGGCGGTGGCGCAGAGCACGGCGTCGAACGGCTCGTCAGGCAGCGACCAGTCCTCGAAGGGGGCGACGACGACGTCGACGTCCGCACCGGGGACCCGCGCCGCTGACCGGCGGGCCAGCGCCGCCATCTGCGGCCCCAGCTCGACGGCGGTGACCCGCCAGCCCCGCTCGGCCAGCGACGTGGTCGCCTGACCGGTGCCCGGGGCGACCTCCAGCACCCGCGAGCCTGCCCGCAGACCGGCCGCGTCGGCCAGGGCGTCGAACAGGGCCGCCGGGTACCCGGGGCGCGTGCGGTCGTAGCGCTCGGCGTCGTCGTCGAAGGTGGTCCGGCGGTGCACCCGCGTCTGGTCGGGCATGGCGTCCGTCACCGGGGCGTCCTCGGGGTCGCTCACACGACCCAGCGTGCCGAGCGGTCCGCCCACCGTCCAGACCGGTCGGGGGCGGTCAGGTGCGCACGGCGGACGGCGGCAGGTGCCGCGCCAGCGCGAGCACACCCACGCCGCCCGCTGCGGCCAGGACGGCGGCCACCGCCCACGGCAGCCACAGCGAGACCGCCGAGACCGACACCAGCAGCGGCGCGCCCAGGGCGGCCGCGGTGAAGGCGTACTGGAACGCCGCCAGGTGGCGCCCGCGGGTGGCCGGGGGTGCGGCCGCCTCGGCGAGGGCGTTGACGCGGGTGCCGAACAGCAGGCTGCCCGAGGCCAGGACCAGGGACGCGGCGAGCACCCACGGCCCGACCCACGCCGTCGGCAGGAGCACCACCAGCGCCAGCGACAGCGCCCACACCGCGAGGCACGCGCCTCCCGCGGCCATCGTCGTCGTGCGCCGCCAGCGCGCCGTCCAGCGGACCACACGGCCGTTCAGCAGGGCGATGAGCGCGGTGAGGACGGCGATGCTCGCCCCCGCTGCCCACGCCGCACCGGGCGCGACCTCGCGCAGGTAGAGCGCACCGCCGACGAGCAGCAGGTCGGTCGGTAGGGCGAGCAGCACCGTGACCGCGATGAGCTCTACGTAGGGCCGGTCGCGCCACACCGGTGCTGGAGCCCGGGGCGGTCCGGCGGACCCTCCGCCGCCGGGCCCAGCGGCGGCGTGCCGCCGCGGGTGCACGAGGGCCAGGAGCAGTGCACCCGCCACCACGAAGCTCACCCCGTTGACCACGACGGCGCCGCGCAGCACCCCCGGCTCCGCAGCGGCGACCAGCGCGGCAGCCACCAGAGCCCCGACGCCGAAGGCCGCCGAGCGGACCATCTCGACCGTGGCGAACGCTTGGTCCTTGGGGCCCTCGGGGGCGACGTCGGCGATGAGCGCGAACACCGACGCGTAGAAGGTCTGCCCGCCGGCCGCCACGAGCGCCGCGGCGAGCAGCACCGTCGCGGGTCCGGTGGCCAGCAGGTACGCCGCCATGCCGAGGGCCTGCAGCACCGCCGAGGCCACGACCACCCGCTTCGGCCCGTGCCGGTCGACCACGGCCCCGGCCAGCGGCGGTGCTGCGAGGCCGACCAGGGTCCCCCCCGTGACCAGGGCTCCCGCCAGCGCGAGCGGCACCCCGACCACCGCCGTCGTGTAGACGAGCGCGAGCGGCAGGAACAGCCCCGAGCCCAGGTTGTCGACGCCGAGCGCCACCAGCAGACCGCGCTGGCTGCGCCGGTCCGACGCGGCTGGATGACCACCCACGACCCCGACGCTAGGCCGCGGCACCACCGGCCGGTGGCAGGATGGCGCACGTCGAGGCGACTGCCCGGCCGCACCGAGACGCCCGTCCGGGGAGCCCAGCTCGCCGGTCCGGCCGCGAGAGGGACCCTCGTGCACACGAGGACGTCGGGCGCGCCGCA
>JAKONK010000002.1 GCA_022701985.1 Actinomycetales bacterium
CCGGACCGGTCTGCGCGACGCTGCAGATGGTGTCGTCCCACCGCACCTCGTCACCGACGACGTTGACCGGGTTCCCGGTGGCCGACAGCAGGGTCCAGCTCCGGCCGGCCACCCGTGCGAGGCCCCACATCTCGAACGCGTCGCCGGCGTCGGCGGTCAGCCCTGCCAGCGTGAACTCCGTCACGGGAGACCAGAGGTGCTCGTCGTGCACCGAGAGCTCCACTGGTCGCTCCGCGCGCACCGCCGTGATCGTCATGGCCCCTCCTCAGGTGTGCCCGCTGCTCCGCGGCACGTCCTGGGTGTCGGACGGCGGGGGCGCTGCGCGCAGGTCGGTGCCCATGACTCGCGCGGAGCAGGAGGGGGAAGTCCGCACCGGTGCGGACCCGGTGGCCGATGCCGCGCTGACCACCGCCGGGAGCCTGACGATGACGCCCCGGCAAGCGCGCCGCGTCGTGGCCGGCGGCGGCCCGTGAGCAGGCACCGGTGCGGGTGTTCTAGTAATACTTGGGCCGTGCTCCTCGACAGGGCGGTCCAGCGACGGGCCATCGGCGCTGCCCTGACGAGCGCTGCCGCGGGGCGGGGGAGGTCGGTCCTCGTGACCGGCTCGCCAGGTGACGGCTCCAGCGCGCTGCTCGACGACGCGGCGCGCGGCGCGGCGGCCGGCGGGGGGCGCTGGCTGGTGCTGGCCGCCCGGGCCGCGCCCGACGAGAGCGACCTGGACCACGCGCTCGTGCAGCAGGTGGTGCTCCCGCTCCTCGACGAGGTCGACGCGCTGGGGGTGGTGGTCGACCCGGCCCCCCGGGCGGCGCTGGAGGTCGCGATCGGACGGCGCGCGCCCCTCCCGGGCCTCGTGCCGCTGCCCATGGCGCTGCTGCTGGTCCTGGAGGCCGTGGGGCGCCGGCGCCCGGTCCTGGTGGTCGTCGACGACACCCAGTGGGCCGACCCGCCCTCGACCGCGGTGCTGCGCTTCCTGGGTCGCAGGCTCTCCCGCACCGCGGTGTGCCTGCTCGCAGCCGCCCCCGGCGAGCCGCCGGCCTCCGGAGCGGTGGGGGCCGACGTCGTCGTCCCCCTGACGCCCCTCGGGCGCGAGGCGGCGACCGCCCTGGTCGACGAGCGGGCACCGGACCTCGACCCCGCGGAGCGCGAGCAGCTGGTCGAGCTGGCGCAGGGTCGTCCGCGCCGCCTCGCCGACCTGCTCGACCTGGTGTCCGGCGCCGGTGGTGCCGGGTCCCTCGCCGGGGCCCTGCGCGAGGCGCCGGGCCCCTCCCTCCGGCGGGCGCGCGAGGAGCTCGCCGGAGCGGCCCCCGCCGAGCGGCAGCGCCTCCTGCTGCTCGGGCTCCTCGACGACCCGGTGGGCCTGCCCCACCTCGGTGCGGCGCTGGAGCACCTCGCGCCCGCACCCGAGGGGTCGGCGCTGCGCGGACGACCGGGGCTGCCGGTGCAGCGCGACGGGGTCCCCGGCTCCGGGACCGACCCCCTCCTGGCGGCCCTGGCGGTCGCCGAGGCCGCTCCCGAGCAGCTGGCACGCGCACGGGCCGCGTGGTTCGAGGTGCTGTGCCGGGCCTCCGGGCCCGACACGCCCTCCTCCGCGGCAGACGAGCCCGCCCTGCGCCTGGGGGCCGAGGCCCGGCGGCAGAGCGCCCACCTCACCCGTGGCGCCGACAGGGCCCTGGCCGCCGGGCTGCGCCGCAGCGCCCGGTCCCTGCGCCGCTTCGACGCGCGCCGCGCCGGGGACCTGTTCGCGCTGGCGGCCGCTCTCGACGACGACCCCGCCTCCAGCGCCGCGACGCTGCTGCTCGCCGCCGAGCAGGCACTGGTCTGCGGCCGCACCGCCGTCGCCGACGACCTGCGCGCACGGGCCCGCGGGGCGTCGCACCCCACGGCCCTCGGCGTCGCCGAGCGCCTGGGGGCGCTGGAGGCTCTCGACCGGGAGGACACCGCCGCCGCGACCGGTCACCTGGAGGGCGCTCTCGAGCACCTGGCGCGCGCCGCATCCACGGCGACGGGCGGCTCGAGCGGCGCCGAGGAGGCGGAGGAGGCCGTGGCGACGGCTGCCGCCCTCGTGGTGGTCGGGGGCCGTCGCAGCACCCCGAGCCCGGCGCTCGACGGCGCGGCCGAGCTGCTGCCCGAGCGCGCCGCTGCCCGGGTGCGCTCGCTGGCCCGTCTCACCGCGCCCTGGAGCGCCTGCGCACCCGCGGAGCAGCAGGAGGCGCTCACCGACCTCGTGGAGGCGCTGGCGGGGACGTCCCTGCCGGTGCTGCGCCGCCTCGTGGCGCTCGCGCGCGTCCTCGGACGCCTCGGTCCCGTCGTGGACGTGGTGCGCCAGCGGGCGGCGGCCCTGCCGGCCACCGGCCCCGGTGCCGTCGACCTGCACCTGGCCGGCTGCGCGGCGGAGATCGAGACCTCCGTGGTGGCCAGCGCAGACCACCTGCGCCGAGCACGAGCTGCGCTCCGGCACGCCCCCGGGCGCGCGGAGGCCGTCGAGCAGGCCCAGGACATGGTCGACCTGGTCCAGGACGGAGCGGTCGTGACCAGTGCCCCCGCGGGGCACCACCGGTGGACCGGGGACGCGGCCGGCGCCGCAGCCGGCGTCGCGGCGGGTGACCTGGCGACGACCACCGAGCTCTCCAGCGCCCTCTGGAGCGCCGCCTACCGCCACCGCTCGCGCGGGGAGATGGGCGAGGCGGCGGCCGCGCTCGCGCGGCTGTGGCCCGACCCGCCCGCCGTCCCGGGCCCGGCCGCGCTCACCCACGCGCTGCCCCTCGTGCACGCCCTGGTGGAGGCCCAGGGCGGTGCCCCGGTGCTGCGGCGCGTGAGCGAGGAGGTCGCGGCCTGGGCCCGAGGCAGCGGTGCACCGGCCGCCGTCGTCACCGACCTGCTCTGCCGGGCCATGCAGGCGCAGGCCCCCGCGGAGCGGCTCGCGCTGGTCGAGGAGGCCGCCCGCACCCAGGCCGGTCCCGTGGTCGTCGGACCCGCCCAGCTGGCGCTGGGGATGGTGCTGCGCCGCGCCCGCCGCGGCGTCTCGGCCCGGGAGCCGCTGGAGCGCGCGGCCACCGCCTACGAGGCGATCGGGCTGCGGGCCCTCGCGACCCTCGCGCGCCGCGAGCTGGCGGCCACCGCGCCGCAGCGGCCGCCGCGCCGGGTGGGGTCCTCGGTGCTCACCAGCCAGGAGGCGGTGGTCGCCGAGCTGGCCGCGTCGGGCGCCAGCAACGCGGAGATCGCCCTCAGCCTGGGCATCAGCTCACGGACCGTGGCGCACCACCTGCAGCACGTCTACGCCAAGCTGGGCGTCACCGGGCGCCGCCACCTCGCCGGGCGCCTGTCCCGGGCGGTGGCGTCAGCCGAGAGCCCCTCCCGCTGAGGGTCGCGCGGCCACCTGCACGCCGTCGAGCTGGGCGGCTTCGCGGGCCCTCGCCGCGGCCTCGCGGCTGGTGCGCACCCCGTACTTGCGCCGCGCCGAGGCGAGGTGCTGGACCACCGTGCCGCGGGCGAGGCCCAGCTCCGCCGCGATGCCGGGTGCTCGCCCACCGGCCTCCACCCGCTCCAGCACCTGCCGCTCGCGGGGCGTGAGGACCGCGCTGGGCCGGGCGAGCCGGGCCGCCTGCTCCAGCGCGTCGAGGTCGCTGGCGCTGACCAGCACCACCTGACCACCGGAGCCGCTGTCGAGCAGCACGCGCACCCGCTCCCGGGACACCTCCTCG
>JAKONK010000093.1 GCA_022701985.1 Actinomycetales bacterium
GTCAATAGGCTCGGGCCATGACCCACGTCCTGTCCGCCGTCGCCTGGCCGTACGCCAACGGCCCGCGCCACATCGGCCACGTCGCCGGTTTCGGCGTGCCCTCCGACGTCTACAGCCGGTACATGCGGATGGCCGGACACGACGTGCTGATGGTCTCGGGCACCGACGAGCACGGCACGCCGATCCTCGTGCAGGCCGAGGCGGAGGGCGTCACGCCCCAGGAGCTCGTCGACAGGAACAACCGGATCATCGTCGAGGACCTCGTGGCCCTCGGCCTGTCCTACGACCTGTTCACGCGGACCACCACGCGCAACCACTACGCCGTGGCGCAGGAGCTCTTCGCCACCGTGCACCGCAACGGGTACATGGTCGAGCAGACGACCATGGGCGCCATCTCGCCGTCGACCGGGCGCACCCTGCCCGACAGGTACATCGAGGGCACCTGCCCCATCTGCTCCTACGGCTCCGCGCGCGGCGACCAGTGCGACAACTGCGGCAACCAGCTCGACCCCGTCGACCTCGTCGAGCCGCGCTCGCGCATCAACGGCGAGACCCCGCAGTTCGTGGAGAGCCAGCACTTCTTCCTCGACCTGCCCGCGCTCGCGGAGGCGCTGGGGGAGTGGCTGCACGGGCGCGACGAGGCCGGCGCGTGGCGGCCCAACGTCCTGAAGTTCTCCCTCAACCTCCTCGACGACGTGCGGCCCCGCGCCATGACCCGCGACATCGACTGGGGCATCCCGGTGCCGCTCGACGGCTGGCGCGACCAGCCGAACAAGCGGCTCTACGTCTGGTTCGACGCCGTCATCGGGTACCTGTCGGCGTCGGTGGAGTGGGCCCGCCGCTCCGGCGACCCGGAGGCGTGGCGGAGGTGGTGGAGCACGCCCGAGGCGCGCTCGGCCTACTTCATGGGCAAGGACAACATCACCTTCCACTCCCAGATCTGGCCCGCGGAGCTGCTCGGCTACGACGGCCGCGGCGCTCGCGGCGGGTCTCCGGGCGACTACGGCTCCCTCGAGCTGCCCACCGAGGTGGTCTCCTCGGAGTTCCTCACCATGGAGGGGGGCAAGTTCTCGTCCTCGCGCGGTGTCGTCATCTACGTGCGCGACTTCCTCGCCCGGTACCAGCCCGACGCGCTGCGCTACTACATCGCGGTCGCCGGGCCGGAGAACCAGGACTCCGACTTCACGTGGGAGGCCTTCGTCCGGCGCACCAACGACGAGCTGGTCTCCACCTGGGGCAACCTCGTCAACCGGACCGCGTCGATGATCGCCAAGAACGTCGGCTCGATCCCGCCGGCGGGTGAGCTGACCGACGACGACGAGGCGCTGCTCGCGACGGTGCGCGGCGGCTTCGCCACCGTGGGCGGGCTCATCGAGGGCCACCGCCAGAAGGCCGCCATCACCGAGGCGATGCGCCTGGCCGGCGAGGCCAACCGCTACCTCGCGGCGCAGGCCCCCTGGCAGCTCAGGAAGACCGACCCGGCGCGCATGGAGACGGTGCTGCACGTGGCGGCGCAGGCCGTCGTCGACCTGAACACGCTGCTGTCCCCGTTCCTGCCGCACTCCGCCACGCAGGTGCACCGGGCTCTCGGCGGCGAGGGCGACTTCCAGCCCATGCCCGTCATCGCCGAGGTCGACGACCTCGACGGCGGCCCCGGTTACCCGGTCATCACCGGTGACTACTCGGCAGCGCCCGCCTGGGCGCCCCGCGACGTCGTGCCCGGCACGCCCGTCGCCCCGCCGTCACCGATCTTCACGAAGCTCGACGAGTCCGTGGTCGAGGAGGAGCTGGCCCGCCTGCGCGGAGACTCCTGAGACGAGCCCCGTCGGCGTGACCGCACCGTCACGCTGATGGGGCTCACCTGCGGAGCCGCTGGCAGGGTGAGCAGGTGGCGGAACTCCATGATCACGGACGGGTGGCGGCTCCCGAGGGGTACCCGTCGCTGCCGGAGCCGCTGGCCCTCGGCGCGCGCGGGCTGGGTGTGGTCGACGACCACACCCACCTCGACCACCTGGACGACGACGTCGTCGACGCGCTCCTGGCGGCCGCTGCCGCGGCGGGCGTCCCGCGGGCGGTGCAGATCGGCTGCGACGCGGCGGCCCGCGCCTGGACCGACCGGGCGGTGCGGCGCTGGCCGCAGCTGCTCGGTGGGGTGGCGGTGCACCCCAACGAGGCGCCCGAGCTGGCGCGGCGGGGGGAGCTCGACGCGGCCCTGGCCGAGGTGGAGCGGCTGGTCACCACCAACGACCGGATCCGGGTGGTGGGGGAGACCGGGCTCGACTCCTTCCGCACCGACTGGGGCGACGCCGCCGCGAGGCGGGCGCAGCTCGACTCCTTCGCCGCCCACGTCGACATCGCGAAGCGCACCGGGAGCACGCTCCAGATCCACGACCGCGACGCGCACGACGACGTCGTCGAGGTCCTCCTGGCCGAGGGTGCGCCGGAGCGGACGGTCTTCCACTGCTTCTCCGGCGGCCCCGAGCTGGCGCGCACGTGCGCCGAGCACGGCTGGTACCTCAGCGTCGCGGGCACGGTGACGTTCAAGAGCAACCACGCCCTGCGCGAGGCGGTCGCGACCGTCCCCGTGGAGCTGCTCCAGGTGGAGACCGACGCCCCGTACCTGACGCCCGTGCCCTTCCGCGGGCGCACCAACGCGAGCCACCTCATCCCCCTGACCGTCCGAGCGGTCGCGGAGGTGGTGCGACACGACGAAACACACCTGGCCGAAATCCTGAGCCGGAGCAGTGACCTTCTCTACGGTGAGTGGTGATGTCCACACCGACCGTCACCCTTCCCCCCGGGTGCGTCCCTGAAGGGGCGTGGGAAGGTAAAGAGTCCTTCAACCTTCCTCGGCAGCGACGCCGGAGGTTGGACGTTTCGGACGGTTCCGCCTACCGTCCGGAGTCGACAGCCGGGATGGGACACCTCCCGGACGACGACTCCAGCACCGAGCACGCCCCGCTTCCCAGCCACCACGGGCGCCGCCGAGCTGAGCCGCCGGCGCGCGCACCCCGCCGCCCGGCTGCCGCCCGTGAGCGCCGTCCGGTTCCTCTGCCCGGGGACACCGAAGCTAGGGACCTCGTGCGCCTCACCCCCTCCGGCCGCGTCACCCGCATCGCGGGCCAGGCCGTCATCGTCACCGCCCTCGTCGCCGGCACCGCCGCCTGGGCCCACAACGACACGACGGTCCACCTCGACGTCGACGGGCAGACCGAGCAGGTCCGCATGTTCGGCACGACCGTCGACGCGGCCCTGGCCGCCGCGGACGTCGAGCTCGGCGACAAGGACCAGCTCTCCCTCCCCGAGCACTCGAAGGTCAGCGACGGCGACACGATCGTCGTGCGCCACGCCCGTCCGATCACCCTGACCGTCGACGGCCAGACGCAGACGCGCTGGACCACCGCCCTGACCGTCGGTGACGCGCTCGCCGACCTCGACGTCCGCGCCGAAGGCGCAGCGGTGTCCGCCTCCCGCTCCGCGCCGCTCGGCCGCGACGGCATGGCCCTCACGGTCACCACGCCCAAGAAGGTCGACGTCACCGTCGACGGCGGCGTCTTCCCGGTCACGAGCACCAGCGCCACCTACGCCGAGGTCCTCCAGGCCGCAGGGGTCACCCTGGGCGCCGACGACACCACCTCCGTGCCGCTCGACAGCGCCGTGACCGACGGCTCGGCCGTGCAGGTCGTGCGCATCGTCAAGAGCACGGTCACCGAGGACTCCGACATCCCCTTCGAGACGCAGAGCAGCGACTCCGCGGACCTCTTCAAGGGCGAGACCGAGGTCACGACCAAGGGCGTCGTGGGCACGAAGCAGACGACCTTCGAGGTCGTCACCGCTGACGGCCAGCAGACCTCCAAGACCGAGGTCGGCTCGACGGTGACGGCGCAGCCCGTGACCCAGGTGCAGCTCAAGGGCACCAAGGAGAGGCCCGCCGCGGCCGCCGCCCCCTCGGTGGCCGGCGGCTCGGTGTGGGACGCGATCGCCAAGTGCGAGTCCGGCGGCAACTGGTCGATCAACACCGGCAACGGCTACTACGGCGGCCTGCAGTTCTCCGCCAGCACCTGGCGCGCCTACGGCGGTGCCGGCTCGGCCAGCAGCGCCTCCCGCGAGCAGCAGATCGCCGTGGCCCAGAAGGTCCAGGCCGCGCAGGGCTGGGGCGCCTGGCCCTCCTGCACCCGCAAGCTCGGGCTGCGCTGACCCCTCCCCGGTCGTCTAGTCTCGGCGGCCTGAACACCGAACCAGCTGACGACGGCCTGCTGGGCCCCGCCGACGTGCGGGCCCTGGCGGGCCGTCTCGGCGTGCGACCGACCAAGTCCCTCGGGCAGAACTTCGTGCACGACGGCGGCACCGTCCGCCGCATCGCGGCCAAGGCGGGGGTGCAGCCCGGCGACGTGGTCCTCGAGGTCGGCCCCGGGCTGGGGTCGCTGACGCTGGCGCTGCTGGCCGCCGGCGCGCGCGTGGTCGCCGTCGAGATCGACCAGCGCCTCGCTGCCGAGCTGCCCGTGACGGTGGCCGCCCGGCGTCCCGACCTCGCCCACGACCCCGACGGCGGGCTCGAGGCCCACCTGCGGGTGGTCCGGGCCGACGCGCTCGACGTCACCGAGCTGCCGGCCCTCGACGGTGCCGCGGGTGCCGCGGCCGGCGCGCCGACCAAGCTGGTCGCCAACCTGCCGTACAACGTCGCCGTCCCCGTGCTGTTGACGCTGCTGGAGCGCTTCCCCTCGCTCGAGACGGTGCTCGTCATGGTGCAGACCGAGGTGGCCGAGCGGCTCGCCGCTGGCCCCGGCAGCAAGGTCTACGGCGTCCCGAGCGTCAAGGCCGCCTGGTACGCGCGGGCCTCGATGGCCGGGTCCGTGGGCCGGCAGGTGTTCTGGCCCGTGCCGAACGTGGACAGCGCGCTGGTGCGCCTGGAGCGGCGCGAGGCCCCGGCCACGAGGGCCACCCGCGAGGAGGTCTTCGCCGCCGTCGACGCCGCCTTCGGGCAGCGCCGCAAGACGCTGCGGGCGGCGCTGGCCGGCTGGGCCGGATCGCCGGCGGCCGCCGAGGAGGCGCTGCGGGCGGCGGGGATCGACCCCTCGCTGCGCGGTGAGCGCCTCGACGTCGAGGGCTTCGCGCGCCTCGCGCAGGTCATGCGCCGAGTCCGAGGCGCTTCCTGAAGACGTGCTGGGGACGTACTGGCGAACGGCCGGGCCGCTGAGTCCCGTAGTGTGCGGCGCGTGACGCTGCCGGGGGAGCGGGTCGTCGTCCGGGCGCCGGCGAAGATCAACCTCGCGCTGCGCGTCGGGGCCCTCGAGGACGACGGGTACCACGACGTGGTCAGCGTGTACCAGGCCGTCTCGGTGTTCGAGGAGGTCAGCGCCACACTCCCGCGCGACGGCGTCTCCGGTGTGACGGTCTCGGTGCGCGGCACGGGCGCCGCCTCCACCCCGCTGGACTCGACCAACCTCGCCGTCCGGGCCGCGCAGCTGCTCGCCGAGCGCGCAGGGGTCCCCGCCGACGTCGCGCTGTCGATCCGCAAGACCGCCCCGGTGGCCGGCGGCATGGGCGGCGGTTCGGCCGACGCCGCCGCCGCGCTGCTGGCCTGCGACCTGCTGTGGGGCACCGGCGCCACCCGCGACGAGCTGGTCGAGATGGGTGCCGAGCTCGGCGCCGACGTCCCCTTCGCCCTCGTGGGGGGCACGGCGCTGGGTCTGGGCCGCGGCGACCGGCTCACCCCCGTGCTGGGCCGCGGTGAGTTCCACTGGGTGCTGGCCCTGGCCGACGAGGGGCTCTCCACCCCGGCCGTCTACCGGGAGCACGACCGCCTCGCGGCCGCCGGCGCGCCCGCCGAGGCCCTCGACCCCGACGTCCCGGCCCTGCTCGCCCAGGCGCTGCGCGCCGGCGACGCGGCGGCCCTGGGACCGGCGCTGGTCAACGACCTGCAGGCCGCCGCCTGCTCCCTGCGGCCCTCGCTGCAGCGGGTGCTCGACCTCGGGCGCGACCACGACGCGCTCGGTGGCCTGGTGTCCGGCTCGGGGCCCACGGTCGCGCTGCTGGTGTCCGACAGGTCCGCCGCGCTGGAGCTGGCCGTCGCGCTGACGGCGTCCGGCCTCGCCTCCGACGTGCGCCGCGTGACGGGGCCGGTCCACGGCGCCCGCCAGGTCGACCCGGTGCCCACGTCGCCGTTCCACCCGTCGAACACGCCGCCGACCGGGCCCGTCGACACCATCCGCTGACGGTCTGCCGACCCGCCCGTCCCGGACCGCTCGCCGGGCCGGGGAGGATGGGGGCGTGGCCCACCTGCTGAACCTCGAGGGCGCGACCGTCGTCCACGGCGCCCGCACCGTGCTCGACGGCGTCTCGCTCGGCCTCGACGACGGCGCCCGCACCGGCGTCGTCGGCCGCAACGGCGACGGCAAGTCGACGCTGCTGCGCGTCCTCGCCGGCACCCAGGCCCTGGACGCGGGCCGCGCCACGCGCAGCCGGGGCACGCGGATCGGCGTCCTCTCGCAGACCGACGACCTCGACCCGTCCCACACCGTGCGCCGCGCCGTGGTCGGCGACGTGCCCGACCACGTCTGGGCGTCCGACGCGCGGATCCGCTCCGTGCTCGACGGCCTGCTCGGCGACATGCTCGAGGGGCCCGCTGCAGCTCCGGGGGGCGCCGAAGCGCTCGTGGGCCAGCTCTCCGGCGGCCAGCGCCGCCGCGTGGCGCTGGCGCGCCTCATGGCCGGCGACGACGACGTGCTCCTCCTGGACGAGCCCACCAACCACCTCGACGTCGAGGGCGTCGCGTGGCTCGCCGAGCACCTGCGGACGCGGTGGCAGCCCACGCAGGGAGCGCTCGTGGTCGTCACCCACGACCGGTGGTTCCTCGACGCCGTGGTCGAGAGGACGTGGGAGGTGCACGACGGCGTGGTCGACGCCTACGACGGCGGGTACGCCGCGTACGTGCTGGCCCGCGCCGAGCGTTCGCGCGTCGCGGCCGTGACCGCCGAGCGCCGCGACAACCTGCTCCGCAAGGAGCTCGCCTGGCTGCGCCGCGGCGCGCCGGCCCGCACCAGCAAGCCCCGCTTCCGCATCGAGGCCGCCAACGCCCTCATCGCCGCCGAGCCCCCGCCGCGCGACGCCTTCGCGCTGTCGCGCACGGCCACGGCCCGGCTCGGCAAGGACGTCGTCGACGTCGAGGGCGCGTCGCTGGCCGTGGGGGAGGGCGAGGGGCGGCGGGTGCTCCTCGACGACGTCACCTGGCGCCTGGGCCCCGGTGACCGGGTCGGGATCGTCGGCGTCAACGGCTCCGGCAAGACCACGCTGCTGAGGCTGCTCCTGCAGCAGGTGCAGCCCGACGCCGGTCGCGTGAAGCTCGGCAAGACCGTGGTGACCGGCGTGCTCAGCCAGGACCTGCGCGAGCTCGACGCCGTCGCCGACCAGCGCGTGCTGGAGACGGTCGAGCGCGAGGCCACGAGCGTGCTCGACGTGGCCACCGGCAAGGAGCTCACCGCCTCCTCCGTGGTCGAGCGGCTGGGCTTCCCCGCGGCGCGCGCCTGGACGCACGTGCGCGACCTGTCCGGTGGCGAGCGCCGCCGCCTGCAGCTCGCGCGGCTGCTGGTGCGCGGGCCCAACCTGCTGCTGCTCGACGAGCCCACCAACGACCTCGACACCGACACCCTCGCCGCCGTCGAGGACGTGCTCGACGGCTTCGCGGGGACGCTCGTGGTGGTCAGCCACGACCGGTACCTGCTCGAGCGGACGACCGACCGGCAGGTGGCCCTGCTGGGTGACGGCGCCATCCGCGACCTGCCGGGGGGTGTGGAGGAGTACCTGGCGCTGCGGCACGCCGGGGCCGCCGGCTCGGGCCAGACCACGCTCAGCGACGACCAGCTCACCGCACGCCCCAGCAGCACGAGCGCCTCGGCCGCCGACGTGCGCGCCGCCCGCAAGGAGGTCGCCCGCCTCGAGCGACAGCTCTCGAAGCTCACCGAGCGGGAGGCGAGGCTGCACGACGCGCTCGCCGCCAGCGCCGCCGACTACGCCGCGGCCGCGAAGCTCGACGCCGAGCTGCGCGAGCTCCTCTCCGAGAAGGAGGCGCTGGAGGAGGAGTGGCTGGAGGCCGCCGAGGCCGCCGGCTGACGCGGGAGCGTCAGAGGTCGAGACCGCTGGGTCGGAACTTCTCCTCCAGGAAGCGCGACTGCGCCTGCTGGCGCGAGACGTCGGAGCGCAGCACGGCCTCCTGCAGCCGCTCGCAGCCGGTCAGCAGCAGGTCGAGCTG
>JAKONK010000095.1 GCA_022701985.1 Actinomycetales bacterium
CGCCGACCGGCTCGGCTTCGTGGAGGGGTCCGCGTGGGACGAGTCCAGCGTGGGCACCAACGCCATCGGCACCTCGATCGTCACCGGCGAGGCGGTGCACGTCTTCGGCCCGGAGCACTACGCCGAGTCGCACACGCCGTGGACCTGCGCGGCAGCCCCCCTGCACGACCCGGTGACGCGTGCCCCGCTCGGTGTCGTGGACCTGTCGGGACCCGCGCACACCGTGCACCAGAGCACGGTCTCGCTGGTCGACGCGGTGGCCCGCCTGGTCGAGCTGGAGCTCCGCGCCGAGTCCGACGCGCGGCTGGCTGCGCTGCGTGAGGTGGCGGGACCGGTGCTGGCGCGGGTGGGCGGGCCCGCCGTCGTCGTCGCTCCGGACGGCGCGACCGCCGCGGCGCGCGGCGTGGAGGTGCCCGGACGGGTGTGGCTGCCGACGGGGCTGGCGCCGGGTGCGCTCTGGCTGCCGGCGCTGGGCGCCTGGACCGCGGAGCCGCTGCCGGGCGGCTGGCTGCTGCGCCCGCGCGCAGCGGCGGGCGGCGCTGGTGACGACGGCAGGAGCGCCGCCAGCGTGGTGCTCGACCTGCGCTCCCGCCCGGCGCGGCTGCGGGTGGCCGGTGGTGACGGCGCGTGGGAGCACCGGCTCACGCCGCGGCACACCCAGCTGGCGGCGGTGCTCGCGGCGCACCCGGCGGGGCTGAGCGCCGCCCAGCTCGCCGCAGAGGTCTTCGGCGACGCGTCGCGCACCGTGACGGTGCGGGCGGAGCTGTCGCGGCTGCGCCGGGCGCTCGGCCCGCTGCTGGCCCACCAGCCCTACCGCTTCGCCGTCCCCTGCACCACCCTCTCCCCGTGATCATGGACGTTGCGAACACGGAGCACCGTGATCATGGACTTCGCGCAGGGACGCCGTGCGCGACTCCCATGATCACGGCCGGTCCTGCGCGCAACGCCCATGATCACGAGGAAGGGACGGGTGGGGGTGCCGCCCGGGCAGGTCGGGGGCAGGGTGGGAAGCGATGCTCAGCACAGCCAGCCCCACCGGCGCCGCCGGCTCCGCGACCGCGACGCCGCCGCCCACCGCCACCCCCGACCCGCCCGCGGCCGTCCCGTCGGCGGCCTTCGACCTCGCGGCTCGAGCCGTCGAGGCGGCCCTGGCCGCAGGGGCGCGCTTCGCCGACGCCCGCGTGGTCGACCGGCGACACGAGGCGCTGACCGCCCGCGACGGCGACCTGCGCCAGCTCTCCCAGACCACCGAGGCCGGCATCGGGGTCCGCGCGCTGGTCGGTGACGGCTGGGGCTTCGCCGCCCTGGCCGACCCGACCGGTGAGCGCGACGCCCGCGCCACCGGGGAGCGGGCCGTCGCCGCGGCCCGGGCCAGCGCCGTCGTCCGCCGCCCCGGCGCCGGACCCGTCGAGCTCCTCCCCGTGCCCCCGCAGCGCGGCGGGTGGAGCAGCGGGTGCGCCCGCGACCCGTTCGAGGTCCCCCTGGCCGAGAAGGCCGACCTCCTCGTGGGCGTGACGCACGCGGTGCGGAAGGCCGGTGGCGCCGTCATCGGGGTCGCCGAGGCCCTGTCGGCGGCGTGGGACACCCGCACCGCCTACGTCTCCAGCGAGGGCGCCCGCGTCGGGCAGCACGTGCGCGAGACCGGCGCCGGCATGCACTGCCTCGCGCTCGGCGAGCACGAGGTGCAGCGCCGCTCCTACCCCGCCTTCCGGGGCCAGTACGGCACCCGCGGCTGGGAGCTGGTCGACGAGCTCGACCTGCCCGCCCACGCCGAGCGCATCGGCGAGGAGGCCGCCGCGCTGCTCACCGCCCCCCTGTGCCCGTCCGGCGAGACGACCCTCGTGCTGGGCGGGGAGCAGATGAGCCTGCAGATCCACGAGTCGGTCGGCCACGCCATCGAGCTCGACAGGATCCTCGGCTGGGAGGCCGCCTACGCCGGCACCTCCTGGCTCGACCTGTCGCGCCTCGGCGACCTGCGCTTCGGCTCCGAGCTCATGAACATCACCATCGACCCGACCATCCCCGGCGCGCTCGGCTCCTTCGGGTACGACGACGAGGGCACGCCCGCAGCCCCGCGCGACGCGGTCCGGGGCGGCGTCTGGACCGGGGTGCTGTCCGGCCGCGACTCCGCGGCGCTGGCCGGGTACGGCCACGCCGGCTCGGTGCGGGCCGACGGGTACGGCCGGCTGCCGATGGTCCGGATGACCAACGTGGGCCTCGAGCCCGGGCCGCACTCCCTGGAGGAGATCGTCGCCGCCACCGACGACGGCGTGCTCATGGAGCACAACCGGTCGTGGTCGATCGACGACAAGCGCCTCGACTTCCAGTTCGGCTGCGAGATCGGCTGGGAGCTCAAGGGCGGGAAGCGGGGGCGGATGCTGCGCAACCCCTCGTACACGGGCACCGGGCCGGTGTTCTGGAACAGCCTCGACATGCTGGCCGGCCGCGAGCCCGGCGAGTGGCGCGCGTGGGGCACGCCCAACTGCGGCAAGGGCCAGCCGGGCCAGGTCGGGCACACCGGCCACGGCGCTGCGCCCGCCCGGTTCACCGGCGTGCGGGTGGGGGTGCGCGGATGAGCGCCGACCAGCAGCACGACACGGCCCGACGCCTGGACGCCGTCGTCGAGCGGGTCCTCGACGAGGTCCGCCGCCAGGGCGGCTCGGGCGCAGGTCCGGTCGAGGCGGTGGTCCGCGCCGACCACCACCGGCTGGCGCTCACCCGCTTCGCCGGCTCGGGCATCCACCAGAACACCGAGGACGACCGGACGACCGTGCACCTGCGCGTCGCCCTCGACGGCGGCCGCTCGGCGTCGGTCTCCACCACGAGGACGACGACGACGGCGCTCGCGGACCTCGTCGGCGCCGCGCTGGCCGCGGCGCGGCTGAGCCCGCGCGACGCGGCGTGGCCGGGGCTGGCGGGTCCGGCCCCCGTGCCCGCGGGCGCCGGGCCCGACGACGCCACCGCGGGCGCCGGCCCGGGTGAGCGCGCAGCCCTGGTGGCGGCCTTCGTCGAGGCCGCGGGAGGGCTGGAGACGGCCGGGTACGCGCAGACGACCCTCCTGACCGGTGCCGTCGCCGACACCGCCGGGCTGCACGCCCGCGCGGCGTCCACGGGGGCCGTGGTCGACGGCATCGCGCGGGCCCTGCCCGCCCCCGGGCTCGACGGGACCCCCGGACCGCCGGCCGACGCGTCCTTCCGCGCCGACGGCGTCGGACGCGCCGCAGCCCGCTCGCTGGCCGGTCTCGACGCCGCCGCCCTCGGCGCCCGCGCCGCCCGCCGCGCCCGCTCGCAGGCGGCTTCCGCGCAGCCGCTGCGGCGCGGTGAGCTGCCGGTGGTGCTGGAGCCCTCGGCGGTGCTCGACGTGGTCGCGGGGCTGCTCAGCTCGACGTTCAGCGGGCGCGGCCTCGTCGAGGGCACCAGCGGCGTCCGCCTCGGGGAGCAGCAGCTCGACCCGGTGCTGACCCTCCTGGACGACCCGCTCGACCCGGCGTCCACGGCGCTGCCCTTCGACACCGAGGGCACCCCGGCGTCGCGCACCGAGCTGGTGCGCGACGGCGTGCCACGGGCGGTGACCACCGACCGGCGCACCGCTGCGGCCCTGCGGGCGACGCGCAGCGGCCTCCCGGCCCTGCCGACGACGGCGGGCGCCCACGACGCCAGCGACACCTGGGGGCCGGTGGCGCAGGCCCCGGTGCTCTCCCCCGGCGGTGGCGGCTCGGTGGACGACCTCGTCGCGGGGCTGGAGCACGGCCTGCTCGTGTGCGACCTCTGGTACACGCGCCTCGCGGAGGCGCGGCGGTCGGTGTGGACCGGGCTCACGCGCAACGGGACGTTCCTCGTGCGCGACGGCGAGGTCGTCGGACCGGTCGGGGTGCTGCGGTTCACGCAGTCCTACCTGGAGGCCCTGGCCCCCGGTGCCGTGACCGTCGGCTCGGACGCCGAGGCGCTCCCCCGCGCCCTGACGTTCGGGGCGGCGGGGACGGCGCGCGTCGTCGTCCCGCCGCTGCGCCTGGCGCGCTGGAACGTCACCGGAGGCGCCGCCACCTAGCCGTGATCATGGGATCCACGCACAGGACCCCTCGTGATCATGGGATCTGCGCACGACCCGGTGTGCGCAGATCCCATGATCACGGCCGGGTGCGTGCGTGGATCCCATGATCACGGCGGGAGGGGTCGGGGGTCGGCGAGGCGGCGGCGGAGGGTTCGGGGCAGCATCACGGGGTGCCCGCCCCCACCCCCCGCACCGTCGTCTGGAACGCCTTCAACGGCCGCTACGCCGACAACCCCCGCGCCCTCCACGAGGGGATGCTCGCCCGCGGCCTCGACGAGGGCGCCGGGTGGCGCCACGTCTGGATGGCCGACCCGCGGCACACGAGCGCGTTCCCCGAGGGCGTGCGCACCGTGCCGATCCGCAGCGACGCCTGCGCCGAGGCCCTCGCGAGCGCCGACGCCGTCGTCGCCAACTGCCACGTGACGCTGGACCCCTGGCCCGCGGGGCGCCCCGGGGGCGGGCCGCGCTTCCTGCAGACCTGGCACGGGACGCCGCTGAAGCGGATCCACCGCAGCGCGGCCTCCCTGCCCGCCGAGGACGTGCTGGCCGAGCTCGACACCGACATCTCCCGCTGGGACGCCCTGGTCACGCCCAGCCCGGAGGCGACGCGGCTGCTGCGCGAGGCCTTCGCCTACGACGGCGAGGTGCTCGAGACCGGGTACCCCCGCAACGACGTGCTCTCCGCCCCCGACGCCGCCGAGCGCCGGGCCGCGGTGCGCTCGCAGCTCGGGATCCCCGAGGGGGCGACGGCGGTGCTGCTCGCTCCCACCTACCGCGACGACGAGGCCAACGGCTCCGGTGACCTGCCGCTGGGCTTCGACGTGCCCGAGCTGCTGGACGCCCTGGGTGACGACGTGGTGCTCGTGCTGCGCCTGCACTACTACGTGGCCGACCGGCTCACCCTGTCGCGCGACCCGCGCGTGGTCGACGCCTCGCGACACCCCGACGTCGCCGAGCTGTACCTGGCGGCCGACGCGCTGGTCACCGACTACTCCTCGTCGATGTTCGACTTCGCCGTCACCGGCCGGCCGGTCGTGCTCTACGCCTACGACCTCGAGAAGTACCGCGACGTGCTGCGCGGGTTCACCTTCGACCTGCGCAGCGAGGGCCCCGGCCCGCTGCTGACGCAGCCGCACGAGCTGGCCGAGGCCCTGGGCGACCTGCCGGGCGTGAGCGCCGCCTTCGCGGAGCAGTACGCGGCGTTCCGGCAGCGGTGGACGTCCCTGGAGGACGGGCGCGCCACCGACCGCGTGCTCGACGCCTTCTTCGGCCCGGCGGCATGAGCCGCGGCCCGGCCAGCAGCTCGAGCGACTGGTGGCGCACCGCCGTCGTCTACCAGGTGCTGCTGCGCAGCTTCGCCGACGGCGACGGCGACGGCACCGGTGACCTCGCCGGCCTGCGGGCGCGGCTCCCCCACCTGGCGGCCCTCGGCGTCGACGCCGTCTGGGTCAACCCCTGGTACCCCTCGCCGATGGTCGACGCCGGGTACGACGTCGCCGACTACCGCGACGTCGACCCGGCGTACGGCACGCTCGAGGAGGCGACGGCCTTCGTCGCCGAGGCGCACGCGCTGGGGATGCGCGTGCTGCTCGACGTCGTCCCCAACCACACCTCCGACGCCCACCCGTGGTTCCGGGCGGCGCTGGCCGGCGACGAGGCGGCGCGGGCGCGGTACCTGTTCCGCCCCGGCCGGGGGGACGACGGCTCCGAGCCCCCGAACGACTGGGACTCCTCCTTCCGCGGCCCGGCGTGGACCCGCTCGACCGACCCCGCCACGGGCGAGCCCGGCGAGTGGTACCTGCACCTGTTCGCCCCCGAGCAGCCCGACCTCGACTGGTCGAACCCGGAGGTCCACGCCGAGCTGCTCGACGTGCTGCGGTTCTGGTTCGACCTCGGGGTCGACGGGTTCCGGGTCGACGTCGCGCACGGACTCGCGAAGGCCGCGGGCCTGCCCGACGCGCTCGGCGCCGACCGCCGCTCCGAGGCCCACCCCGGGTGGGACCAGGACGAGGTCCACGACGTGTACCGGGCCTGGCGGGCCCTCGCCGACTCCTACGACCCGCCGCGCGTCTTCGTGGCCGAGGCGTGGGTGGCCCGGCGCGAGCGGCTGCCGCTGTACGTGCGGCCCGACGAGCTGCACGCCGCGTTCGCCTTCGAGCCGCTGCACGTGGCGTGGCGCGAGGGCCCGTGGCGGCGCGTGGTGGAGCGCGAGCTGGCGTTCTCGGCCACCTCGGGGGCGCCGTCGTCGTGGGTGCTCACCAACCACGACGTCGTCCGGCAGGTGACGCGCTACGCCCGCGAGCAGCCGCAGGAGAAGGGCGGCAACGAGTGGGAGCGGGCGCGCTGGCCGCACTCGGCGCCCGACCTCGACCTCGGGCGGTGGCGCGCGCGGGCGGCGCACCTGCTGGTGGCCGCGCTGCCCGGGGTGCTCTACACCTACCTGGGCGAGGAGCTCGGGCTGCCGGAGGTCGAGGACCTGCCCGACGACGCCCGCACCGACCCCATCTTCCACCGCTCCGGGGGCACCGACCCGGGCCGCGACGGCTCGCGCGTGCCCCTGCCGTGGACCGGCTCGGAGCCGGTCGCAGGCACGTGGCTCCCCCAGCCCGCCGGGTGGGGCTCGCTCGCGGCGGCGGTGCAGGAGAGCGACCCGGCGTCGGTGCTGTCGCTGTACCGGGCGTCGCTGGCCCTGCGGCGGTCGCGCTGGGCCGCCGCCGGCCCGCTGGCCTGGGACGACGACGCCCCCGCCGGCGTCCTCGCCTTCCACCGGAGCACGGCGGACGGGGCCCTGCACTGCTGGACGGCCTTCGAGGAGCCGGTGGCCCTGCCGACGGGGGCGCAGGTGCTGCTGGCCTCGCGCCCGGCGCTCACCGGCGCCGTCGCCGTCCTGCCCCCCGACACCACCGCCTGGTGGCGCCCCACCCCCTGACCACCGTGATCATGGACTCTGCGCACGCATTCGGCCGTGATCATGGACTCTGCGCACGCACCCGCCGACGACGAAGGCCCCCGGCGCCAGGCACCGGGGGCCTTCGTGTGCGTGGAGCCCATGATCACGGACAGGGGTGTGCGTGGAGTCCATGATCACGGACAGGGGGTCAGGAGCGGGCGGCGAGGGCCCTCTCGGCGGACTCCACCACGTTGGCCAGCAGCAGCGCCCGGGTCATCGGACCCACGCCCCCGGGGTTCGGCGAGAGGTACCCGGCCACCTCGGCGACACCGGGGTGCACGTCACCGAGCAGCCGCGCCTTGCCGGTCTCCTCGTCGAGCACGCGGGTGACACCGACGTCGAGCACGGCGGCGCCGGGCTTGACCATCTCGGGCGTCACCAGGTGCGCGACACCCGCCGCCGCGACCACGACGTCGGCCTCCCGCACGTGCGCGGCGAGGTCCTTCGTGCCCGTGTGCGTCAGGGTCACCGTGGCGTCGACGCCGCGGCGGGTCAGCAGCAGGCCGATGGAGCGGCCCACGGTGGTGCCGCGCCCGACCACCGCGACGTTCGCGCCGCGCAGACCGATGCCGTTGCGCTCGAGCAGCTCGATGCAGCCCCTCGGGGTGCACGGCAGCGGCGAGGTGATGGGGCCCGACAGCCGGAGCACCAGCCGCCCCAGGTTGGTGGGGTGCAGCCCGTCGGCGTCCTTGTCGGGGTCGACGAGCTCCAGCACGCGCTGCTCGTCGAGGCCCTTCGGCAGCGGCAGCTGCACGATGAAGCCGGTGCAGGCCGGGTCGGCGTTGAGGCGCGCGACGGCGGCCTCGACGTCGGCCTGGGTCGCGTCGGCGGGGAGGTCCTCGCGGATCGAGGCGATCCCCACCTGCTCGCAGTCGCGGTGCTTGCCGGCGACGTAGACCTGGCTGCCCGGGTCGTCACCGACCAGCACCGTGCCCAGGCCCGGGCGCAGCCCGGCCTCGGCGAGGCGGGTGACCCGCTCGCGCAGGTCGTCCTTGATGGCGGCGGCGGCGGCCTTGCCGTCGAGCAGCTGCGCCGTCACAGGGCGGACCCGGTGGCCGAGCCGAGGGCGGAGCCGATCTCCGGGTAGAGCGGGAACGCCTCGGTGAGGGTGCGCACGCGCTCGCGCAGGGGCGCGACGTCGGCGGCGGGGTCGAGGGCGCCGGCGATGATGTCGGCGACCTCGGTGAACTCGGTGGCGCCGAAGCCGCGGGTGGCCAGGGCGGGCGTGCCGATGCGCAGGCCGGAGGTGACCATCGGCGGGCGCGGGTCGTTGGGCACCGCGTTGCGGTTGACGGTGATGCCGGCCTCGTGGAGGCGGTCCTCGGCCTGCTGGCCGTCGAGCTCGGACTCGCGGAGGTCGACCAGCACCAGGTGGACGTCGGTGCCGCCGCTGATCACGTTGACGCCGACGGCGCGGGCGTCGTCGGCCAGCAGACGCTCGGCGAGGATCTGCGCGCCCTCGATGGTGCGGCGCTGGCGGTCCTTGAACTCGTCGGTGGCGGCCATCTTGAAGGCCACGGCCTTGGCGGCGATGACGTGCTCGAGGGGGCCGCCCTGCTGGCCGGGGAAGACCGCCGAGCGAATCTTCTTGGCGACGTCGTCGTCGTTGGTCATGATCACGCCGCCGCGGGGGCCGCCGAGCGTCTTGTGCGTGGTGCTCGTGACGACGTGCGCGTGGGGCAGGGGGGAGGGGTGCAGGCCCGCGGCGACGAGGCCGGCGAAGTGGGCCATGTCGACCATGAGCAGCGCGCCGACCTCGTCGGCGATCTCGCGGAACGCGGCGAAGTCGAGCTGACGGGGGTAGGCCGACCAGCCGGCGATGATCAGCTGCGGCTTGTGCTCGCGGGCGAGGGAGCGGACCTCGTCCATGTCGAGCAGGTGGTCGTCGGCGCGCACGTGGTACGGCACGACGTTGTAGAGCCGGCCGGAGAAGTTGATCTTCATGCCGTGCGTGAGGTGCCCGCCGTTGGCGAGGTCGAGGCCCATGATCGTGTCGCCCGGGCGGATCAGCGCGTGCATGGCGGCGGCGTTGGCCGTCGCGCCGGAGTGCGGCTGGACGTTGGCGTACGAGGCGCCGAACAGCGCCTTGAGCCGGTCGATCGCGAGCGTCTCGGTGACGTCGACGAACTCGCACCCGCCGTAGTACCGCTTGCCGGGGTAGCCCTCGGCGTACTTGTTGGTGAGCACGCTGCCCTGCGCCTCGAGCACCGCGGTGGGCGCGAAGTTCTCCGACGCGATCATCTCGAGCGTCGACTGCTGGCGGTTCAGCTCGGCGTCGATCGCGGCCGCGACCTCGGGGTCGAACGACGCGAGGGACTCGTGGTGGCTCATGCCCCCATCGTAACCGTCCCGGGGCTGGGCTCTCAGCCCTCGTCCCGCACGTCACACGTTTACCAGGGTCTCCTGGTAAACGTGCGCGAACCACGGCGGATCTGCCGTGGTTCGCGACTGTTTACCAGGAGAACCTGGTGAACGACGGCCCGCGTCAGGCGTCGTGCTCGGAGATCCAGCGGTCGAGGTGGGGGGCCTCGTCGCCGATGGTGGTGGAGTCGCCGTGGCCGGTGCGGACGACGGTCTCGGGCGGGAGCGTCAGGAGGCGGTCGCGGATCGACGCGATGATCGTGTCGAAGTCCGAGTACGACCGGCCCGTGGCGCCGGGGCCGCCGTTGAACAGCGTGTCGCCGGAGAACACCGTGCCGAGCGACGGCGCGTACAGGCAGACCGCGCCGGGGGAGTGGCCCGGGGTGTGCAGGACGGTCAGCGTCGCGTCGCCGACGGTGATCTCCTGCCCGTCGGACAGCTCGCCGGTGGGGCCGTGCTCGGGGTAGACCTCGTCCCACAGCATCCGGTCGTCCGGGTGCAGCAGCACGTGGACGCCGGGCTGCTGGCCGACCAGGTCGCCGGCCACGCCGATGTGGTCGTTGTGCCCGTGCGTGCAGACCACCGTCGTCAACCGGCGTCCGGCGATCGCGTCGATGATCGGCGGCGCGTGGTGGGCCGGGTCGATGACGATGACGTCGTGGTCGTCGCCG
>JAKONK010000109.1 GCA_022701985.1 Actinomycetales bacterium
TCTCGGCGGGGGTCGGCATCGCCGTGGAGCACTCGAGGCGGGAGGCGACGATGGCGCCGGCGGCGTTGCAGCGGGTGAGGAGCTCGGTGAGCGGCAGCCCGGCCAGCAGCCCGTCGACGAGGGAGCCGCCGAAGGCGTCACCGGCACCGAGGCCGTTGACCACCTCGACGGGGGTGGCGGGCACGACGACGCGCTCGTGCCGGGTGGCGCCCAGCACCCCTCGCGGGCCCTGCTTGACGATCGCCAGCTCGACGCCGAGGTCGAGCAGCGCGTCGGCGGCCGCGTCGGCGTCGTCCTCCCCCGTGGCCACGTGGCACTCCTGGCGGTTGCCGACGGCGACGGTGACGCCGGGCAGCGCGCGCTGGGCCTGCTCGCGGGCCTCCTCGACGCCGGTGCGCCCGCCGTGGCCCGGCCAGAAGTCACCGCGGTAGTCGAGGTCGAGGACGGTGTGGCGCGCCCCCTGCCCCGTCCCGTCGCCGGCGGCGCGCGCGGCGAGCGCCGCGTGGTGGGCGCTGCGGCTGGGCTCCTCCGACAGGCCGGTGAGCGTGACCCAGAGCAGCTCGGTGCCGGTGACGGCGTCGAGGTCGAGGTCGGCGCTGGCCAGCTGGAGGTCGGGCGTGGTGGGCCGGCGGTAGAACCAGATGGGGAAGTCGTCGGGCGGGAAGATCTCGCAGAAGGTGACCGGCGTGAGGTGGGCGGCGTCGGTCGCGACGTACCGGTCGTTGACGCCGAGCTCGCGCAGGGAGCGGCGGACGAAGCGGCCGAAGGGATCGTCACCGACGCCGGACAGCAGCGCGGGGCGCCGTCCCAGGCGGGCGGCGGCGACGGCGACGTTCGCCGCGCTGCCGCCGAGGAACTTGCCGAAGGTCTCCACGTCCTCCAGGCCCACCCCGGTCTGGAGGGGGTAGATGTCGACGCCGCAGCGACCGACCACGAGCACCTCGGGGGCGCTGGGCGCGGGCGTGCTCACGCGGGGCCTCCACGTCGTCGTGCGGTCGGGGGGCGGTCAGCCATCGGCTGCGACGCCGTGTCCGACCCTCCTCCCCGGGCACGCCCGCTGTCAAGTGTTGTCCTGACATATGGATGACCGGCGGTCCTGACGGGCGCGCGGGTGGCGGTGCTGCGCCGGCCCTGGCCCACCGGCCCGTCCACCTGCGATGATGGGCCGATGAGCGCGACCGCCGCAGATCCCCGCGGGGCCGTGCCGGACCTCGCGGCGCTGCTGGCGCGGGGCGTCGACCGGTCGAGCCCCGTCCCCCTCTACCACCAGCTGGCCGAGCTGCTGCGCGGCGCGATCGCGGACGGCACGCTCCCCCCGGGCTCGCGCCTGGAGAACGAGGTGGCGCTGGCCGAGCGGCTGGGCCTGTCCCGCCCCACCATGCGCCAGGCCCTGCAGGAGCTGGTCGACAAGGGCCTGCTGGTGCGCCGGCGCGGCGTGGGCACGCAGGTGGTGCACCCGCACGTCAACCGCTCGATGGCGCTGACCAGCCTCCACGACGACCTCGCCCGCAGCGGCCGCACGCCCGGCACCCGCGTGCTCGAGCACGACGAGGCCCCCGCCCCCCACGACCTGGCCGAGGCCCTGGGCATCGCCCCCGGCACGCCGGTGGTCACGGTGCGCCGGCTGCGCCTCGCCGACGACGAGCCGCTCGCCATCCTCACCAACCACATCCCCGCCGCCACGGCCCCCACGCGCGAGCAGCTGGAGACCGAGGGGCTGTACGAGGTGATGCGCGCCCGCGGCGTGCAGTTCCGCGTCGCCCGGCAGAGCGTGGGAGCCCGGCTGGCCACCGCGGCCGAGGCGCGCCTGCTCGACGAGCGGCCGCGCGCGGCCCTCGTGACGATGCACCGCACGGCCTACGACGACGCCGGCGCCGTCATCGAGCTGGGTGACCACGTGTACCGCGCCTCGCGGTACGCCTTCGAGACCACCCTCGTCGACCGCTGAGGCCGCGCTGCGGCTGACGAGCCCCCGCCGGGCCGGCGGGTCAGGCCCGCCAGCCGCCCGCCGGCCAGGTCCGCTGGTCGGCCGGTGGGCGCAGCGCGAGCACCGCAGCCAGCAGCTCCTCGTCGATCGGGGCGCTCGCCGCCTCGACCGCGGCGCGGACGTTCGCGGGCTTGCGGGTGCCGATCACAGTGGTCGCGGCGCCGCTGCGCTGGATCGAGTACTGGTTGGCCAGCCGGGCGACGTCGACCCCCTCCCGCTCGCACAGGGCGACCACCGCGGCGGCCGCCTCGCGGATCACCGGGCTGGCGGGGTGGTCGGCGGCCATCGAGCCTCCGGACGGCGTGAGCAGCCCCAGCGACACCGCGGAGGCGTTCATGACGGCGGTGCCGTTCGCGCTCGCCACCGGCAGCACGCGCGTCATCAGAGAGTCGTCGAGGAGCGTGGCGTGCGCGTAGGTGAGCACGACGTCGAGGTCGAACTCCTCCACGAGCGCGCAGAGGGTCTCGACGGGGTAGCCGGTCACGCCGACGGCGCGGACCAGGCCCTGCTCGCGCAGCGCCAGGAGCGCGGGGACGGCGACCTCACGGATCTGCTCGAGGGGCACGAACTCGACGTCGTGCAGCTGGAAGACGTCGACGTGGTCGGTCCGGAGCAGGTGGAGGCTGCGCTCGAGGCTCGCTCGGATCCGCTCCGGGGTGAAGTCGAAGTCGTCACCGCCGTGGCGCCCGGCCTTGGTGGCCAGGACCACCCGGTCGCGACGCCCCCCGCGGAGCGCCCGGCCGAGCCGCTCCTCGGCGTCGCCGTAGTACGGCGAGGTGTCGACGAGGGTGATGCCGAGGTCGAGGGCCTCGTGGACCACGCGCTCGGCCTGCTGCTCGTCGCAGTCGCCGAACAGGCCACCGCCGAGCGGTGCGGTGCCGAGCGCCACCTGCGAGACCTGCAGGCCGGTGGGTCCGAGGGGTGAGTGCTGCACGGGACTGCTCCGTCCGTCGAGGTGGTGCTAGGGGGTAGACGCGCGCCGCGATCCTCCCAGGGCGGGCACGTCGTCCCCTCGGACCTACCCGGATCGGCCGAGGTCGGTGATCAGGCTGACAGCGACGGCGAGGAGGACGGTCCCGAACACGCAGGAGAGCACGGCGTGGCCCAGTGCGACCTTGCGGATCGACGAGTCGGTGATCTGGACGTCCGGCACCGCGTAGCTCATGCCCACGCTCACCGCGACGTACGCGAAGTCGCTGTACGCCGGCGCCTCCTGCTGGCCGAAGTCGATCCCTCCGTCACCACCGGTGTAGTACCAGCGCGCGTACTTGAAGGCGAACACCGTGCTCACCAGCATCCAGGACAAGACCACCACGACGACGCTGAGGACGACGGTGGCGACCCCGACGGCGTCCGAGGACCCCGACCGCACGAGCCCCTCAGCGACGGCCCCGAGGCTGATGACCGTGGCCCACAGCACCGTCGCGTCCGTCGACCTGGTCCGCCCCTCCTCCTCCGCCGCCTGCTTGGTCCCCCGGGCGTCGCGCGGCCAGCACGTCCGCCACACCCACAGCAGCAGGCCGCCCGCGGCGACGATCCAGCCCACCAGGAACGCCAGACCGGGTGCTCCGGCGACCGTGCTGGCAGCAGCCACCACCGCTCCCGCGCCCAGGCAGGTGAGGAGGCGGCGCCACGACAGGACCTGCCGCCGCCGCACCGGGTCCGTCACGTCCGCTCCTCCCAGGAGGGGGCCCGCTGCGCTGGACCTCGCCCCCATCGAAGCGCCCCACCCGTGCCGCGGACATCGGCAGATCTACCGATGCGCCAGCTGCCGCCGCGGGCGTGACGTGAGGGAGCACGGCGTCGAGCAGGGACGCAGGCGCAGCAGCTGGAGGAGGAGCGAGGACATGTTGGCAGTCGTCTACGAAGGCCCGCACCAGGTGAGCGTGAAGGAGGTCCCCGACGCCCGCATCGAGCGCCCCACGGACGTCCTGGTCAGGATCACCACCACCAACATCTGCGGCTCCGACCTGCACATGTACGAGGGGCGCACGGACTTCGAGACCGGTCGCTGGTTCGGGCACGAGAACATGGGCGAGGTCATCGAGGTCGGTGTCGGCGTCGACAAGGTGCGCGTGGGTGACCGCGTCGTCCTGCCGTTCAACGTGGCGTGCGGCCACTGCAAGAACTGCGAGCACGGGCTCACCAACTACTGCCTCACCGCCCAGCCGAAGGCCGAGTGGGCCGGGGCCGCCTACGGCTTCGCCGACATGGGCCCGTGGGCCGGTGGCCAGGCCGAGCTGCTGCGCGTCCCGTGGGGCGACTTCAACTGCCTGCGGCTCGGCGAGGACGCCGACGAGCGGTCGGCCGACTACGTGATGCTGGCCGACATCTGGCCCACCGGGTACCACGCCACCGAGCTGGCCGGCGTCTCCCCCGGTGACCAGACGGTCATCTACGGCGCCGGTCCGGTCGGGCTCATGGCGGCGCTGTCCGCCACCGTCCGGGGCGCCAGCAAGGTCATGGTGGTCGACCGGCACCCGGACCGCCTGCGGCTGGCCGAGTCGATCGGCGCCATCGCCATCGACGACTCGGAGGTCGACCCGGTGCAGGCGGTCCTGGAGCAGACGATGGGCCTCGGGGCCGACAACGGCTGCGAGTGCGTGGGCTACCAGGCGCACGACCCCTCCGGTGAGGAGCACCCGAACGACACCATGAACAAGCTGGTGGCCTCGGTGCGCTTCACCGGCAAGATCGGCTCCATCGGCGTCTTCGTCCCGCAGGACCCGGGAGCGAAGGACGAGCTGGCCAAGAACGGGCAGATCGCGTTCGACTACGGCAACTTCTGGTTCCGGGGCCAGGCCATCGGCAGCGGCCAGGCGCCCGTCAAGAAGTACAACCGGCAGCTGCGCGACCTCATCGCCGCGGGCAGGGCCCGGCCGTCCTTCATCGTCAGCCACGAGCTGCCGCTGGACCGGGCGCCGGAGGCCTACGAGCACTTCGACGCCCGTGACGAGGGCTGGACCAAGGTCGTCCTGAAGCCGGCGGGAGCCTGACGTGGCCGTCCAGACCGCTCTCACCCGTGCCCTGCACGCGGTGCGCTCAGTCCGGTCGGACGTGCACCGACCCCGCCGCAGCGGCGGTGGAGGGCCCCGGGGACCCTCCGGGTGGATGGCGGTGACGGTGCTGCGCCAGCCGAGCGAGGTCGACGTCCACCGGCTGCCGGCACCCCTGGCCGACCTCGGTGACCGGGTCGAGGTCCGCATCCAGCCGGCCAGCCGGGACAGGGGCACCGAGCTCTCGGCGCGCCTGCGCGGCCCCCCTCCCGGCAGCAGGCTCGACCGCCTCGGCGGCGAGGACGCCGAGGCCGACCTGCGCCGGGCGCTGCGGGAGGCCAAGCAGCTCCTCGAGGTGGGCGAGGTGCTCGCCGTCGACCCCACCCCGCACGGCCACCGGACCCGCACCCCGGGCGGAGCCCTCGTCGAGCGGTGGACGACGGCGGCCCCGAGAGCAGGCGTTCGATGAGGGCGCTGACGTGGCGGGGTGTGGACGAGGTCGCCGTCGAGGACGTCCCCGAGCCCACGATCCTCAACGGGCACGACGCGATCATCGAGGTGGGCCTGAGCGCGACCTGCGGCTCCGACCTGCACCTGCTGGGCGGGTACATCCCGGCCATGCGCGCGGGGGACGTCCTCGGGCACGAGTTCATGGGCCGGGTCGTGGAGGTGGGACCCGAGGTCCGCACCCGCCAGGTCGGAGACCGGGTGGTGGTCGTCTCCTTCACGAGCTGCGGTCGCTGCTGGTACTGCCGGCAGGGGCTCTTCTCGCTGTGCGACAACGGCAACCCGAACCCGGGCATCACCGAGGCCCTCTGGGGGCAGGCCATCGGCGGTTGCTACGGCTACTCCCACGCCATGGGCGGGTACGCCGGGAGCCACGCCCGCTACATCCGCGTGCCGTACGCCGACCAGGGCGCCTTCGTGATCCCCGACGGCGTGTCCGACGAGCGGGCCCTGGTCGCCTCCGACGCCGCACCGACCGGCTGGACCGGGGCGCACCAGGCCGGCGTCAGCGCCGGTGACACCGTCGCGGTGTGGGGAGCGGGCGGCGTGGGGCAGATGGCGGCGCGCGCGGCGGCGCTGATGGGCGCCGAGCGCGTCGTCGTCATCGACCGCTACGCCAACCGCCTCGACCAGGTCCGCACGCACATCGGGGCCGAGACCCTCGACTACGAGCAGGTCGACGTGCCGGCTGCGCTGCGCGAGATGACCGGTGGGCGAGGTCCCGACGTCTGCATCGAGGCCGTGGGCATGGAGGCCCACACCAAGGGGGTCATGCACCTGGTCGACCAGGTCAAGCAGCAGACGCGCCTGCAGACCGACCGTCCCGGGGCCGTGCGCGAGGTGATCTTCGCGTGCCGCAAGGGCGGGATGGTGTTCACCCTCGGCGTCTTCGGCGGGCTGGTGGACTCCTTCCCGCTGGGTGCGGTCATGAACAAGGCGCTGACCCTGCGCGGAGCCCAGCAGCACGGGCACCGGTACATCCCCGAGATCCTCGAGCGGATGAGCCGGGACGAGGTGAAGACGGAGCACCTCGCCACGCACGTGATGCCCCTGGAGGACGGTCCCGCCGGCTACCGGATGTTCAAGCAGAAGGAGGACGGGTGCGTGCGCTCAGTGTTCCGCCTCGACGGGTGAAGCGCCGGAGGAGCGGTCGACGGGGGTGACCCGCAGACCGCTCCTCCCGCCCTCGCCCACCTCCCGAGGACGGTTGAGACGTGCCCGGACGGGGTACGGAAGGCACGACGCACTGGCGGGTCACGCACCTGGACGACCGGCGCGCCGACAGCGCTGCACCGAGGAGTCCCGTGCTGGAGTCGGCGAGCAGAGGACTGGCAGAGGCGGGCACCTGCGCCCAGACACCGCGCGGACGCGCCCAGACCGTGCTGGACGCGGTGGTCAGGCACGTGCCCTGCGACGCAGCGTGGGTGGCCATGGTCGACCCCGACGGCCACGGCTACACCTCGCAGGCGAGCGCGAACCTCAGCCGCAGCACCACGGCCCACCTCGCCGGGCCCAGGACGGCCCGTGACATCGAGCTCACCCACACCGACCGCCGCCGACCACCCCTGAGCGCCTCGGACCTGCCGTACCCGGCCGCAGAGCTGTCGACGTGGGCCGGGTGCCTCTTCCCTGCGGGCGTCCACGAGGCCCTGGCGGTGGCACTGGTCGACCACCAGCAGCGCCACGTCGGCTTCCTGGCCCTCCTGTACGGCTCCCGGAGCCCACCGGAGGCGAGCCTGCGGCACGCGCTGCACCACCTCGCACCCCTGGTGGCGGTCGGAGTCGACCCTCTGCGGCACCTGGCAGCGGCGGCCCAGCTGCTCGACGGCGCCACCGCTGGCGCCGTGCTCTACCGGCGGGGGGAGAACGGAGGGCTACCGGGACTGGGAGTCGACGCGCTCCTGGGTGCGGGCTCGCCGCTGCTGCGGGTCGCCCGCTCGCTCCTGGGCGGAGGACGGCCGTTCTGCTCCTTCCTGTGGCCGCGAGGGGGTCGCCACGCGCCTGACGGGCACACCCGCGTGGTGGTCCTCGCCGACGAGCAGCACTCCTCGGCCTCGGTGCTGGGGGCCGTGGTCCTCACCGCGGTGACGAGCTGTCGCGGGCTCACCCCTCGGGAGCTGGAGGTGCTGGGACAGCTCGTGGAGGGGCGCTCCAACGCGCAGATCGCGCGCGAGCTGGTGCTGGCGCCCCGGACGGTCGCGGCCCACGTCGAGCACGTCCTGCGCAAGCTCGACGCACCGACCCGGACCCTGGCCGCGGTGCGGGCGGACCGCGAGGGTCTGTACGTGCCGTCGGCCCTGAGCACGGAACCCGACGCGGGCGACCCCACCTGAGCACCCTCCGCGCCGATGACGAGCACCACGCCGGTGCTGCGCCACCTCCTCTCTGACGAGGGTGCAGCAGCGGCCCGGACCCGCCGGAACGTCCCCGTCGGGCGGGTGACCCCGACTCGGGGGGCGGAACCGGCTCAGGTGCTGAACGCGCGGCGGAAGTCCTCCAGGGCCGCCTCGTCGTCGCCGCGGGCGAAGGCCTCCAGCGCCACGACGCCGTCGTAGCCGCGGCGGCGCAGGGCGGCAGCCACGGCGGGGTAGTGCACCTCGCCGGTGCCCGGCTGGCAGCGGCCCGGGACGTCGGCCACCTGGACCTCCCCGACCCAGGGCAGCGCCCGCTCCACGAGCTCGACGAGGTTCCCCTCGCCGATCTGCGCGTGGTAGAGGTCGAGGTTCAGCCTCAGCCACGGCGACCCGACGGCCTCGACCAGCGCGAGCGCCTCGGCGGCCCTGGCGAAGGGCACCCCGGGGTGGTCGACCGCGGTGTTGAGGTTCTCGAGCACGAAGACCTGCCGGTGGGACTCCCCCAGGGTGGCCAGCGCCTCCAGGGTCCTGGCGGCGCGCAGCCACATCGCCGGGGTGGCTCCCGCGCTGTCGACGGCCACGACCGGCAGGCCCTGGCCGTCCAGACCCGTGCCGTGGACGTTGAGGCGCTCCACGCCGAGCCGCTCGGCCACGGCCAGGGCGTCTCGCGCGGTGGCGAGCAGGCGCTCGGCACCTGCGTCGTCGGCCAGGGCGCCCTCGGCGTACCCGGTCATCGAGGAGTACCAGGTGCCGCTCTCGCGCAGGGCCGCCAGCGCGTCGACGTCCTTGGTGCGCCAGTCCCAGAGCACCACGCCGTAGCCGAGCTCGGTCAGGCGCCGCACGCGCTGCTCGAACGGCAGGTCCAGCAGCACCATCTCCGCGCACACCGCGAGGCGGGGGGTGGTCATGCGACGACCTCGCGGGCCTCGACCTCGGACAGCTGCACGGGGCGAGCCTCCTGCACCGAGACGATGCAGGCCAGCGCCACGGCGAGGGCGTCGCGGGCGTCCTGCCCGCCGACCCGCGGCGCGGTGCCGGCTGCGACGGAGTCGGCGAAGTGGGCCAGCTCGGCGGTGTAGGCGGCCCCGAACAGGGCGGTGTCACCGCGCACGGTCTGCTGGGCCGCGCCGGCCGAGGTGTAGTGCCGCATCGAGGTGGCGGCCTGCTCACCGGCGGTCACCATGCCCGCGGAGCCGAAGACCTCCCCGCGCACGTCGTAGCCGTAGGCGGCGGAGAAGCTGGCCTCGGCGGTGGCGATGGCCCCGTTGTCGAAGCGGAGGGTCACCACGGCGGTGTCCAGCAGGCCGGAGTCCTTCGACTCGGGGGCGACCAGGGCGTCGGCGACGGCGTAGACCTGCACCGGACGGGCGCCGCAGGCGGCGGCGAACCACAGCAGGGTGTCGAAGTCGTGGATGAGGGTCTCGCGGAAGACCGTCCACGGCGGCACGCCGCCGGGGTCGGCCAGACCCGGGTCGCGGGTCAGGGAGCGCATCAGCTGCACGTCACCGATGCCGCCGTCGGCGACGACCTGGCGGGCCTCGGCGAAGCCGGCGGCGAAGCGGCGGTTGAACCCGACCTGCAGGGAGGTCCCGGCCTCTTGCACCGCCGCGATGGCGCGGTCGGCGTCAGCGAGGGTGAGGGCCATCGGCTTCTCGCAGAAGACCGGCTTGCCGGCGGCGGCCGCGGCGACGACGAGGTCGGCGTGGGCGCGGGCGCTGGAGGTGACGACGACCGCGTCGACGTCGTCGGCGGCGAGCACCTCGGCGACGTCGGTGGCGGCGCGGGCACCGAAGCGGTCGGCCAGGCGCCCGGCGGCTCCCGGCACCAGGTCGACCACGGCGACGAGCTCGGCCTGCGGCACGCGCAGCGCGATCGCCTCGGCGTGGTTGCTGCCGATGCGGCCGGCACCGACCAGTGCGGTGCGAACCCGTGAAGACATGTCCGTCCCCTCGTCGTCGAGGTACTAGAGCGCTCTAGTCCGGAGTCGAGTACAGCCGCCCGGGTCGCCGTCGTCAAGGCCTTGTCCTGACGAACCGCTCCGGGTTCACTGGAGCGCTCCAGACCGAGAGGACCGACGTGCACCCGGTACCGGGAGGCCCCGCGCCCCGTCGGACGGCCCGCCCGACCATGGAGGACGTCGCGGCCCGCGCCGGCGTCTCGCGAGCGCTGGTGTCGATCGTCTTCCGCGACGCCCCGGGGGCGTCGGGGGCGACCCGCGAGCGGGTGCGCGCCGCGGCGGCCGAGCTGGGGTTCTCGCCGGACCACCGGGCCCGGCTGCTGGGACGCTCGCGGACGGGGCTCATCGGCGTCTCGTTCGGTCTGCGCCTGACGTTCCACGCGGACCTCGTCGAGGCGCTGTACGAGGTGGTGAGGGGGTCGGGGTACGAGGTGGTGCTCTCGGGCAACGGGCCGGGACGCACGGAGGAGGCGGCGCTCGAGACGCTGCTCGGGTACCGGTGCGAGGCGCTCGTGTGCCTGGGCCCGACGCTCCCCGTCGAGCGGCTCGCGGCCCTCGCCGCCGGTCACCCGCTGGTCGTCGTGGCCGCACGCGGCGGCGCCCCCGGCGTCTCCTCCGTCCGCGCCGACGACGCCGGCGGGGTCCGACTGGCCGTGGAGCACCTGCTGTCGCTGGGGCACCGGCGCATCGCCCACGTCGACGGGGGCCGCGCTCCGGGAGCGACCGACAGGCGCCGTGCCTTCCGGAGCGCCTCGACCCGCGAGCGTCCCGACGGTCCGTGGCCGGTGGTTCCGGGCGGACCCACCGAGGTGGACGGCGCCCGGGCAGCACCGGCGCTCCTGGCGCTCCTCGACCGGCCAGGTGCTCCGACCGCGGTCCAGGTCTTCAACGACCGCTGCGCCGCGGGCCTGCTGCACGCCCTCCGGTCAGCAGGGTGCCGCGTGCCGGAGGACCTCTCGGTGGTCGGCTTCGACGACGACCGGCTGTCCTCGGTGCCCGGGGTCGACCTCACCACCGTGCGGCAGGAGCCGGCCGAGCTCGCGAGCCGGGCCTTCGAGCACGCGGTGGGCCAGCTGGAGGGTTGTCCCGCGAGCCCCGGAGACGACGTGGTGGAGCCGTCGCTCGTCGTCCGGGGGACCACCTCGTCACCGCGAGGTGGCGCCACCGCCTGAGCGCACGGGAGGGAGCGGTCCCGTCGAGCCGCGCACCACCAGGCGGGGAGCGAGGACGACGTCGACGGGATCCTCCCGACCGCCGTCGAGCCTCTCGACGGCGGTGCGCACCGCGGCCGCGGCGAGCGCGCCCGGGTCCTGGCTGACGGAGGTCAGCCGGACGTGCCCGAGGCGGGCGAGCGGGCTGTCGTCGTAGCCGACCACGGCGAGCAGGGGCCCCTCGCCGCTCGACCCGGTCGCCGCTGCCGAGCGGGCGGCGTCGAGGAGCCCGAGGGCCACGCGGTCGTTGGCGGCGAACACCCCCGTCACCCCCGCGGCGAGCACCTCCGCGGCCGCCGCCGCGCCGGCGTCCTCGCTGAACGCCCCCTCCACCACCAGGGGGTCGAGCCCCCGTGCGCGCGCCGCGGCGAGGAACCCGTCGCGGCGCTCGCGGGCCACGTCGCTGCTGCCGCCGCTGACGTGGGCGAGGCGGGTGTGGCCCAGTCCCACGAGGTGCTCGACCGCGAGCGCCGTGCCCGCCGCCTCGTCGGCCCGGACGACGTCGAGGCCCTGTGCGCGGCGCCCGACCAGCACCACGGGGCCGAGGGCGTCGAGGGCCGCGAGCTGCGACGACG